>NZ_JBHVPH010000001.1:508138-791684 GCF_042887425.1 Kitasatospora sp. NPDC057940
GCGGGCCCCGGGGGGGGGGGGGTGGTGCGCGCTTTCGTTCGGGCTCTCCCGTTCGCCGGGGGGGGGGGGGGGGGGGGCGCCCCCCCGGCCGGGGCGGCGGCCGGCCGGCCGCCGCCGGTCACGCTAACCCGCGACGGTTCGGGCGAGGAAGGCCCTTCGACCGAAGAACTCCACCGCGCCCGAGCGGCCGTGCCGGGCGGCCGTGTCGGGCGCGGGGCGTCAGACGCGGAAGGCCGCGACGTAGCGGCGGGGGTCGCGGCGGAGGTCGGTTTCCCAGCGGGCCGTGCACTGCTCCGCGAAGGTCTGCCCGGTGCGCAGCACCTCGTCGAGCGGGTCGAGGTAGTCCAGCACCTTCGGCTGTTCCAGGCCGGCGCGGACCCGGGCCCGCAGGCCCGCCCGGGCGAGCCGGACGAGTTCCGCCGCGAGTTCGCGGACCCGCTCGCCGCCGAGCATGGTGTCCAGGCCGTCGGCGGGGAGCGCGGCCTTCGCCGCGCGGTGCTCCGCCACGCCGTGGTGGCGCAGCAGTTCCCAGGCCGCCGTCCGCGACGGGGGGTGGTAGGCGAGCCCCGCCCACAGCGCCGGCACGGCCGGGATGTGCGGGTACGGCGGGCCGTCCCCGGCCCGAAGTTCCAGGGTCCGGCGGACCCTGACGTCCGTCCAGATCTGCGACATGTGGGAGACCCAGTGGTCGAAGGTCGGCATGCTGCAGTCGTCGAAGCCCTGCCGGAGGATCTCGGCGAACGGCCGGTCGGGGGCGAGCCGGTACCGTCCGTCCGGGCCGCGGTAGTAGATCATCGGGATCCCCAGCGCCCAGTCGATGACGTCGTCGGCGTTCACGTCGGGCCGCAGCGCGGGCGGCAGGACGCCGCAGCGGCGCGGGTCCATCCGCAGCCAGTTCTGCGACCTGTGCGAGAGCAGCCCGTTCGACCGGCCGCCCTGCAGCGGCGAGTTGACGAGGAGTGCGGCGACCACCGGGGACGCGGCGGTCAGCATCCGCAGCTTCTGGGTGAAGTCCTCGTCGGACAGGTAGTCCAGGTGCACCTGGGTGGACAGCGACATCGACATGATCTTCGGGGCCCCGCTGCCGGCCTCGCCGATCCGGTCGAAGAAGTCGCGCATGACGGCGCCGCGGAGCATCGGCACCCAGGAGACGGTGTCGAGCCGGTCGAAGGGGAGGTTGCCGCCGGGCAGGAGGGCCAGGCCGAAGCGCCCGACGAGTTCCGCGAGGCGCTCCATCGTGGCCCGCATGTCGTCCACGGCCGTGGCCAGGTCGGCGGCCGGGGCGGAGGAGTACTCGACCTGGCCGCCGTGTTCGAGCGTGATCTGGGCGGTGTCCGCCAGGCCCACGCCGGTCAGTCGGCCGTTGTCGCGCCGGTCCGTGCCGCCCCATTCGGCGAGGACGGCCTCCAGGACGGCCCGGACGCCGTTCCTTCCCTCGTAGGGGGCGGCCCGCCCGGTCTCCGGGTCGACGATGCCGTTCTCGATCTCCAGCCCGATCCGCTCGGTCGCGGCCGCCGCCGGGGCGAGCAGCGGTCCGAGGTCGTCGCGGTGCAGCGCCGCCCCCGTCGCCGGGCCGCCGCTCTCCTCGCCGGTTCGGCGCCGGGGCGCCGGTGCCGCGCTCACCCGGTCCGCAGCCGGGCGGTGTCGTCGGCGTGCCGCCCCCGGTCGATCAGCCGGCCGACCACGGCCAGGGCCGACTGGGCGGCGCCCTGCATCCAGGCGTGCGCTCCGGACAGGTGCTCCCCGGCGAAGAAGATCCTCGGGTCGTCGGTCGGGTGCGGGGCGCCGAGCCCGGTCAGGTACCGGGTGTGCTCGCCGGGCGCGAGGTGGGCGAAGGCGCCGCCGCCCATGCCGACCTGGTCGTCCCAGTTCCAGTGCACGATGTCGTCCGCGTCGCGGAGGATGCCGGGGTGCAGCCGTTCCAGGCACTTCAGGACCAGCAGGTCGCGGTCGGCCGGCGGCAGGGTGGTGAGGCGGCGGGCGTTGGCCCCCCACAGGTAGGCGCCGACGAGCACCGCGGGCTCGTGGGAGCGCTGCGGGTCCCGGGCGGCCCAGCGCCGCCGGCCGACGGTGCTCCCGTTGGTCCGGCCGTCGACGGGCCGGGCGTTGTCCGACGGGTACCAGCACTGCTGGATCGGCATGTCGGTGAAGCTGCCGCCGCCGAAGATCCGGTCGTCCAGTTCCCAGCCGCGCCGCTTGGTGTGGACGAGCGTCTTCGTGCTGCTGGCGTAGCTGATGCCGCGGATCGCGTGGCGCTGGTGGTGGGGCAGGCCGGGCCGGAAGCTGATCTGGTCGAGGGCGGGGACGGGGACGCAGCAGACGACGAAGTCGACGTCCTCGGTGATCGTGCCGCCGAGGCGCCGCCCGTGCACCCGGACGCCCCGGCGGGTCAGCGAGAGTTCGTCGATCTGGGTGGACAGCTGGAGGGTCCTCGGCCGCAGCCGGCGCACGAACGCGTGCACCAGGCGGTCGGTGCCGTCGACCAGTTCCACCTGGCCCGCGTGGAACAGGCCGAAGTAGTCGACGAGGACCTCCAGCAGGGAGGACTGCTCGTAGTGGACCAGGCCGCTGGCGTGGCCGAGGAGGTCCCAGGCGTCCTGCGACAGGTGCTCGTGGACGTACTGCCACAGCGACACCGAGACGAGCCGGTCGAGCGCCGGGTCGTCCCAGTGGCCGTCCAGCACCCGCCGACGCTGGTCGGGGGTGAGCGTCTCCCAGGCGGCCGTCAGCAGCCGGTCCAGGATCCGTACCGGGTCCTGCTTCTCGGCGGCGCGCAGCGCGTACGCCGGGTGCAGCGCGTGCACCTCCTGGACGCGGGCGCGACGGCCGCGCAGGTGGTAGTAGGCGTCCGGGTTGAAGTTGACGAACGGCCTGGTCCGCAGGCCGAACTGGGACACGTAGTGGAGGACGCAGTGGTGGTTCCCGGGGATGCGCATGGCGCCCAGGTCGGCGTGCGTGCCGTCCCAGAAGCGGTGCGTGCGCACCCGTCCGCCGGGTTGGTTGGACCGCTCGTACAGGACGATGCCGAAGCCCCGGCGCTGGAGCTCGTAGGCGGCGACGAGGCCCGCCACCCCGGCCCCGATCACCGCGACGCGTCCGGTGGCACCGGTCACCGGGCGCAGCAGGCTGCTGGGAAAGGCGAAGCTCTCGTCGAACATGGGCACCTCGCGTCGTCGTAGCACTCAGCCTGGGGCAGCCCGCCGTCGCGAGCCACCAGACCGCGCCCATCCGAAGGCGGGTCCGCGGCTCCCGCGGGCTCCGGTGATCCGCTGCCCGCCGTCGGCCGTTCGGCGTAGCCTTCGTGCATGGCAGAGAGCAAGGTCCGGGCGGCGGCACCGAAGGCGAAGGCCGTGCCGGGGGTGAAGCCGGGGAAGCCGGAGTCGCACCTGGCGATGGTGCGGCGGGCGCGGCGGATCAACCGCGAGTTGACGGAGCTGTACCCGTACGCGCATCCGGAGTTGGACTTCGAGAACCCGTTCCAGCTGCTGGTGGCGACCGTGCTGTCGGCGCAGACGACGGACCTGCGGGTGAACCAGACGACGCCGGCGCTGTTCGCGAAGTACCCGACGCCGGAGGACATGGCGGCCGCGAACCCGGAGGAGCTGGAGGAGGTCATCCGCCCGACCGGGTTCTTCCGGAACAAGGCGAAGTCGCTGATCGGCCTCTCGATCGCCCTGCGCGACGACTTCGGCGGCGAGGTCCCGGGCCGCCTGGACGACCTGGTGACGCTGCCGGGCGTGGGCCGGAAGACCGCCAACGTGGTCCTCGGCAACGCCTTCGGGGTGCCCGGGATCACCGTGGACACGCATTTCGGGCGGCTGGCCCGGCGGTTCGGCTGGACGGCCGAGGAGGACCCGGTGAAGGTCGAGGCGGCCGTCGCCGAGATCTTCCCGAAGTCGGAGTGGACGATGCTGTCGCACCGGGTGGTCTTCCACGGCCGCCGGATCTGCCACTCCCGCAAGCCCGCCTGCGGCGCCTGCCCGGTCGCGCCGCTCTGCCCGTCGTACGGGGAGGGCGAGACCGACCCGGAGAAGGCGCGCAAGCTGCTCAAGTACGAGCTGGGCGGGCAGCCCGGGCAGCGGCTGAGGCCGCCGGGGGACTTCCCCGGGGAGGCCGCCGCCCGGGCCGACGCCGCCGAGCACCAGGGGCGGATCGCGGACCTGGCGGTGGGCGAGTGACCCGCGAGGCACGGCGGACGCCGGAGCCGTCGGCGGTGCGGGTGGTCGAGGCGGACGGCCTGCCGGCCTGGCTGGAGCCGGTGCGGGAGGCGGCCGAGCGGGTGCTGCCGGAGCAGCTGAGCCGCTTCCTGCCGCCGGTGGAGGGCGGCCGGGCGGCGGCGGTGCTGATGCTGTTCGGCGAGGGCCCGGACGGGCCGGACCTGCTGCTGATCGAGCGGGCCCGTTCGCTGCGCTCGCACGCCGGGCAGCCGTCCTTCCCGGGCGGCGCGCTGGATCCGGAGGACGGTGACCCGGACGGCCCGGGCCCGGTCGCGGCGGCGCTGCGCGAGGCCTGGGAGGAGACCGGGCTGGACCCGGCCGGGGTGCAGGTGTTCGCGGTGCTGCCGGCGCTGTACATCCCGGTCAGCCGGTTCGTGGTGACGCCGGTGCTGGGCTGGTGGCGCGAGGAGTCGCCGGTGCGGCCGGTGGACCAGGGCGAGACCGGCGCGGTGTTCCGGGTGCCGGTCGCCGATCTGGCCGACCCGGCGAACCGGGTGCGGCTGCGCCACCCGTCCGGGCACGTGGGGCCGGCCTTCGCGGTGGCCGGGCGGCTGGTCTGGGGGTTCACGGCCGGGGTGATCGACCGGGTGCTGCACCACGGCGGGCTGGAGCTGCCCTGGGACCCGTCCCGGATCGTCGACCTCTCGGACGAGGCGCTGGCCCTGGTGCAGGGCGATCTCGACCACTCCCGGACGCTGCCCGGCGGCGACGCCGGTCCCACGTGAGGGGCCGTCTGCACGGCCGGGCCGCGGGCCGTGGGAGGGTGTCCGGGTGAACGTCCTGGATGTGCTGCTGATCGCCGCTGCCGTGGCATTCGCCGTGTCGGGCTACCGGCAGGGCTTCGTCGTGGGTGTCCTGTCCCTGGTCGGCTTCCTGGGCGGCGGCCTGCTGGCCGTCCAACTGCTGCCGCTGCTGCTCGACCACCTCAGCCCGGGCACCACGGCCTCGGTGGTGGCCGTGGTGGTGGTGATCGTGTGCGCCGCGATCGGCCAGGCGGTCACCGCGCACTTCGGCTGGAAGCTCCGGGGCCACATCGGCCGCCGTCCGGCGCGGGTGCTGGACGCGACCGGCGGCGCGGCCGTGAACGTGGTCTCGATGCTGCTGGTGGCCTGGCTGATCGGCTCGGCGCTGGCCGGGGCGTCGCTGCCGACGGTGTCCAAGCAGGTCCGTTCCTCGGCGATCCTCGGCGGCGTGCAGAACGCGCTGCCCGACGACGCGCCGAACTGGTTCTCGGACTTCTCCAAGGTGCTGGCCCGCAACGGCTTCCCGCAGGTCTTCAACCCCTTCGAGCACGAGCCGATCACCCAGGTCGACACCCCCGACCCGGCGCTGGCCGGCAGCCCGGCGGTGGCGCGGGCCAAGCAGAGCCTGGTCAAGGTGGTCGGCACCGCCACCTCCTGCAGCAAGACCCTGGAGGGCAGCGGTTTCGTCTTCGCCCCGCACCGGGTGATGACCAACGCCCACGTGGTCGGCGGGGTCGACGAGCCGACCGTGCAGATCGGCGGGGTCGGCCAGCTGTACGACGCGACGGTGGTCCGCTACGACTGGCAGCGCGACATCGCCGTCCTGGACGTCCCCAAGCTGAACGCGCCCCCGTTGTCGTTCGCGGGCGAGGCGAGGACCAACGACAGCGCGATCGTGGCGGGCTTCCCGGAGAACGGGGCCTTCAACGTCCAGCCGGCCCGTATCCGCGGCCGGATCCAGGCCAACGGCCCGGACATCTACCACCGCGGCCAGGTGGTCCGCGACGTCTACTCGGTCCGCTCGCTGGTCCGCCAGGGCAACAGCGGCGGCCCGCTGCTCACCCCGGACGGCCAGGTCTACGGCGTGGTGTTCGCCAAGTCGCTGGACAGCGCCGACACCGGGTACGTGCTGACCGCGGCCGAGGTGCGGGAGGACGCGGAGAAGGGCGGCAGCGCGAGTGCCCGGGTGGACACCCAGGGCTGCGCGCTCTGACCGGGCCCCGGGGCGGTCCGACGCGCCGGATCCGACGATCCGATATCCGTCGCACCGTCAGTCCGCCCTGGTAGCCTCTGCCGCGCTCACCCGTTCGGCTCAACCGGGCGCCGTCCCGGAGTGAGTCTTACGGGAGGTCGTGGTAGTCCGATGATGGGTCACTCGCACGCGGTCAGTGGGGCGATGCTGTACGCCGCCTCCGCACCGTTCCTGCCCCCGCTGCTGCTGCACACCACGCTGCAGCCGGCGGACATACTGATGGGCACGGTGCTGTGCGCGGGGGCGGCCCTGCTGCCGGACCTCGACCACCACGACGGCTCGATCGCCAACTTCCTGGGGCCGATCTCCAAGGCGCTCTGCCGCTTCGTGGCCTGGGCCTCCGGCGGGCACCGGCACGCCACCCACTCGCTGCTGTTCGTCGCGCTGATGGGCGCCGGCACCTGGGCGGGCGTCACCTACCTGGGCCGCAACTTCACCCTGGTGCTGACGTTCTTCCTGATCGCGCTCGCGATCCGGGCGCTGCGGCTCTGCCCGCCGGGGGACGGCCCGGAGAGCTGGATCACCATCATCGGGCTGTCCGCGCTCGGCACCTTCGGGATGAACACCTGGATGCCGAACTCGCCGGGCTGGCTGCCGTACGCGGTGGCGCTGGGCACCCTGGCGCACCTGCTGGGCGACTGCCTGACCAAGAAGGGCGCGCCGCTGCTCTGGCCGCACAAGGAGCGCTACGAGGTGGTGCTGATCAAGCGCAGCGGCAACAACGTCGAGACCAAGGTGCTGGTGCCGATCATGTCGGTGGCGACCTTCGTCCTGCTCTGGTTCACCGCGGTGTCGCCGACACTCGTGAACTGACCGGCCGAACCGGCGCTCGTGAACTGACCGGCCGAACCGGCGGCCGGGGCCGGCCCGCCGGACCGGCCCGATGACGCGGCGCGAGGCCTCAGGTCTCGCGCCGCAGCCGTGCGCCGACCCAGCGGGCGCGCCGGCCGAGGATGCGGGGGATGCCGAGCTGCCGCTGCGCCGGGCGTGGACGGCGGTCGGGGCCGTCGTAGCCGAGGTCGTCCGCCCAGTCGGGGCGGTGGGCGGAGCGTTGGGAGCTGTTGTGGCGTCGGGCGCGCGGGGCGCCGCCGCGATCGGGCATCCAGGTCATACCGGAATGGATGCCCCTGGGCCGGTGGGGGTAACCACCGGGCACGCGTCGAAATTGGCCTATGCGGTTGTCATATGTGCGTCAGATCAAGGGAGTTGGGACCAAGGGCCCTTCCCGCCCGGCCCCTTCGCCGCTCCTGCGCCGTCACTCCTTGTGACGGCCGACCCAGTCCAGCAGCTCCGCGGTGAACTGCTCCGGGGCCTCCTCGTGCGGGAAGTGCCCGACCCCCGGCATCAGCCGCCAGCGGTACGGCGCCGCCACGTATTCGCCGCCGCCCAGCGCGGTGTGCGACAGCAGCACCGGGTCCGCCGCGCCCTGGACGTGCAGGGTCGGCGCCGTGATCGGCTTCTTCATCCGCCGGGCGAACTGGATGCCGTCCGGGCGCGCCATCGAGCGCAGCAGCCAGCGGTACGGCTCGATCGAGCAGTGCGCCGTGCTGGGGATCTGGATGGCCTGCCGGTACGCGTGCACCGCCTCCTCGTCCAGCCGGTTCGGACCGGCCCAGGCGTCCAGGTAGCGGCCGACCAGCGCGGCGTCGTCGGCCACCAGACGGCGTTCCGGTATCCACGGCCGCTGGAAGCCCAGCACGTGCTCGAAGGCGGCCGCCTGGCGGCGGTCGGTCAGCAGGGCCCGGCGCAGGTCCCGGGGGTGTGCGGCGGAGACCACGGTGAGGCTCTGGATCACCGACGGACGCATCACCGCCGCCACCCAGGCCAGCGTGCCGCCGGCGGCGTGCCCGACCAGGTGCGCCCGGCGTTCGCCAAGCGAGCGGATCACGCCGGTGATGTCCAGGGCGAGGTTGCCCGGGTCGTACCCGCGCGGGGTGCGGTCGCTGCCGCCGATGCCCCGCAGGTCGAGCGCCACCGCCCGGTAGCCGGCCTCGGCGAGCGCGGTCAGCTGGTGGCGCCAGGCCCACCAGTACTCGGGCCAGCCGTGCACCAGCAGCACCAGCGGGCCCGAGCCCAGCTCGGCGATGTGGAACCGGGCGCCGTTGGCCGCGAGGTCGCGGTGCGTCCACGGGCCGCTCTGCCGGACGCTCCAGGCCTCGGCGCCGCCGTCGGGGGCGGTGCCGGGGGTCTCCTCGGCGGGCTCCCCCCCGGGTGCCAGGTCGGGTCCGGAGTCGGCGGACGGCTGCGCGGGCACGGGCTTCTGGTCAAGCGGCATACCGAGAGCGTGTCACATCCGTGCGCCGGACGGCGCCCGGTACTCGCTCCGGGCGGGTCCGGGCGGGCGGCTGTGCACCGCCCCCGGAAGGACCGTTACGGGATGCGGCCCAGGGCCCGGTCGATCTCCTCCTTGGTGGCCGGGCGCGGCCGGGCGTTCTTCAGCACGTCGGCGGTCTTCTGGGCGCCCTCGATGGTGCGGTGCGGCTTCTCGATCCGCTTGAACGAGCGCCAGGCCATCAGCCCGAGCAGCACCGCGAGCAGCAGGTAGGCGCCGGCCACGATGAGGAACGACCAGCCGAGCGACAGGCCCAGCGCGTGGATGCCGAAGGCCGCCGCGGCGCTCAGCATCGGGACGGCGGCCAGCGCCACCACGGCGGCGACGCCCAGCGAGACGCCCCCGGAGACGCCGCGCTTGACGTCCGCCCGGATCTCGGCCTTGGCGAGCGCGATCTCGTCGTGGACCAGTGCGGACAGGTCGGCGGTGGCCGCCGCGAACAGCTGCCCCACCGAACGCTCGCCCTCGTAGGGCGCCCGGCCGTTGCTGGACGGGTCTGCGGCTCCTGCGGGCATCAGCGGTTCTCCTCTGCGGCTGTGCGGCGTGACGCCGCCGCGTGGTGCGGTTCGGGGGGCCGGAGGGGCCCGGAGGCGTCAGTGGACTGTCGACAGCTCAGAATCATGCCCCTACCGGTCAGTCGCACACCACTCCGGGGCCCCGCCGGGGGGACGTGTCCGGGCGCTGCCGGGCCGCCGGCGGGCCTCAGCGGGGCGTCTGAGGCCCCTCGCCGTCGGGTCGCGGGGCGAGCTCGGCGGCCCGGGCCCGCCAGGCCGGGTCGTCCTCCTGGTAGATGTCCGGGACGCCGTCGCCGTCCACGTCCCGGTCCTCCTCCTCGCACAGCGCGCGGTAGTGCCGGTTGCGGAGCTTGAGCAGCACGGTGGCCACCGTCGCGCAGAGCAGCGAGCCGACCAGGACGGCCGTCTTGGAGAGGTCGGCGAGGGCCAGGTCGTCGCGGAACGCCAGTTCGCTGATCAGCAGCGAGACGGTGAAGCCGATGCCCGCGAGCACCGAGACCGCGAACATGTCGGCCCACTTGAGCTTCGGGTTCAGTTCGGCCCGGGTGAACCGGGCGGCCAGCCAGGTGCCGCCGAATATGCCCACCGTCTTGCCGACCAGCAGGCCGATCACGATGCCGAGCGGCGTGGCCTGGGTGAACACCTCGCGCAGCGTCGGGCCGGAGATCGTCACCCCGGCGGCGAACAGCGCGAACACCGGGACGGCCAGACCGGCCGAGAGCGGACGGACCAGGTGCTCGATGTGCTCGCCGGGGGAGTGCTGCTCGTCGCCCTCCCGGTGGCAGCGCAGCATCAGGCCCATCGCGACGCCCGCGACCGTGGCGTGGATGCCGCTCTCGTGCATCAGCGCCCAGTTCACGACGGCCAGCGGCACGAACAGGTACCAGCCGTGCACCCCGCGCCGGTGCAGGAACCAGAACAGCACCAGGCCGGCGAAGGCCAGGCCGAGCGCCCAGAACTTGATGCCGGAGCTGTAGAAGACCGCGATGATCAGGATCGCGATCAGGTCGTCCACCACGGCGAGGGTGAGCAGGAAGGCGCGCAGGGCGGACGGCAGGTGGCTGCCGACCACGGCCAGCACGCCGAGTGCGAAGGCGATGTCGGTGGCGGTCGGGATGGCCCAACCGCTGGGGTGACCGCCGCTGCCCGAGTTGACGAGGGCGAACAGGATCGCCGGCAGCGCGACCCCGCAGACGGCGGCCACCACCGGGAGCACCGCGGCGCTCGGGGTGCGCAGCTCGCCCGCGACGAACTCGCGCTTGAGCTCGATCCCGGCCACGAAGAAGAAGATCGTCAGCAGGCCGTCCTTGGCCCAGTTGCCGAGGGTGAGGTCGAGGTGCAGCGGGGCGGACGGCCCGACGGTGTAGTCGAGGACGCTCTCGTACGCGTGCGGCCAGACGTTGGCCCAGACCAGTGCGACCACGGCGGCGAGCAGCAGCAGGACGCCGCCGACCGTCTCGGTGCGCAGGGCGTCGGTGATGAACGTCCGCTCGGGCAGGGACAGCCGGCCGAGCAGCTGCCGGCGGCGGGTCGTCGGCTCTTGGACGGGCGGCTGGTCGGTCACGTGGACCTCCTGAGGGGCTGGGAGCGGCAACGGATGCACGTGTGGTGCAGTTGCCGACCAGACTTCCCGGCGCGCCCTGTGACGCTCGGATTCCCGTTCAGGGATCTTGATGCGTCGTTAACAGTCTAGGGGATCGTTCGGGTGACATCCGGATTGTCCTATTCAAGGACTTAAGCCCTGCGGGTTGGTTCTGCACTCCGGAGGAGCAGTGGCACGGCACCCGAATGGCCTAGGCCGCTCGCAGACGGGTGAACGCGGCCCTGTCGTCCTTGGCGTCGGTCGCAGGCGCCGCCCGGCCCCGGCCGCCCCGCCGGCGCACCCAGGCGGCGCACCCCGCCGACACACCCCGGCGGCCGACCGGAAGCGGGCTTCGGACTCGCGGCATGGCTGTGCCCCGGGCGGTGACCACCGCCCGGGGCACGTTTCACCGTGTCGGTCGGCTCAGCCGTTGCCACCGGCCGGCGGCAGCTGGGCCTGGATCTGGCTCATCACCGTGCTGTCGGCGAGGGTGGTGGTGTCACCGACCTCGCGGCCCTCGGCGATGTCGCGCAGCAGACGGCGCATGATCTTGCCGGAGCGGGTCTTCGGCAGCTCGCCGACCACCTTGACCTGCTTCGGCTTGGCGATCGGGCCGAGCGTGCGGCCGACGTGCGCGCGCAGCTCCTCGACCAGCTCCGGGCTCTCGGTGGCGCCGCCGCGCAGGATCACGAAGGCGACGATGGCCTGGCCGGTGGTGGCGTCCGCGGCGCCGACCACGGCGGACTCGGCCACCGACGGGTGGCCGACCAGGGCCGACTCGACCTCGGTGGTGGAGATGTTGTGGCCCGAGACGAGCATGACGTCGTCGACCCGGCCGAGCAGCCAGATGTCGCCGTCCTCGTCCTTCTTGGCGCCGTCACCGGCGAAGTAGCGGCCCGCGAAGCGCGACCAGTAGGTGTCGATGTAGCGCTGGTCGTCGCCCCAGATGGTGCGCAGCATGGACGGCCACGGCTCGGTGAGCACCAGGTAGCCGCCGGAGCCGTTCGGGACCTCGTTGGCCTCGTCGTCGACCACGGTGGCCGCGATGCCCGGCAGGGCGCGCTGGGCCGAACCCGGCTTGGTCTCGGTGACGCCCGGCAGCGGGCTGATCATCATGGCGCCGGTCTCGGTCTGCCACCAGGTGTCCACGATCGGGGTCTTGCCGGCGCCGATGTGCTCGCGGTACCAGATCCAGGCCTCGGGGTTGATCGGCTCGCCGACGCTGCCCAGCACCCGCAGCGAGGACAGGTCGAACTTCGCGGGGATGTCGTCGCCCCACTTCATGAAGGTGCGGATCGCGGTCGGCGCGGTGTAGAGGATCGTCACGCCGTACTTCTGGACGATCTCCCAGAACCGGCCCTGGTGCGGGGTGTCCGGGGTGCCCTCGTAGATGACCTGGGTGGCGCCGTTGGAGAGCGGGCCGTAGACGATGTACGAGTGTCCGGTGACCCAGCCGATGTCGGCGGTGCACCAGTAGACGTCGGTCTCCGGCTTGAGGTCGAAGACCGCGTGGTGGGTGTAGCTGGCCTGGGTGAGGTAGCCGCCCGAGGTGTGCAGGATGCCCTTGGGCTTACCGGTGGTGCCCGAGGTGTAGAGGATGAACAGCGGGTGCTCGGCGTCGTGCGCCTCGGGGGCGTGCTCGGTGGACTGGCGCGCGGTGATCTCGTGCCACCAGACGTCACGGCCCTCGGTCCAGGAGATGTCCTGCCCGGTGCGGCGGATCACCAGGACGTGCTCGACGCCGTCGACCTTGGTGAGCGCCTCGTCGATGGCCGGCTTGAGCGCGGACGGCTTGCCGCGGCGGTAGCCGCCGTCGGCGGTGATGACGAGCTTGGCCTGGGCGTCCTCGATGCGGGAGGCGACGGCGTCGGCGGAGAAGCCGCCGAAGACCACCGAGTGGGTGGCGCCGATCCGGGCACAGGCGAGCATCGCGACGACCGCCTCGGCGATCATCGGCAGGTAGACCGCGACCCGGTCGCCCTTGCGGACTCCGAGCTCCAGCAGCGCGTTGGCGGCCTGCGAGACCTCGTCCTTGAGCTGGGCGTAGGTGATCGAGCGGCTGTCGCCGGGCTCGCCCTCGAAGTGGATCGCGACCCGGTCGCCGAGGCCGGCCTCGACGTGGCGGTCGACGCAGTTGTAGGCCACGTTGAGCTTGCCGTCGGCGAACCACTTGGCGAAGGGCGGGTTGGACCAGTCCAGGGTCTCGGTCGGCTCGACGGCCCAGCTGAGGCGGCGGGCCTGCTCGGCCCAGAAGCCCAGGCGGTCCTCGGAGGCCTGCGCGTACGCGGCCGCGGTGACGTTGGCGGCGGCGGCGAGCTCTGCCGGCGGGGCGAATCGACGCTCCTCCTTGAGCAGGTTGGCCAGGCTCTCGTTGCTCAACGCGCACTCCTCATCGAGTCATGATCGGAGACGATCCCGTGCGTGGGGATTGTCCCGTGTGTCCCAGCGCACAGCTCACCAGGCGAATGGGGCACTTGACAAGAGCCTCCGGGTAATTGGTGTAGACCTTTGACCGGCAGTCGAACGGACCATCGTACGGCGCACCGCTTCTGGGCGGTGTGCCGTACGACGGCCGGAGGGCCCGCGCCCCGGCCCGCCCGGCGGGGACACGGGCCCGGCTCTCAGGCGGCCAGCCAGGGGCCGTCCTCGGTGCCGTTGGCGGGAACCCGGCCATCCTCATTCACCCGTTCGGGCGTGTCGCCCGCCGGAGGCCCGGTCGGCGGCGCCTCCGGCGCGGCCCGGCCGGGCGTGGTTCCGGCCGCTGCCGTCCCGCTGCGCGCCTCGGTGTGCGCCTCGGTGTGCGCCTCGATCGGACTGAACGTCCCCGCGGCCCGGTCGAGCACGTAGGCCTGGGCGGTCGCGAAGTCGAAGTACATCCCGACCAGTCGCAGGGTGCCCGCCTCCACCCGGCGCTCCACGGCCGGGTTGGCCAGCAGCTGGTCCAACTGCTGGACCACGTTGGTGATGCAGAGCTGCTCCACCAGGTCCACCACCGGCCGCGCGTCGAACCCTGCGGGGACCCGGCGGAGCCGGTCCAGCGAGCCGCGGCCGTTGCGCAGCCAGCGGGCCAGCGGGGTGGGCGGCCCGGGGCGCTCGTGCACGCCGTCCAGCAGGGCCTTCATCGCGCCGCAGCCGGAGTGGCCGCAGACCGTGATCGAGCCGACCTCCAGCACCTCGACCGCGTACTGCACCGCGGCCGCCACCGAGTCGTCGGCCGCGCCGGGCTCGTACGGGGCCGGCACCAGATTGCCGACGTTGCGGACGGTGAACAGGTCCCCCGGGCCGCTGTTGGTGATCATGCTGGTGACCATCCGGGAGTCCGCGCAGGTCAGGAAGAGCTGGGAGGGCGTCTGCCCCTCCCGGGCCAGCCGGGCGAGTTCGGGCCGGATCAGCGGGGCGGTGTGCTGCTGGAACACCCGGACGCCGTCCAGCAGTCGGCCGTGCGGGTCCTCCTGCTGCTCGATGCAGTGGTGGCCGACCCAGGGCGTCCAGGCCCGGCAGCGGTGCGGACCGGGTGAACTGCCCGCCCGGACGGTGCCGTCGGGGTCGAGCACCTCGTCGTCCCTGCGGCGCGTCACCATCGAGACCCGGCCGCCCGCGGCCTGGTGGCCCGTCCGCCAACTGTGCAGCGTCTCGTACGCGGCGTGGTCCAGGAAGGAGCCGTCGTGGACCACGGTGACCTCGGCGCCGGAGGGGATCCCGGCCAGCGCCCGGCTCAGCCGGGGCACGGCGGTGAAGGTGAGCGGCCCGTGCGTCTGGACGGTGACCGCGCCGGCCGGGCCGGCCAGCACGTCCACGTGGGCGCGGGTCAGTCGGTAGAGCGCGAGCAGCACGGCGGTGCCGGCGCCCAGCGCGACGCCCCACAGCACGCCGAGCGCCACCACGGCGAGCACGGTGGTCAGGTAGACCGGGAACTCGCGGTGCCGGTGCACGTTGCGGATGTGCGCGAAGCTCACCATCTGCAGCCCGACCACCAGCACCAGCGCGGCCAGCGCGGCCAGCGGGATCCGGCGCAGCCCGCCGGTCAGCGCCAGTGCGGCGGCGAGCACCCAGACGCCGTGCAGCACCGAGGACCACCTGGTCTGGCCGCCGGCCCGCACGTTGGCGGTGCTGCGGACGGCGCCGCCGGCGACGGGCAGCCCGCCGACCAGCCCGCTGACGATGTTGGCCAGGCCCTGGCCGCGCAGTTCGCGGTCGAGGTCGCCGGTGCGGCGGGACATCCGGTCGATCGCGACGGCGGACAGCAGCGACTCCACGCTGGCGACGGCGGTGACGGTCAGGACGGCGGCCAGCACTCCGGCCGGCGGGCCGTGCGGCAGCGCGGGCACGAGGGAGTGCGGTTGCCAGGCGGGCAGCCCGATGTGGGCGAGCCGCAGGTCCAGGGCCAGGGCGAGCGCGGTCGCGGTGGCGACGGCGGCCAGCGGGCCCGGCACCTTGGCCAGCCTGGCGCCGAACTCGCCCGCGCGGCCGGGGAGTCGGCCGAGTCGGGGCCAGCCCAGCAGGACGGCGATGGTCACCGATCCGGCCAGCAGCGCGGGCGGGTGCGGCCCGGCCAACTGGCCCGGCAGCGCGAGGAGGTTGGCGATCGCGGAGCTCTGCGGGGAGCCGCCGAGGACGACGTGCAGCTGCGCGATGGCGATGGTGAGCCCGACGCCGGCCAGCATGCCGTGCACGATGGCGGGCGAGACGGCGAGCGCGGTCCGGGCCACCCGGCGCACGCCGAGCAGGAGTTGGAGCAGCCCGGCGGCCAGGGTGATGGCGCAGGTGGCCCGCCACCCGTACTGGACGATCAGTCCGGCGGTGATCACGGTCAGCGCGGCGGAGGGGCCGCTGACCTGGAGCGGGGTGCCGCCGAACAGTCCGACGACGATGCCCCCGACGGCCGCGGCGGCGAGGCCGGCGGTGAGCGGGGCGCCGGTGGCGAGCGCGATGCCGAGGGAGAACGGCACGGCGATCAGGAAGACCACCAGGGAGGCCGAGAGGTCCTGGGCCCAGCGGGCCTTGGTGCCGGGGCCCGGTGGCGCGTGGTCGGTGGTGTCGGAGGCGATGGGGGCGCTGGAGATGTCGAGGGTCATTGTCTTCCCGTCTGTCCGGGGGAACGAACGCAGTCAGGTCCGGCGGTGAGTCCGGGGTGGGGCTCCGGGGCGGATCGGCTGTCGTGGGTCGCGACGGTGTGGCGGGATGGCGTGGGCGCGGCGGGGAGTGCGGGTGTCACCGGCCGGACCTCGACCATCAGGGCCCGCCAGGGACCTGGGCGAGGTGCGGGACGTCTCGCCGAGGGCCGTCGGGACGGACCATCAAGACTCGGTAAACCGAGGGTAATGAAAGCTTTGCACAGCGTCATTCCGGGAGGGAAGGGGAAACCCCCCCGATTCACCCCATTGGGTGGTGTTCGAACCGCTGGGAATCTGCTGCCGGGGACGGGGACGGGGACGGAGCCGGGGGCGGCTGGGCGTTCGGTGGCGCCGGGTGGTCCGGACGTGCGGAACGGGCCGTGGCCCTCCCCGGGGAAGGGGGGAGGGCCACGGCCCGTTCGGGCGGGGCGGCGTCAGGCGCGCGCACCCGCCGGGGCGGGCCGCTCGCCGCCGACCCCGCCCAGTACGAAGGCCTCGTCCACCTGGGTCGCGAGGTCGACGCCGACCTTGGCGTTGGCCCAACTCTCCGCGTTGCGCACGTGGAAGAGCACGGCCTGCTCGGTGTAGCGGCGCACGTCCCGCTGCCCGTACGCGGCCTCGGCCTCGGCCCGCAGCTCCTCCAGGACGGCCCGGTTGGCCGGCTCCAGCGACTTCAGCGGAGGCTCGGCGCCCTGCTCCAGACGGCGCACCCAGTCCGAGTGCCCGAAGGTGGTGAGCAGGTCGTCGCCGACCTCCCGGCGCAGGAACGCCAGGTCGTCCGGGCCCTGCACCTTGTTGCCGATCACCCGCAGCCGGACGCCGAAGTCGCGGGCGTAGTCCTTGTACTGGCGGTAGACGGAGACGCCCTTGCGGGTCGGCTCGGCCACCAGGAAGGTCAGGTCGAAGCGGGTGAACAGGCCGGAGGCGAAGGAGTCCGAGCCCGCCGTCATGTCGGTGACCAGGTACTCGTCGGGGCCGTCCAGCAGGTGGTTGAGCAGCAGTTCCACCGCGCCGACCTTGGAGTGGTAGCAGGCCACCCCGAGGTCCTCCTCGGTGAAGGCGCCGGTCGCCAACAGCCGGACCGAGCCCTCGTCCAGGGCGATCGGGCGGGCGCAGGCGGCGTAGACCGGGTTCTCCTCGACGATCCGCAGCAGGCGCGAACCCCGGCCGGGCGGCGTGGTCTTGATCATCTCGTCGGCCGAGCGGATCAGCGGGTTGCTGCCGCGCAGGTACTCCTTGATCTCCGGCAGGTGCGCGCCGAGCGAGGGCAGCTCCGCGGCCTGGGCATCCGTCAGGCCAAGTGCCGGGCCCAGGTGTTGGTTGATGTCGGCGTCGACGGCGATGACCGGCCGGCCCGCGGCGGCCAGATGGCGGATGAACAGTGCGGACAGCGTGGTCTTCCCGCTGCCGCCCTTGCCGACGAAGGCGATCTTCATCTGGGACTCCGGCTCTCGCTCTGGGCCCGCGCTCGGGGCCACCTGCTCAGGGGCCGCACATGCCGAGGCGCCCTAAGTGGAAATAGTTATCGTCTCCGATAGTGGCCATGCTAGCCGGGGTTTGGGCCTCCTCGGCGGAGGGAAGTGAGGATTGCCTCTAACGGGTGATCCGGGGTTGCTGTTCCGGGAGGGGACGGCTGTTCATTACTCTCGGGTAGGTGAGCACTGGAACAGATCCCCTCGCCCCGCTGGCCCAGCTCCCCGGGGTGCCCGACGCCGTGGCCGAGGTCCGCAAGGCCGTCGACCGGCTCTACGGCCACCGGGTGATGCGCCGCCGCGCGGCCGAGGTCACCTCCGAGTCCGCGCTGCGCGGAGCCCGCGCGTCGGCGGCGCTGGCCGGGGCCGACTGGCCGCTGGAGGAGGTCCGGCGCCGCAGCGACTTCAGCGCCGACCCCGAGGCCCGGACGGTCGGCGCGGCCCTGCGGATCGCCGCCGAGGCCGGCCAGCTGCTCAGCATCTGGCGGCACTCGCCGCTCCAGGTGCTGGCCCGGCTGCACCTGCTCGCCGTCGGCGACGGCGAGCCGTCCGCCGGGCGGCCCCGCCGCGCGGGCGAAGGCGCCGAGGAGCTGTTCCCGCTGCGGCTCGAGCCGGTGGAGAGCGTCGAGGTCGTCCAGGTGGACGAGCCGCTGCCCGTGCTGCCGCCCGCCCCGGGGGTCGAGGAGGTCGCGGCCCGGCTCGACCAGCTCTCCCGGCTGCTGGTGGCGCGCGCCGAGGGCCAGGGCGTGGGGACGCCGGCCCTGGTGGTCGCCTCCGTGGTGCACGGCGAACTGCTCGCGCTGCGGCCGTTCGGTGCGCACAACGGCGTGATCGCGCGGGCCGCCCAGCGGATCGTGCTGCTCGCCGAGGGGCTCGACCCGAAGTCGATCTGCCCGGCCGAGGTCGGGCTGGCGGAACTCGGCACCGACGCCTACCGGCGGGCCCTGGCCGGCTACCTGGCGGGCACGTCCGAGGGGATGGCGGCCTGGATCGCGCACTGCGGGCGGGCGCTGCGGCTCGGGGTGCGGGAGAGCACGGCGGTCTGCGAGGCGATGCAGCGCGGGATGGTCTGAGCGGGCGGTGGCCGCGGGCGCGGCGGGGGCGCGGGCACTTCCGGCGCTTCCGACACGAAGATGCGGCGGCACCTGATCCTGCCTGGTGCCGCCGCTGGTGCAGATACCGGGTGACCATGCATGCACCGGAAGTGCTGATCAGACGGGGATCCTGCCCGTTCGTCTGGTCCAGCGGCCCGACAGCGGGTCGGCTGCATGTGGGTGCTCGGTTACCTGTACACGCGGTCCGTGGGGCCTTAACTGCGTTGTCGGTTTGACCTCTTCGGGTCCTGACCGGGTCTCGCGGGCCGTGCTTCATTTGTATCGCGTTTCGGGCGAAAGGGGAACCCGAAAAGTGAACTCTGTGCTGATTGTCTGATTTGCCTGCGTTGCGGGTCCTGTGGCGGGTGGCCCGTGGTCGCCCGCGTTGCGGGGCCTGCGGCGGGCGGTTCAGGCCTTCGGGCGGCGCCGGTGGGCCAGGTACCAGATGACCCCGGCGGTCACGGCCGCCGTCCCGATCGCCACGGCCGTCAGCACCGAGCCGCTCGGCGCGGAGAACTCCGGGAGCCGCCGCCGCAGTTCCACCGGCCGGTCGAAGACCAGCACCGGCCACTCCCGGGCCTGTGCCTCCTTCCGCAGCGCGCGGTCGGGGTTGACCGCCGACGGGTGGCCGACGGCCTCCAGCAGCGGAAGGTCGGTGGAGGAGTCGCTGTAGGCGTAGGACGCGGCCAGGTCGTAGCCCTCGGACTCGGCCAACTCCCGGATGGCGGCGGCCTTGTTCTCGGCGTAGGCGTAGTACTCGATCTCGCCGGTGTAGCAGCCGTCCTCGACCTTGAGCCGGGTGGCGATCACGTGGTCCGCGCCGAGCAGCGCGCCGATCGGCTCGACCACCTCGGAGCCCGAACTGCTGACGATCACCACGTCCCGACCGGCCGCGTGGTGCTGCTCGATCAGTGAGGCGGCCTCGTCGTAGATGATCGGGTCGATCAGGTTGTGCAGCGTCTCCGCGACGATCTCGCGGACCTGCTGGACGTTCCAGCCCCGGGTGAGCGAGGAGAGGTACTCGCGCATCTTCTCCATCTGGTCGTGGTCCGCGCCGCCGACCAGGAAGACGAACTGGGCGTACGCGCTGCGCAGTACGGCCCGACGGTTGATCAGACCGCCCTGGTAGAACGGGCGGCTGAAGGCCAGCGCGCTCGACTTGGCGATGATGGTCTTGTCCAGGTCGAAGAAGGCCGCCGTGCGCGGCCCGCCCGGCCCGGGGCGAACGGGTGAGCGGGTCTGCGCGGGCCCGGTGGCCTCGCCCGGGGACTCGTCGGCGTGGTCGTCGGCGTTCTCGGTGGTGTCCACGGGAACCGAGGATAGAGGGAGCCGCAAAACAGGCCGCCATTCGGTGTACCCGTGGGCGTGCGGGTTTGTGTTTCTGGCCGCTCGGGTACACCATGGAAGTCACGGATCGTTCGCGACCGTGCTAACCCGGTCCGGCTCCTCCCCCCCGAGTCGGGCTGTGGATAGACGACCCCCGCTCTCCCCCCCGGCGGGGGTCGTCGCACGTCCGGGGCCATTTTTAGGCCCTGAAGGCCCCTCGCGGAGAGCGCCGCGACCGCCCCGCCGACGGTGTACGGGGGGTGTCGACCCCCTGGTCCACTGACCACCTTTCGTCACTCTGTGTCGCTGTTTGCTCATGGCTGCCCGTGGCCCCTCGGCTGGTTCCGATCGGTGGGCAGGGCTGCCGCGGCGGGGTGCCCGAGGGGGCGGCCGGGAGGGTCCGTCGGGTGGCCGACGAGGGTGCGAGGGGCTTCCGGTTCACCTCCGTGATCCCCGATCGTCAATTCTTTGACGATTAATCCCTCGCCCGGGTGAACGTTTTCCTCCACAGCCCACGAGTTATCCACAGGTATTCGCATCGTGGATGACGGAATCCCGATCTCCCCCCACCGTGATGGTCGGCGGCGGTCGCCGGGCGGATCTCACCTCCCTCTCTCCCACGAGGTCTGCCGGGCGGCCGTTCGCCGGAACCGTCCGACGTGCGCCCCGGACCGCCCCTGGCGGCCGTCGGCGCAGAGGGGAGCCCGCCATGTCGACGCCTATCGCCGACCACGCCACCACCGAAGGGCCCGGGGCCAGCGGCCCGCTCGTCGTCACCGAGGACGAGGGCCTGGCCGAGCACCTGCTGCGGCTCTGCGCGGCCGCCGGCACCGAACCGAGGCTGATCCGGGGCGCACCACCGCCGCGCGAGCTCTGGGAGGGCGCCTCACTGGTGCTCATCGGGGACGACCAGGCCGCTCGGTGCGCCGGGCTCGGCCGGCGCGGCGGGGTGCTGCTGCTCGGGCTGGACCTCGACGACGCCGGGGTGTGGGTCAGAGCCGTCCAACTCGGCGCCGAGCACGTGCTGTTCCTCCCCGACGCCGAGGCCTGGCTGCTCGACCGGATCGCCGACGCGGCCGAGGGCGCCGGCTCCCCGGCGCTCACCGTCGCCGTGCTCGGCGGCCGGGGCGGGGCCGGGGCCTCGACCCTGGCCTGCGCCCTCGCGGTCACGGCCGCGCGAGCGGGGCGGCGGACGATGCTCATCGACGGAGATCCGCTGGGCGGCGGCCTCGACATCCTGCTCGGCGGCGAGGCGGCCCGCGGGCTGCGCTGGCCCGATCTGGCCGGCTCGCGCGGGCGGGTCAGCGGGGCCGAACTGGCCAGGGCGCTACCGGTGCTCAAACGGCTCTCCGCGCTCTCCTGCCTGTCCTGGGACCGCGGCGACACCCTGACCGTGCCGCCGGAGGCCATGCGCAGCGTGCTGGCCGCCTCGCGGCGGCGCGGCGGGCTGGTCGTCGTCGACGTGCCGCGCCATCTCGACGCGGCCGCCGGGCAGGCGCTGGAGCAGTCCGACCTGGCGCTGCTGGTGGTGCCGGCCGAACTGCGCGCGGTGGCCGCCGCCGACCGGGTCTCGGCGGCCGCCCGGATGCGGCTCGGGGACGTCCGGGCGGTGGTGCGGTCGCCGCGCACCTCCGGACTCCCGGCCCACCGGATCGCCCGCGGACTGCGGCTGGAGCTCGCGGGGGAGTTGGAGCCGGAACCCGGCCTGGCGGAGGACGTCGAGAAGGGCGTCCCGCCCGGAATCCGGGACGGCGGCCCGCTCGCGCGCTTCTGCGAGACCTTCCTGGACGAGGTACTGCCGCCGGTGCCGGCGGTCGGAGGAGGTGTGTACTGATGGTCCGTCTGCGCAGAACAGGCCCCACCGTGCGGGCGGGGGGCGGTCCGAAGAGCCGGGGCGAGAGTGCGGGGGAGCACCGGCCGCTCAGGAGCGTGCCGCCGCCCGGCGGCCCGCCCGAAGTGCCGCGCCACCCCTGCCCGTACGGGCGCACCGCCAGGGAGGAGCGGACGGCGGAGCTGGTGGACGCGGTCCGGCTGCGGCTGGCGGAGTCGGGTGCCGCCCCGACGGCGGGGTCGGTCGCGGCGGTGCTGCGGGCCACCCGGCCGCCGCTCGGCGGGGACGAAGTCCTGGACACCGTGCGCTCGTTGCGCGCCGAACTGGTGGGTGCGGGCCCGCTGGAGCGGCTGTTGGCGGCGCCCGATGTCACGGACGTCCTGGTGAACGGTCCGGACGAGGTGTGGGTCGACCGTGGCGGCGGTCTGCACCGGGCCACCGGAATCCGGTTCGCCGACGCCGAGGCGGTACGGCGGCTGGCCCACCGGCTGGCCACCGCGGCCGGGCGGCGGCTGGACGACGCGCGGCCCTGGGTGGACGCCCGGCTGCCGGACGGCACCCGCCTGCACGCCGTGCTGCCGCCGATCGCGGCCGGCTGCACGCACATCTCGCTGCGGGTCTGCCGGCCCCAGCCGTTCACGCTCGACGAACTGGTGGCGGGCGGGGCGCTGCCGCCGGAGGGCGCCGGCCTGCTGGCCGGCATCCTGCGGGCCAGGCTGTCGCTGCTGGTGTCCGGCGGGACGGGCACGGGCAAGACCACGCTGCTCGCGGCCCTGCTCGGCCTGGTCGGGCCGGAGGAGCGGATCGTCATCGCGGAGGACTCCGCCGAACTGCGGCCGGCCCATCCGCACGTGGTCCGGTTGCAGAGCAGACCGCCCAACCAGGAGGGGCTGGGTGAGCTCACGCTGCGGGACCTCGTCCGGCAGGCGCTGCGGATGCGCCCGGACCGGCTGGTGATCGGAGAGGTCCGCGGGGCCGAGGTGTCGGACCTGCTGGCCGCGCTGAACACCGGGCACGAAGGCGGTTGCGGCACGGTGCACGCCAACACGGCGGCGGACGTGCCGGTCCGGCTGGAGGCGCTGGGCTCGCTCGCCGGGCTCGACCGGCCCGCGCTGCACAGTCAACTCCGGGCTGCGCTCGACCTGGTGGTGCACCTGGTGAGGGAGCCGGGCTCGGGGCGCCGCCGGGTGGCGGAGATCCACACGCTGGCCGCCGGCCCTGACGGGCTGGCCGTCACCACCCCGGCGGTGGAGTTCCCGGTGGCGGGCGGTCTGGTCCCCGGGGCGGGCTGGGAGCGACTGGTCGGGCTGCTGGCGGTGCGCGGGGTGTCGCTCGTGGCGGGGCCGACGTGACGGCGGCGGTGGCCGGGTTGGTGGGAGCGGCCGGGTTGGCGGGTGCGGGTGCATGGGCGGTGGAACTCGCGTTCGTCCTGCTGCTGGGCGGGTGTGCGGCGGGCGCCCTGACGCTGCTCGGGGTGTGGAGCAGGAAAGACCGGCGACCGGGAGGGTCCTGACATGATGGATGATCAGAGTTCGTTCTGTTGGGCATTGGTGCTGTGCCTGCTGGCCGTCGCCGCGTGGCGTGCGGTGCAGGAGCAGCTGCCGGGCGGGCGGCGGTACAGGCTGGTGCTGGCCGGCAGCGGGCCCCCGCCTGTTCCGGTGCCGGGCCCGCCGACGGCGACCGCGGGACGTGCTCGGCTGCGACCGTCCGACTGGCGGGTGCCCGAACTGCTGCTCCTGCCCGTGGGGTTGGCCGCCGCGCAGGCGACGTCCTCGCCGCTGCCGGTGCTCGCCGCCGGGCTGGCCGCACTGCCGCTGCGGCGGTGGCGGCTGCGGCGGCGCGCGGCGGTGGAGACCGGGCGGCGGGCGGCCGCCATGGTGGAACTCTGCGCAGGGCTGGCAGGGGAGTTGCGCAGCGGGGCGACGCCGGAGCAGGCGTTGCACCTGGTCACGGCCCGCCTCGCGGCCGACCCGGACGGGCTGCGCAGGCTCGGCGAGGAGCCGGTGGCGCGGCTCGCGGCGGGCCGGTACGGCGGGGACGTGCCCGCCGCGCTGCACCTGCTCGCCGAACTGCCCGGCGGGAGCGGGGCTTCGGCGATCGCGGCCTGCTGGCAGGTCGCGTCCGACGGCGGGTCGGGGCTGGCCGTCGCGCTGGACCGGGTGGCGGAGGCGCTGCGCGGCGAGCGGGCGCTGGCGGAGGAGATCGCCGGGGAACTGGCGGGGCCGCGGACCACGATCGCCGTCCTGGCCGCCCTGCCGGCCGCCGGGCTGCTGCTGGGGGCGGCGCTCGGGGCCCGGCCGGTGGGCGTCCTGCTGCACACGCCCGCCGGGCTGGGGTGCCTCGCTGCGGGGGCGGCACTGGAGGGTCTGGGCGTGCTCTGGACGGCGCGCATCGTCCGGGCGGCGGCTCAGGGCGCTCAGGGTGCCTTGGAGACGCCCCGGCGGGCTGGCGGGGTGCGGGGCACTGACGGCGGCGGGAGCTGCGGGCTCTCGCGGGTACGGGCGCGGGTGCGGATGCGGACGGAGGTGGTGTCGGGGTGATCCGGGGAGTCGGGTGGGTGATCGTCGGGGGGCCGGTGGTGGTGGCCGGTGCGGTGCTGGTGCGCGGGTGGGTGCGACAACGGCGGGCGTTCGGCCGGATGTTGGCGCGGGTGTCGCCGGGGGCGGGGGTGGGGGCAGAGGCGTCGGCTTCTGGTGGCGGTGGTGGTGGCGGTGGTGTCGGCGGGCGATGGCGGCCCGTGGCCCTGGCGGTGGGCGCCGGGGCCGGCGCGGCGGTGCTGCTCGGCGGTGCCGTCGGGGTGGTCGTCGGGGCGTTGCTGGCGGCGGGTGTGCACCGGTGGTCGGCCCGGGTGCGGTCCCCGACGGAGCGGCGGGCGGCCCTGGAGGAGGAGCTGCTGACCAGTCAACTCCCGCTGAGTGCCGAGCTGTTGGCGGCCTGCCTCGGTTCGGCGGCCTCACCCTCGGCAGCGGTGTCGGCGGTCGGCCGGAGTGTGGGGGCACCGATGGGGCCCCGGCTGGTCGCCATCGGCGCCGAACTGGCCCTGGGCGCACCGCCGGAACTGTGCTGGAGCCGTCTGGGCGAGCAGCACCCGTCGCTGGCCCCGCTGGCGCGCTGCCTGGTCCGGACGAGCCTCGGCGGGGCTCCGGCGGCCGGGCCCTTGATCGGGCTCGCGCAGGGGCGGCGGACGGCGGCAGCCCGGGCGGCCCACGTCCGGGTCCGCCGGGCGGGGGTGCTCGCCACCGCTCCGCTCGGGCTCTGCTTCCTCCCGGCCTTCGTCCTGATCGGCGTGGTGCCGGTCGTCATCGGCCTCACCAGCCGCTTCGCCCAGGGCGGGTGAACGAGGGGCCGTGCCAAGCGGATCGACGGCGGAGCCGTGGGCAGCGGCGGCGGCGGCATCGGTATTTCGTATCTCGGAGACAGGAGAGGTTCATGACCGCAGTGATCGCAACGAGGCCCGGTAGCGGGCTCGCGCCCCGGCAAGCGCCTGGGGTGTGGCGGCGCAGGAGCCGCTGGGTGGCCCGCCGGATGCGCGGGATGGCCCGGAACCGGGGCCGGTCGGACGCCGGGATGACCACGGCGGAATACGCCGTCGGGACCTTGGCCGCGTGTGCCCTCGCGGCCGGGCTGTACAAGGTGGTGACCAGCGCGACCATCATGGGGGCGCTGACCGATTCACTGGAACGGGCGCTTCATGCGACCTAGCGACCGTCCGCGAACTCCCGCCTGTGCGGCGGCTTTGGGGAGCGCGTCTCGTCGCGTTGCCGGGGGCCGCCCGGCGGCCCCCACCGCGTCCTGCCCCTCCGCCGCTATTCGGTGCGCGCACCTCGGCGCCGCCGCGCACCGCCCCCGCTCGGCGACGGCACGCGGTGGCGGGCGGGCTTGGTCGCTGCGGCCGGGCAGGCGCGGCGATGCGGGCTTCGTCACGGCGGAGACCGCGGTGGCCCTGCCGGCGCTCGTCCTGCTCGCGGCGATGTTGATCTGGGGCGTGCTGGCGGCGGCCGCGCAGATCCGCTGTGTGGACGCGGCCCGGGTCGGGGCCAGGGCGGCCGCACGCGGGGAGGCGGACGCCGCCGAACTCGCCCGCGCGGCCGCGCCGCCGGGGGCTCAGGTGCGGGTGGCGATGGCGGCGGAGGTGGTGCGGGTGGAGGTGGACGCGTCGTGCGGGGCGCCGGGCCGGCTCGGCGGGTTGCTCGCGGTGCGGCTGGGCGCGACCGCGGTGGCGGCGCGGGAGGACACCCTCGTGGGGGTCACGGGAGGTGCGGGAACCGCGGGAGGTGGTGGTTCATGGCCGGCTTGACCGGGGTGCGGTCGGGGGTGCGGCGGTGGGCGAGGGCACGTACCGCCCGGGCGGCCGCCGTCGGCGGGCGCGGGCCGGACGCCGGTTCGGCGACGGTCTGGCTGCTCGCCCTGGCGATGCTCGGTACGGCGGTCTTCGCCGGGACGATCGCGGTCGGAGCGGTGGTCGCCGCGCGGCACCGGGCCGAGTCGGCCGCCGACCTGGCGGCGCTCGCGGCCGCGGATCGGCTGCTGCTGGACCCGGACGGCGGGTGCGGGCGGGCCGAGGGGATCGCCGTCGCGCAGGGCGCCGGCCTGGTGTCCTGCACGGTGGACCGGACGGGGGACGCCGTCGAGGTGGTGGCCGAGGTGGCGGTCGGTGGGCTGCCGGCGCGTCTGCCGCTCGGCCCGGCGCGGGCGAGGGCGCGGGCGGGGCCGGTGCGGGCTGCGGTCACCGCCGCCGAGGACGGCCCCGGCGGGCCGACCGGCGGGTCGGCGGCGGGCTCATGAGCCGGTCGGCGGCCCACCGTCCGCGCCCGGCTCGGGCTTCGCCCCGGAGTTCGTCCCGTGGTCCGCTTCGGAGCTCGCTGAGGAGTCCACTGAGGGGCCTGCTGAGGGGCTTGCCGCCCCGGAGCCTGCTGCCCCGGAGCCCGCCGTCCGGGGGGCGCCGGCCAGCAGGACGTCCAGCAGTTGGACGGCGGCGGCCTTGTCCAGCGGTTCGTTCCCGTTGCCGCACTTGGGCGACTGGACGCAGGACGGGCAGCCGTGCTCGCACTCGCAGGAGGCGATCGCCTCGCGCGTGGCCGTCAGCCACTCGACGGCTCGCTGGAAGCCGCGTTCGGCGAAGCCGGCCCCGCCCGGGTGGCCGTCGTAGACGAACACGGTGGGCAGTTCGGTGTCGGGGTGCAGCGGGACGGAGACCCCGCCGATGTCCCAGCGGTCGCAGGTGGCGAACAGCGGCAGCAGGCCGATCGAGGCGTGTTCGGCGGCGTGGGCGGCGCCGGGCAACTGGTCGAGCGGAAGGTCCGCGTCCAGCAACTGGTCCTCGGTGACGGACCACCAGACCGCGCGGGTGCGCAGCGTGCGGGGCGGCAGGTCGAGCTTGCTCTCGCCCATGATCTCCCCGGTGGAGATCCGCTTCCGGAGGTAGCCGACCACCTGGTTGACCACCTCCACCGAACCGAAGCTGAGCCGGCCCTCGCCCCAGGCGACGGTGGTGTCGGTGTCGAGCACGGAGATGGAGGTGATGTCGCGGGCGGCCGTGGTGTACGGCGGGTCGGCCGGATCGACCAGGGCGACCGAGTTCTCCAGGTCGAGTTCCCGGACCAGGAAGGTGCGGCCCTGGTGCAGGTGGACGGCCCCGGTGTGGACGGTGGTGTGGGCGGCCGCGGCGTCCACCGTGCCGAGCAGGCGGCCGGTGTCGGCCTCGACGATCTGGACCGGGCTGCCGCCGCTGCCGCGCAGGTCGACGGCGTCGGCCGCGCGTTCGCGGCGGGTCCAGTACCAGGAGCCGTCGCTGCGCCGGCGCAGCAGGCCGCGTCGTTCCAGGACGGGCAGCAGTGGTGCGGTGGAGGGGCCGAACAGCTCCAGGTCGGCGTCGGTGAGCGGGAGTTCGGCGGCTGCCGCGCACAGGTGCGGTGCGAGCACGTGGGGGTTGTCCGGGTCGAGCACGGTGGCTTCGACGGGCGCCGCGAACAACGCCTCGGGGTGGTGCACCAGGTAGGTGTCCAGCGGGTCGTCCCGGGCGATCAGGACGGCCAGCGCGCCCTGGGCCTCGCGGCCCGCCCGCCCGGCCTGCTGCCAGAGCGAGGCCCGGGTGCCGGGGTAGCCGGCCATCAGGACGGCGTCGAGGCCGGAGACGTCGACGCCGAGTTCGAGGGCGGAGGTGGAGGCGAGTCCGAGCAGTCGGCCGGTGTGCAGCGCGCGTTCCAGGGCCCGGCGTTCGTCGGCGAGGTAGCCGCCGCGGTAGGCGGCCACCCGGTCGGCGAGCGGTCGGCCCAGCTGGTCCTGGGTCTGGAGGGCGACGAGTTCGGCGGCCCGGCGGGAGCGGACGAAGACGACGGTGCGGGTCTGGCGTTCGACCAGGTCGGTCAGCAGGTGCGCGGCCTCGGCGGTGGCAGTGCGGCGGACGGGCGCGCCGTGTTCGCCGACGTTCTCGGTCAGCGGCGGCTCCCAGAGGCCGAAGACCATCGGTCCGCGCGGCGAGGCGTCCTCGGTGACCGCCCGGGCGGGCAGACCGGTCAGGCGCTCGGCGGTGGCGGCCGGGTCGGCGGTGGTGGCGGAGGCGAGCAGGAAGGTGGGTGACGAACCGTATCGGGCGCAGACGCGGCGCAGCCGCCGGAGCACCTGGGCGACGTGCGAGCCGAACACGCCCCGGTAGCTGTGGCACTCGTCGACGACGACGTAGCGCAGCACCTTGAGGAAGGAGGCCCAGCGGGCGTGGGCGGGCAGGATGCCGCGGTGCAGCATGTCCGGGTTGGTGAGCACGTACGAGGCGTACTGGCGGACCCACTCGCGTTCCTCGGGCGGGGTGTCGCCGTCGTAGAGGGCGGGCCGGACCCGGGGCGGGGCGAGCTCGGCGGCCCGTCGGCGCTGGTCGGCGGCGAGCGCCTTGGTCGGGGCGAGGTAGAGCGCGGTGGCGCCGCGGCCGTTGCGGGCCTCGGTGCCGTCCAGCAGGTCGCTGAGGACCGGGGCCAGGTAGCCGAGCGACTTGCCCGAGGCGGTGCCTGTGGCGATCACCACAGTCTGACCGCTTTTGGCCAGTTTCATCGCTTCTGCCTGGTGCGCCCAGGGCTGCTCCACGCCGACGGCGAGCGCGGCGTCCACGATCTCGGGCCGGATCGACTCGGGCCACGGCGCATAACGCGCAGGTCGGGCGGGAAGGTGCTCCGTATGGGTGAGCCGGTCGGACCGCCCCCGGCTGGTGGACAGGGTCGTGAGCAGTGCCTCGGGCAGGCTGTGTCGGGGCGGCATGAGGACCCAGTGTGTCACCGGCGTGACGGAGAATCGTCGTAAGCCATCGTGCGGGCATGGTCGCAGGTGGTTGAATGTGGCCGTGACGGCCGGATGGCCGTGGGTCGCAGCGCCGAGGCTTGCCACGTGTGGCTGGGTGCGCCCGGGCTCGCGACCATGCGGTGGCGGCCGGCCGGCCGAGGATCGCACATGACGTAGCAAGGCAAGGTGCTGGAGGTTCCGTGGACCTGTCCCTGTCGACCCGTTCAGTCGGCGATCGTACGGTCGTCGAGGTTGGCGGCGAGATCGATGTGTACACCGCCCCGAAGCTGCGGGAGCAGCTGGTCGAGCTCGTCAACGACGGCAAGTACCACCTCGTCGTCGACATGGAAGGCGTTGACTTCCTCGACTCGACCGGCCTCGGTGTGCTGGTGGGCGGTCTGAAGCGGGTGCGTGCCCACGAGGGCTCGCTGCGCCTGGTCTGCAACCAGGAGCGCATCCTGAAGATTTTCCGCATCACCGGCCTGACCAAGGTCTTCCCGATCCACACCTCGGTGGACGACGCGGTCAACGCGACCGACTGACGCGGCCGGGCCGGCCCGTGCTTGTGGAGGCCGGCCCGTTCGTTCCACGCGTCCGGGGTGCCGGGGCCTGCGGGCCCCGGTGTTTCCCGGCCGTCCCGGGGCCGGTTCCGCCGGCCCGCAGGGGCCGCATCGTCGGCCCCGGTCGGAGCACCCCGAAGGGGAGAGATGGCAACCGTCGAACTTCGATTCAGCGCGCTTCCGGAGCACGTGCGAACGGCCCGGCTGGTCGCCGCGGCCGTCGCGAGACGGGCCGGGGTCGACGAGTCGGTGCTCGACGAGGTACGGCTCGCGGTCGGTGAGGCCTGCTCCCGCGCGGTCGGCCTGCACCAGCGCGGCGGCATCGGCGGCACGGTCCGGGTCGCGTTGACCGACCAGGAGAAGCGTTTCCTCATCGAGGTCGAGGACGAGGCCGGCCCCGCCGCCGTCCCGGCCCCCGGCGCCGCCGAGGAGGCGGACCCGGACGAGGACACCCTCGGCCTCGCGGTGATCACCGGCCTGGTCGAGGACCTGGAGGTCACCAACGGCACGGACGGTGGCCTGATCCGGATGAGCTGGCCGGTTTCGGTCGAGTCCGTGGCGGTCTGAGGGCCCGACCTCCGGCGTGCCTCGTGCGCCCCGGGTGGTCCAGGGGTGGTCCGGCGTCGGGCCAGTCCTCCGGGACCCGTTGACACGTTGGTGAACCTGGCGGTTCGTTGCTTCCGGCACGGCCGGATCCGATCGGTGATCGGACCCGTCGTGGCAAGGAAGGCGTTCCGGGCCTCCGGGCCGAGCTGCCGATGAGTTCCTCGGTGAGCACCTGGGGCGACGAGGCCTGCTTCGGCACGCCGGTCGGCGTGCCGCGTGTCGTGCGTCGTGCGGCCCGGCCCGGCCCGGTCCGGCGATCCGATCCGCCCGAACCGCCCGGTCCGCGTCGAGCGCGCCCGAGCGGGGCCGGGCACCCGGTGGGGGCAACGCGAGGTCCGGGAACCGGGCGCCGGGCGGCGGACATCGGCCGTGTAGGTTCGACGACCGAAGACGACCGAAACCGAAAGGCTCCTCCCGGTGAACAAGCGACTGCTGGCCGCACCCGTCCTCGGCGCGCTGCTCGCGTTCGGTGCCGTCGGCTGCGGCGGCGACGACAACGGCAAGCAGCTGGAGTCCTGGGCGTCGAACGTCTGCGGCTCGGCCAAGGACCCGATCGTCCAGGCACAGGCCGCGCTCGCCGACACCGCCCAGGTGAAGACCGGCGAGACCCCGACCGAGCTGCAGAAGCGGCTCTCGGCGGACATCGGGCGGCTGGCCAAGACCAACCAGGACATCGCGGCGGCCATCACCGCGGCCGGGGTGCCCAAGGTGAAGGACGGCGAGAACCTGCAGAAGGACGCCGTCGCCGAGTTGACCAAGGCGGCCGACGGCTATCAGGACATCCAGAAGAAGCTGGACGCCGTGACCAACACCGACCAGTCGAAGTTCGCGGACGGCCTGCGCAGCATCTCGGACCAGATCCAGCAGCTGGCCTCGCTGTCCACGCAGGCGCAGGGCAAGCTGCAGCGCGGCGACCTCGGCGCGGCCATGGCCAAGCAGGACGGCTGCAAGCCCGCTGCCGCGGCCCCGGGCGGCGCGTCCGCCACCCCGAGCGCCGGGGCGCCCGGCGGGACGCCCACGCCCGGCGCGACGGACGGCGCGAGCCCGTCGACCACCCCCTCCGCGGGCACCGACACCACCCCGGCGAGCCCGCCCGCCGCCCCGCCGACCACCCCGACCACCCCCGTGCCCAGCGCGAGCTGAGCCAGGGGCCCGTCGGGCCGGCCGCTCCGGCGCCGGTCCGGAGGGTCCCGACCCCGCCCTGACCCACCCCCGCCCCACCTCCGATCCGCTTCCGACCCGCCCCGGACCCGGCGGCCGCCCGGTCCGGGGCGGGGGACAATGGCGGGGTGATCAGTAGCCCCGTTCTCGACCAGACCCGCCTCGCCAAGTTGCGTGAGGCGCTGCTCGCCGCCTCGTTCACCGCCGATGGCTGCCTCGACCTGCTCGGGCCCACCGGCTATGCGGCGTTGGCCCGTAGCGAGGCCGTGCCGGCGCTGCGGGCGACCAGGGGCGGCAGCCCGCTGGAGACGCTGGTCCGGCTGTTCCTGCTCCAGCAGCCGGTGCCGTACCGGGCGGCCGCGGCCGCGCTGCCGGTCGAGGACTGCCTGGCCGACGGCTGGCTGCGCTCCGACGGCGAGCTGGTGCGGGCGACGGTGGACGTCCGGCCGTATGCCAACGAAGTGGCCGGGATGGACAGTTCGGACGCCTGGGTGGTGTCCGACCTGGGCTGCGCGGTGGGTGGCGCGGGCGGCATCGGATCCGGCGAGACCGCGCACGGGGTGGCCCGCAAGGACCTGGTGCTCGGGGTCGGCGGCGCGTCGACGACGCTGGCCAACATCACCGTGCGACGTCCGGTCCGGTCCGCGCTGGACCTCGGTTCGGGGTCCGGCGTGCAGGCGCTGCACGCGGCCCGGCACGCCGGGCAGGTGACCGCCACCGACCTGAACCCGCGCGCGCTGCGCTTCTCCGAGCTGACCCTGGCGCTGTCCGGTTTCGAGCGGCGGGAGGCGCTCACCGGCAGCCTCTTCGAGCCGGTCGGGGAGCGCCGGTTCGACCTGATCGTCTCCAACCCGCCGTTCGTGATCTCGCCGGCCGGCCGGTTCACCTACCGCGACGGCGGCATGGCCGGCGACGACCTGTGCCGCAACCTGGTCCGCTCGGCCGCCGACCACCTGGAGCCGGGCGGCTACTGCCAGTTGCTCGCCAACTGGCAGCACGTCAAGGGCGAGGACTGGCACGAGCGGCTGGCCGGCTGGGTGGCGGGCACCGGGCTGGACGCCTGGATCGTCCAGCGGGAGGTCCAGGACGTCGCCCAGTACGCCGAGTTGTGGCTGCGGGACGGCGGCGATCACCGCGGTCCTGGCGGTGACTACCAGGCCCGGTACGGCGAGTGGCTGGACGCCTTCGAGGCGGGCCGGGTCGAGGGCATCGGCATGGGCTGGATCACCCTGCGGGCGAGCGGCGCGGAGCGCCCGACCGTCCGGGTGGAGGAGTGGCCGCACCCGGTGGAGCAGCCGCTGGGCCCGCACATCGAGGAGTGGTTCGACCGGCAGGACTTCCTGCGTTCGCACGACGACGCGGGCCTGCTCGCGACCCGTTACGTGCTGGCCGACGAGGTGGTCCAGGAGCAGGTCGGCGAGCCGGGCGCGGAGGACCCGGAGCACGTGATCCTGCGTCACAACCGGGGCATGCGGCGGGCCACCAAGGTGGACACGGTGGGTGCCGGTTTCGTCGGGGTCTGTGACGGTTCGCTGTCGGCGGGCGAGATCGTGGACGCCATCGCGCAGCTGCTCGGCGAGGACCGGGTGGTCCTGCGGGACCGGGTGCCCGAGTCGTTGCGGCTGCTGACCGAGCAGGGGTTCATCCGCCCGGCGGGCTGACCCGGCGCACCTGACCCGGCGCACCTGACCCGGCACACCCGGCGCGGCGCCCCTGGCGGGGGCGGTCGGCGCCGGTTCACCTTCCCGTACTCCCCGGTTCGTCCGGCGGTCTCCGGTCGGCCGCCGCGTGTTGGCCCCCTGCTGTGAGGCTCTGTCCACAGGCTGTGGACAGAGCTGGGGAGCCGGGGGCCAGGGGTGGACACGACGACGGCGACGGTGGGCGGGCTGGTGCTCGCCCTCTTCGGTGGCGTGCTGTTGCTCTGGTGCGCCGCCGAGGTGCGCCTGCGCCACCGGATCCGCCGCTCGGGGGCGTCGGCGGTGGCCACGGTCGTGGCCGAGGACGAGGCGCACGGCCAGCTCGACAGCGCCCCGCTGCTCTCCTTCTCCGTCCTGCCCCCGGTCGAAGGAGCCGGGGCGGGCCGGATCGCCGAACTGGTGCTCACCCGTCCGCGCGGACACACCCCGCTGCGCCGTCCGGACCGCTTCACTCCGGGCGCTCCGGTGCGGATCTGCTACGACCCGCGCCGCCCGAGCCGGGTGGTGCTGGCGGCGGGGGAGGTCCGCCGGCCCGCCGTCGCCGACCTGCTGTGGAGCGTGCTCGGCATGGGTTGTCTGGCGGCGGGCGCCGGGCTGCTCGCGGCGGTCAACGGCTGAATCCGGGGCGTACGCCCGACCCCGGTCGGGCTCGCCGGGAACCGGTGGCGGGCGCTTTGCGGAGGCCCCGCCGCGGTCCTCCGCGGGGTCGTCGATATTCCGTTGACAGATTTTGAAATCCGTCATTCCATCCTCCGGAACCCGCCGAAGCCCCCCTCCACGGGGCGCGAACCTCCGTCATCGGGTTACCGTTCGAGTGGCGTCGGTGAACCCGGCAAAGTGAAAACGCGGGATCCTTCCGTTTGACAAGGGTGGCCGGGGTACGGTCACACTCCGCTGGTGGGGTCGTCGTACAGCGGCAGCCCCGGGACGGTGGAGGGGTCGGGCGGAGCGCAGCCCGTGCTGCCGGCGCCGACCAGCCCACATAAGGACCGGGAGAGAAGAGCGAAGGTGTCCCCGAGCAGCGAGACCGCGCACGGACAGCGACTCGTCATTGTCGAGTCGCCGGCCAAGGCGAAGACGATCAAGGGCTACCTGGGCCCCGGCTACATCGTCGAGGCGAGCGTCGGGCACATCCGCGACCTCCCCAGCACCGCGGCGGAGGTCCCGGATAAGTACACCGGCGAGGTGCGCCGCCTCGGGGTGGACGTCGACCACGACTTCGCCCCCATCTACGTGGTCAACGCGGACAAGAAGTCCCAGGTCAGCAAGTTGAAGTCGCTGCTCGCGGAGTCCGACGAGCTCTTCCTCGCCACCGATGAGGACCGCGAGGGCGAGGCCATCGCGTGGCACCTCCAGCAGGTGCTCAAGCCCAAGGTGCCGGTGCACCGGATGGTCTTCCACGAGATCACCAAGACGGCGATCCAGGAGGCGGTGGCCAACCCGCGCGAGCTCAACCAGCGCCTGGTCGACGCCCAGGAGACCCGCCGCATCCTCGACCGCCTCTACGGCTTCGAGGTCTCGCCGGTGCTGTGGAAGAAGGTCATGCCGAAGCTCTCGGCGGGCCGGGTGCAGTCCGTCGCGACCCGGCTGGTGGTCGAGCGCGAGCGCGAGCGGATCGCCTTCCGCACCGCCTCGTACTGGGACCTGGTCGGCACCTTCGGCACCGGCCGCACCCCGGCCGACGCGGCCAACCCGGAGACCCTCGGCGCCCGCCTCTCCTCGGTGGACGGCAAGCGGATCGCCACCGGCCGCGACTTCGGCTCGGACGGCCGGCTGAAGGCCGGCAGCGCCAACACGCTGCACCTGGACGAGCAGGCCGCCCGGCAGCTGGCCGCCGCCCTGGAGCAGACCGCGTTCAGCGTCCGCAGCGTCGAGTCCAAGCCCTACCGCCGCTCGCCGTACGCGCCGTTCCGCACCACCACGCTCCAGCAGGAGGCCAGCCGCAAGCTGGGCTTCGGCGCCAAGCGGACCATGCAGGTGGCCCAGAAGCTGTACGAGAACGGCTTCATCACCTATATGCGTACCGACTCCACCACGCTGTCGGAGACCGCGATCTCCGCCGCCCGCGCGCAGGTCACCCAGCTGTACGGCGCCGACTACCTGCCGGACGCCCCGCGCACCTACGCCAGCAAGGTCAAGAACGCGCAGGAGGCGCACGAGGCCGTCCGCCCCTCCGGCGACCGCTTCCGCACCCCCGCCGAGACCGGTCTGACCGGCGACGACTTCCGGCTCTACGAGCTGATCTGGATGCGCACCGTCGCCTCCCAGATGAAGGACGCGGTCGGCCAGTCGGTGACCGTCAAGGTCGGCGGCGCGTCCGCGGACGGCCGTGACGTCGAGTTCTCCGCCTCCGGCAAGATCATCACCTTCCACGGCTTCCTCAAGGCCTACGTCGAGGGCGCGGACGACCCGAACGCCGAGCTGGACGACCGCGAGCGCCGGCTGCCGCAGGTCGTCGAGGGCGACCCGCTGGCCGCCGAGCAGCTCACCCCCGAGGGCCACGCCACCAAGCCGCCGGCCCGCTACACCGAGGCCTCGCTGGTCAAGGAGCTGGAGGACCGGGAGATCGGTCGCCCCTCCACCTACGCGTCGATCATCGACACGATCATCCAGCGCCGGTACGTGTTCAAGAAGGGGACGGCGCTCGTCCCGTCCTTCCTCTCCTTCGCCGTGGTCAACCTCCTGGAGAAGCACTTCGGCCGGCTGGTCGACTACGACTTCACCGCCAAGATGGAGGACGACCTCGACCGGATCGCGGCCGGCGAGGCCAAGTCCGTGCCGTGGCTGAAGCGCTTCTACTTCGGCGAGGGCGACGGCCACGCGACCGGCGGCGCCGCCGAGGCCGGCAACGGCGACGGCGACCACCTGGGCGGCCTGAAGGAACTGGTCACCGACCTCGGCGCGATCGACGCCCGGGAGATCAGCTCGTTCCGGATCAGCGACGGCATCACCCTGCGGGTCGGCCGCTACGGCCCGTACGTCGAGCGCGCCTCCGAGGTCGAGGGCGAGCCCGGCCAGCGCGCCGACATCCCCGACGACCTGCCGCCGGACGAGCTCACCGTCGAGCTGGCCGAGGAACTGCTGGCCAAGCCCAGCGGCGACTTCGAGCTCGGCCCGGACCCGGTCAGCGGCAACATGCTGGTCGCCAAGGACGGCCGCTACGGCCCCTACGTGACCGAGATCCTGCCCGAGGGCACGCCCAAGACCGGCAAGAACGCGGTCAAGCCGCGCACCGCCTCGCTGCTGAAGACGATGTCGCTGGACGCCGTCACCCTGGAGGACGCGCTGCGGCTGCTCTCGCTGCCGCGCGTGGTCGGCGCCGACGCCGAGGGCGTGGAGATCACCGCGCAGAACGGCCGCTACGGCCCGTACCTCAAGCGCGGCACCGACTCCCGCTCGCTCACCAGCGAGGAGCAGATGTTCACGGTCACCCTGGAGGAGGCCCTGGCCATCTACGCCCAGCCCAAGCAGCGCGGCCGGGCCGCCGCGGCCCCGCCGCTCAAGGAGCTGGGCACCGACCCGGTCAGCGAGCGTCCCGTCGTGGTCAAGGACGGCCGCTTCGGACCGTACGTGACCGACGGCGAGACCAACGCCACGCTCCGCAAGGACGACGAGGTCGAGACCATCACGCCGGAGCGCGGCTACGAGCTGCTCGCCGAGAAGCGGGCGCGCGGGCCGGTGAAGAAGACGGCGAAGAAGGCCCCGGCCAAGAAGGCGACCGCCAAGAAGGCGACGGCGACCAAGACCACGGCCACCAAGACCGCGGCCGCGAAGAAGACCGCCGCCAAGAAGACCGCGACGAAGGCGACGACGACGAAGGCGACCGCGGCGAAGAAGACGGCGGCGAAGAAGACCGCCGTCGGGAAGGCCGCGGCCACCGACGAGGGCTGATCTCCTCCGGATCTCCTCCGGATCCTCCGGCAGGGGCTCCGTCGGTGCCGCTGCCGGCGCCTTCGCCGGCGTCTGCGCCAGCGCCCCGCCAGTGCTCACGGGCCCGCGACCCCACCCCGGGGACGCGGGCCCGAGGCCGGTCGGACGGTGTGCGCGGAACGTCACAACCCGGTGATGAGCGGGATCCGGAACCCCGTTCATCTCATTCCGGTCAACCCCAGCCCGCTACGCTGACCGTATGACGAGCGAGGAGCAGCCCACCCCCAGCGCCGCCCCGGCCGCCCGCGACGCCACGTCCGGGCTGCCCGAGGTCGCGCCAGCCGGGACCCCGGTCGATCGGGCTCGCGCGCTGCTGCGGACGCGCCCCTACCGGCGCCTGTGGACCACCCAGCTGATCGGCGGTACCGCCGACCGGCTCGGCCTGTCGGTGCTGCTCGCCCTCACCGTGATCGCCGTCGCCCTCGGCGGCCGGTTCGGCGACCTGCCGCGCAGCCTCGCCTTCGCCGTCACGGCGGTCCTCGCCGTCCGGCTGGCGGCCACCGGGCTGGTCGGCGTCGCGCTGCTCGGGCCGGTGCACCGGCTGGTCGCCGGCCGGCTGGACCGGCGCTGGACGCTGTTCGGCGCCGACGCGCTGTGCGCCCTGCTGATCGGCCTCGCCCCCTGGTGGACCGTCTGGCTGGGCTCCGGCCCGAAGCCCTCGGGCGGCGCCGCCTACGTCCTGCTCGCCACCGTGTTCGTCACCGGTGCCGCCGAGCGGGTCCGGGCGATCGCCAAGGACGCCGCCGTCCCGGGCCTGCTGCCGCCCGCCGATCCGTACGCCCCCGCCGCCGAGCAGCGGCCCGCCGCCGCCCACCTGGACACCGTCCGGAGCATCGACCGCTTCACCGGCTGGGCCACCCTGCCGCTCGCGGCCGCCGGCCTGGTCGCCCTCACCCTGCTGAACAACATCGGCGCGGCGCTCGGCTCGGACTGGCTCCGGGCCCACCAGCTGACCTTCGCCGCGCTCGGCGCGGCCGGCCTGTTCGCCGCCTCGGCCGCCCGCGACTACCTCCAGCAGCTGCCCGTCGGCCCGGTGGCCGTCGCCCCGCACTCGCCGCTGCAGGGCCTGCGCGCTCCCACCGACGCCACCCCCGGCCCCGCGCTGAGCAAGGGCCGCACCGGCAGCGCCCCGTACTTCACCTTCGCCGTCGCCGCCGGGTACGCCTCGATGGCCGGCGTCGCCGCGCTCGCGCTGCTCACCGCCGCCGAGCACCGGGCCGGGCCGATCGGCTACGGCCTGCTGGTGCTCGCCGCCACCGCGGCGCCCGCCCTCGGCTCCCGGCTCACCCGGGCCACGCTGCCCGCGCTCTCGCGCCGCCGCCTGCTCGCGCTGGCGCTGCTCACCGAGGGCGTGGCGCTGATCCTGGCCGGGCTGGTGCTGGACTTCGTCCTCGTCCTGGCCCTCACCGTGCTGGCCGGCCTCACCGCCGGGATCGTCGTCTCCGCCGGGCGCACCCTGCTCGGCCAGGAGGTCGAGGAGGCCCGGCTGCCGAAGGTCACCGAGCACCTGTACGCGGTGCTGCGGGTCGTGGTCGGCGCCGCGCTGGTCGTCGTCCCGCTGATCGCCGCGGCGTACGGGGACGTCGAGTACGGCACGGTCGAGCCCGGCTCGTTCACCTTCATCCACGGCGGCGCGGCCCTCGCCGTCGCCACCTCGGGGCTGCTCACGCTCGTCCTCGCCGCCGTCGTCCTGCTGCGGACCGACGACCGGCGCGGCACCGCGCCCTTCGGCCGGGACCTGGTCGACGCGGTGCGCGGCGCCGTCGGACCGGCCCCGCGCCAGGGCGCCGGCACCGGCTTCTTCATCGCCCTGGAGGGCGGCGACGGCGCCGGCAAGTCCACCCAGGCCCAGGCGCTCGCCGAGTGGATCCGCGGCAAGGGGCACGAGGTCGTGCTCACCCGCGAGCCCGGCGGCAGCCCGGTCGGCCAGCGGCTGCGCGGCCTCGTCCTGGACGTCGGCAACACCGGCCTGTCGCACCGCGCCGAGGCGCTGATCTACGCCGCCGACCGGGCCGAGCACGTCGAGAACGTCATCCGGCCGGCCCTCGCCCGCGGCGCCGTGGTGATCACCGACCGGTACATGGACTCCTCCATCGCCTACCAGGGCGCCGGGCGCGACCTGGCCGCCACCGAGGTCGCCAGGATCTCCCGCTGGGCGACCGGCGGGCTGCTGCCCGACCTGACCGTCGTCCTGGACGTCGACCCGACCAGGGCCCGGGAGCGCTTCACCGAGGCGCTCGACCGGCTGGAGTCCGAGCCCACCGAGTTCCACCAGCGGGTCCGGGCCGGCTTCCTCGCCCTCGCGGCCGCCGACCCGGCGCGCTACCTGGTCGTCGACGGCAGCCAGGCCCCCGGCTTCGTCACCACCGCGATCCGGCACCGGCTCGACCGCGAGCTGCCGCTCTCCGAGCAGGAGAAGGCCGCCCGCGCCGAGCAGGAGCGGCTCGCCCGCGAAGAGGCCGAGCGCCGCGCCGCCGAGGAGGCCCGCAAGAAGGCCGAGGCCGAGGCCGCCGAGCGCAAACGGCAGGAAGTGCTGGCGCAGCTGCGGGCCGAACAGGCCGAGCAGGAGCGGCTGGCCAAGGAGGAGGCCGAGCGGGCCGCCGCCGAGGCCCGGCGCAAGGCCGAGGAGGAGGCCCGCCGCCGGGCGGAGGAGGAAGCCCGCCGCCGCGCCGAGGAGGAGGCCGAGCGGAAGGCCGAGGAGGACGCCCGGCTGGCGGCGGAGGCCGCCGAGCGCAAGCGGCTCGCCGACGAGGCGGCCGCCCAGGCGGAGCTCCAGCGGCAGCGCGAACTCCAGCGCGAGGAGCAGCGCCGCCGGGCGGAGGAGGCGCTGCAGCGGGCCGAGGAGGCCCGGCTGGCGCAGGCCGCCGCGCTCGCGGCCGCGGCTGCGGCGGCGCAGGCTGCGGCGGATCGGGCGGCGGCGGGTGCGGCCGGCCTGGCGGGTTCGGCGGGTTCGGCCTCGGGCTCGGCTGCTGGTCAGACTGCCGGTCCGGCCGCTGGTTCGGTTCCCGGGGATGCCGTGACCACCGAGCTGCGGGCCGTCCGGGACGTCCCGGGGGCTGGGCTCGTGGGCACTCCCGGGCCCGGTGGGTCCGACGAGGCGACGCGGGAGCTGTCGCTGCGGGACAGCCGGGCGGCCGTCCGGGCGGCGGAGGCCGCCGACGAGACCGCCCAGCTGCCGGTCGTGCCGCCGACCGCCGTGGACGAGACGGCCGTGCTGCCGAAGATCACGGAGGAGGCGGACCGGACCGCCGTGCTGCCGCGGATCGAGCCGGGGCGTCCGGCTCCGGAGCGTCCTGTGGCGGGGCGTCCTGCCCCGGAGCGTCCGGCACCGGGCCGGGTGGAGCCGGGCCGTGCGGGGGGAGGCCGTACCGAGGACCGGGTGCCGCCGGGGCTGTGGCGCGAGGAGCCGGTGGACAGCACCCGCGAGCTGCCGGTGGTCGGCGACGAGCCGCAGCCCGCCGACGAGTCGCAGGCCACCGCCGAGCGACCCCGGCCGGAGTGGGCCGAGGAGACGCCGATGGACGACCTGCCGAGCCTCACCGACACCCTGCTCGGCTCGCGTGACGAGTGGGCGCGCTGGAACCACGGCGGCCCGGCCCCGCAGGACCCGCGTGCCGGCCAGGACCGGCCCGCCCCCGGGGGCGACCAGGGCGACGGCGGCGGCAAGGGCAAGGGCCGTCGCTGGGGCCGTCGGGGCTGACCCCGGGCTGCGGCGATACGGACGACAGCAGGACAGCGGGCCAGGACAGCGGTACGGACGACGGGCGGCGTCGTCGGGGTGGAGAGCCCCGGCGGCGCCGCCCGTCGCCCTCGGCGTCGGGGGCGCCCCTTCGGCGGCGGGCGCCCCGGAGGACGCCGTGGCTGTCGGAGCGGACACGTATGCTCGACGGCGGGGAAGAGGCGCCGGGAGCGCTGCCGTACGGAGCTTGGGAGCAGCAGTGGCCGTCTGGGACGACCTGGTGGGCCAGGAGCGGGTGGTCGAGCAGCTGACCGCCGCCGCCCGGTCGGCCGGGGCGACGATCGCGGCCGGCCGCGGAGCCGGCCCGCAGCCGGGCGGGAACGCCTCCCTGATGACGCACGCCTGGCTGTTCACCGGCCCGCCCGGGGCCGGGCAGGTCACCGCCGCGCGCGCGTTCGCCGCGGCCCTCCAGTGCACCAGCCCGGACCTCGCGCTCGGCGGTACGCCCGGTTGCGGGTTCTGCGACGGCTGCCACACCGTGCTGGCCGGCAGCCACGCCGACGTCAAGTACGTCCGGACCGACGGCCTGTCCATCGGCGTCGGCGACATGCGCGAGCTCGTGCTGCGCGCCTCCAGCTACCCGACCGGCGGCCGCTGGTCGGTGATCCTGGTCGACGCCGCCCACCGGCTCACCGAGGCCGCCGCGAACGCGCTGCTCAAGGGCGTGGAGGAGCCCTCCCCGCGCACCGTCTGGCTGCTCTGCGCCCCCTCCGTCCAGGACGTGCTGCCGACCATCCGTTCGCGCTGCCGCCTGCTCGTCCTGCGTACGCCCGCCGCCGAGGCCGTCGCCGACATGCTGGTCCGCCGCGACGGCGTCGACCCGGAGACGGCCCGGCTGGCCGCGCTCGCCGGGCAGGGCGACGTCGACCGCGCGCGCCGCCTGGCCGTCGACGACCAGGCCCGCACCCGCCGCGCCGAGGTGCTGCGGATCCCGCTGGAGGTCGGCGACATCGGCGGCTGCCTGGCCGCCGCCCAGCGCCTCGTCGACACCGCCAAGGCCGACGCCGAGGCGCTCGCCGAGACCCAGGACGCCAAGGAGACCGACGACCTGAAGGCCGCCTATGGCGCCGCCGAGGGCAGCAAGGCCCCGCGCGGCATGGCCGGGGCGGTCAAGGAACTGGAGAAGCGGCAGAAGAGCCGGGCCACCCGCACCCGCCGGGAGACCCTCGGCGTCGCGCTGCTCGACCTGCTCGGCTTCTACCGGGACGTGCTCGCGCTGCAGCTCGGCTCCAGCGGCACCCTCGCCAACGAGGACCAGCGGCAGGCCCTGAACCGGGTCGCGCAGGACGGCCCGCCGGAGGGCACGCTGCGCCGGATCGAGGCGGTGCTCGCCTGCCGGAAGGCGCTGGACCGCAACGTGGACCCGCTGCTCGCCGTCGAGGCGATGACGGTGGCGCTGCGCGCGGGCTGAGCCGAACCGCGCTGCCGGGCTGCCTGAGCCGAACCGCGCTGTCGGCCGGGCTGCCGCGCTGCCCGAACGCGCGGCGGAGGCCCGGTGGAGGCCCGGCGTAGGCCTCCCGGAGCCGTCCCGTTGTCCCACCTTCGAGTGAATGATCGATACGCGCCGGGCACACCCGCGTGTGACCGTCCGCCCGTTGTGCACGCTGGGGGCCGACTGTGCCCCGGTGCCGGGGCCGTCGCCCCCCGTACGGCACCGGGTCCCGTCCGGCGCCGGCCCTCCTCCCGAGGCGGTGCGTCCCATGGTTCGTTCGCTCCTCGTCATCCCTCTGCTGATGGCCGCGCTGGGCGGGATCTGGCTGGCCCGCGGCGCGCTCCAGCGCTGGCGCGACCTGCGCGCCGCCGCGACCTACGAACTGGCCGGCGAACGCTGGCCGATGCTGGTGCGGGCGGCCGGAGCGATGATCTGCGGGGTCTGCGTCACCGCGTTGACACTGCTCACGGCGCTCGGGGCGTTCGGCGGCCTGACCCCCCGGGGCCAGGAATCGGACCGGGCCGAGCCGGTGGTCGACGCGGCGGGTACGGGCCAGGGCGGGGTACCGGCGGGCCGGCAGCAGCCGGTGCCGCCCGTCGTGGCGGAGCCGGCCGGGGCCTCCGCCGCCCCGGCGGCCGCCGTGAGCCACTTCGACGGTGTCGGCCAGCCGGGCGGCGGCGAGCTGCTGCAGTCCGCCGTGCCGGGCCCGGACGGGCAGCCGCGCACCGTCCGGGTCTGGCTGCCGCCGCAGTACGCCAAGGAGCCGAACGCGCGCTTCCCGGTCGTCGTGATGCAGGCGGCCACCCCGCGCAAGACCGCCGACGCCGAGGTCCCGGACGTCTTCGAGGGCCTCACCGCGGCCCTGCAGACCGGCCGCGCCCGCCCCTTCATCCTGGTCGCCCCCGAGGCGCCGAACGGCACCGCGCACCCCTGCGACCTGGTCGCCGCCGCGCCGGCCGCCGTCGCCGACGACGAGACGCTGCGCGCCGCCATCGCCGCCTCGTTCCGCATCCTGGCGCCCGGCCCGGCCTCCTGGGGCACCCTCGGCGTCGAGGGCGGTGCGCCGTGCGCGGCCGCCGCCGGGCTCTCCCGCCCCGACCTGTACGGCGCCGCCGCCGCGGTGTCCGGCCGCTACGACGCCGCCGCGCTCACCCAGGCCGGCGCCGAGGCCCCGGCCGGCAGCGCGGCGAAGCTCCTGCTGGCCGCCGCGAAGGGCGACACGGCCGGGCTGGACGCGGCCCGCAAGCTCCAGGCCGCGCTCCAGGCCGGGGCCGGGCCGGCGGCCAAGGCCGAGGTGAAGATCTCCGACAACGTGCAGGACTACACCCCCGAGCGGGAGCGGATGCGGCTCGTCCGGCAGGCGGCGCAGTACCTGGCCGACGCGCTGGCCAAGGCGTCCTGAGCCGCCGCCCCGGAGGGGGCGTCGCCGCCCGGTGCCCTTGGCGGGTGCCGGGCGGCGTGCTGTGGTGCAATGCGATTCGGGTCGCCGGGCGACGACCCCGGGTGACGATCGAGAGGGCTCGGATGATCACGAGGGGTCGGATGAGGGCCACCGGGCGGGTGCTGGCGGCGGCGCTCGCCGTCGGGCTGCTGGCGGGCGGGTGCGGTGCGGGTTCGTCTGGTTCCTTGGGTTCGTCTGGTTCGACGAGCTCGTCGGGTTCCTCGGGTTCGGGTCCAGCGGGCTCAGAGGGCTCAGCGGGTTCGTCCACCCCGGCCGCGCCCGGGGTCACGCCGCTGGAGCCGCTGCCCGCCGCCGTCCCGGCCGGGCTGGCCCCGTACTACGCGCAGCGGCTCGACTGGCAGCCGTGCGACGGCGGGTTCGAGTGCACCGCCTTCCGGGTGCCGCTGGACTACGACCGCCCCGGCGACGGCGACCTCACCCTGGTGGCGGCCCGCGCCACCGCCGTCCCGGCGGGCCCGGGTTCGGGTTCGGGCTCCGAGGAGGGGGCCGGGGGAGGCCGGCTCGGCTCGCTGCTGCTCAACCCCGGCGGGCCCGGCGGCTCGGCGGTCGAGTACCTGGAGGCCACCGCCCGGACGTACGACAGCGGCGTGCGCGCCCGGTACGACCTGGTCGGCCTCGACCCGCGCGGGGTCGGCCGCAGCAACCCGGTCACCTGCCTGAGCGGCGACCGGATGGACGCCTACACCGCCGTCGACCTCACCCCCGGCGACCAGCACGGAATCGACGCGTTGATCGCCGCCGACAAGGAGTTCGCCGAGGGCTGCCGCCAGCGCGCCGGGGCGGCGCTCGGCCACCTCGGCACCGTCGAGGCCGCCCGTGACATGGACGTGCTGCGCGCCCTGCTCGGCGACGAGCGGCTGAACTACGTCGGCAAGTCCTACGGCACCTTCCTCGGCGCCACCTACGCCGGGCTCTTCCCCGGCCGGGTCGGGCGGCTGGTGCTGGACGGCGCGGTGGACCCGTCGCTCGACTCGGTCACCGGCAACCGCACCCAGGCCGGCGGCTTCGAGACCGCCTGGGCCGCCTTCGCCAAGGACTGCGCCAAGCACGAGGACTGCCCGCTCGGCCGCACCGAACAGCAGATCGGCGAGCAGCTCACCGCCCTGCTCGCCACCGTCCAGGCCGACCCGCTGCCCAGCACCGACCACGGCCGGCGACTCACCGGGGCCCAGGCGACCACCGGCGTCATCCAGGCCATGTACGCCGACTTTCTCTGGCCCAAGCTGCGCACCGCGCTCACCGATGCCAAGGCCGGCGACGGCACCAGCCTGCTGAGGCTCTCCGACTCCTACTACGGGCGCGAGGCGGACGGCTCGTACCCCAACCTGATGTTCGCCAACACGGCGGTGAACTGCCTCGACCTGCCCGCCCCGTTCGCCGGGCCGGAGGACGTCCAGCGCGCCGTGCCGGACTTCGAACAGGCCTCGCCGCACTTCGGCCGCGACATGGCGTGGATGGCGCTGGCCTGCACCTACTGGCCGGTCCGGGCCACCGGCACGGCGCACACCATCCGGGCCGCCGGCGCCGCCCCCATCGTCGTCGTCGGCACCACCCGCGACCCGGCCACGCCGTACGCGTGGGCCCAGGCGCTGGCCGGGCAGCTGGAGTCCGGACGCCTGCTCACCTACGACGGGGACGGCCACACCGCGTACGGGCACCACGACGCCTGCGTGGACGGCGTGGTCAACCGCTACCTGCTGGCGGGCGAGGCACCGGAGCCGGGCGCGCGCTGCACCCGGTAGGCGGGATGGTTTCCGCTTCAACCGACCGCCGGTGCGACGTTACGATGAGCGCTCCCCGACCTCATCCTCTCCCCTCCCCGGAGCGCACCGTGCTCGGAGTCAACGACCTGGCGACGTACGTCCTCGGCGCCCTCGTCATCGTCCTACTGCCCGGCCCCAACTCCCTGTACGTGCTGTCCGTCGCCGCCCGCAAGGGCATCCGGACCGGCTACCAGGCCGCCGCCGGCGTCTTCGTCGGCGACCTCACCCTGATCAGCCTCACCTCGCTGGGCGCCGCCTCCCTCCTCAAGGCCAACCCGGCCGTCTTCGCCGTGGTCAAGCTCGGCGGCGCCGCCTACCTGCTCTGGATCGGCTACGGCATGCTCCGCGCCGCCCGCCAGCTCTGGCGCGAACGCCGGACCGCCGACAACTCCGACAACCCCGCGGCCACCGCCGAACCGGCCGCCGAACCCGTCGAGCGCCCGTTCCGCCGCGCCCTGGTGATCAGCCTGCTGAACCCGAAGGCGATCCTCTTCCTGCTCTCCTTCTTCACCCAGTTCGTCGACCCGGCCTACGGCCAGCCGGTCCTCTCCTTCGGCCTGCTCGGCGGCATCCTGCAGACCTTCAGCGTGCTCTACCTCTCCCTGCTGATCTTCGCCGGCACCACCCTCGCCTCCGCCTTCCGCCGCCGCCGTCGCCTCTCCGCCACCCTCACCAGCGGCGTCGCCGTCCTCTTCGCCGGCTTCGCCGCCAAACTCGCCGTCTCCTCCGCCTGACCCCCACCCCCCGCCAACCGGGTGTGGATCACCCGCGAAACCTGTGTAGACTGGCCCGCGTTGCCACCACGCGTGACAACGGCGCCGCCTTAGCTCAGCTGGCCAGAGCAACGCACTCGTAATGCGTAGGTCGCGGGTTCGAATCCCGCAGGCGGCTCTGTAGAAGCCCCAGGACTCACTCGCCGTGACCTGGGGCTTTTGCGTGCGCGGGGTGGGGTGGGGGTCAGGCGGGGGCGGGGGCGGGCCAGTCGGGCCAGGTGGCGGAGGTCATGGTGACCAGGACGGTGCGGTCGCCCTGGTAGGGGGCTCGGCCGTGGCTGGCGAGGATGTTGTCGACGACCATGACGTCGCCCTGTGTCCAGTCGGGGGCGAGGGTGGTGCGGTCGAAGGCGGCGTGGATCTCGGCCAGGGTGTCGGCGTCGATGGGGCTGCCGTCGCCGAAGTAGGCGTTGCGCGGCAGGTTCTGCTCGGGGAAGACGGCGAGGAGGGCCTCGGTGGTCCGCGCGGGCAGCGAGCCGATGTGGAAGAGGTGGGCCTGGTTGAACCAGACGGTCTCGCCGGTCACCGGGTGCCGGGTGAGCGCCGGGCGGACCTGGCTGGTGCGCAGCAGGTCGCCCTCCCACTCCCAGGCGATGCCGTTGTCGCGGCAGTAGGACTCGATGTGCCCGCGGTCCTCGGTCTGGAAGGCCTCCTGCCAGGAGAGGCCGATGCCGTCGTGGTAGGCGCGGGTGTAGCGGACGCCGAGGGCGGAGAACTTCTCGACCAGTTCGGCCGGGAGCCGGGCGAGGACGGCGCGGCTGTCCGCGACCGGGGTCTGGCCGCCGGTGTGCGGGGTGCGGGTGGCGAGGAAGAAGAGGTGGTCCGGCCAGCGCGAGGAGTAGGAGCTCTCGTTGTGCTGGGGGATGCGCTGGTCGGCCGGGTACTCGGTGGAGGTGTAGACGCTGCCGGCGACCCGCGAGCGCGGGGTGGAGCGCTCGGTGTACTCCAGGGCGCCGCCGCCGAGGGCGGCGGCCACCCCGGCCAGCTCGTCGGTGGAGGCGACCGCGGCGCCGACGAGCCTCAGCGAGCCGTGGCGCAGGGTCAGTCGGCGTAGTTCGGGGCGGTGGGCGAGCAGCCAGTCGGCGCGCTCCGCCCGGTCGGGAACGGTGGCGACGGGCTGCACCGTCCCGCTCTCTTCGAGGAAGGACACTTCAAGGTCCGTACGCGATCTCGTCACGGCGGCTTCACCTCGTCTGTGCGGTGGTGGCGGGGATCGGGAACGCTGTCATCTTCGCCGCGTGGCCGCCGCCGGGGACAGGCGATTAAGAGAGGCCCGAAAACGTCTGGCGAGGGCGGGGCCGGGGCCGCGGTGGGGCCGCGGCCCCGGCGGTGGGCCGAGGGCTACCGGCCGGCCAGGACGGACCGGCCGTGGGGTGCGCTCCGGTGCGGCGCCGTGCCCGGGGGGTGGGCCAGGAGACGGGTGCCGCCGTTCAGCAGGGAACGGCCCAGGGGCGTCACGGTGTGCAGGACGAGGTTGCGGGTGCGACGGGTGGCGATCAGGCCGGCCGCCCGCAGGACCGAGGTGTGCTGGCTGACGGCGGCGTTGGACACGCCGACGCGGTCGGCGAGTTCGCCGTTGGTGCTGCCGTTGAGCAGGGCCTCCAGCAGGGCGGCCCGGGTCTTGCCGACGAGGCTGGCGAGGGCCTCGCCCTGGGCGGGGTCGAGCGGCCGCTCGGCCTCGCGGGCGCCGAGCACGGCGTCCCCGCGGGAGTCCGGGCGGATCGGGAAGACCAGGGCCGGGGCCGGTTCGGCCTTGACCACGGTGGCGTGCGGCGGGACCAGGGCGGGCGCGGTCAGGAACAGCGACGGCGTGATGAGCAGGCCGCGGCCGTTGAGCTCGATGGTCTCGTCCCGGTCGTCCTCGACCTCCAGGACCGGTGCCCGCCAGTGGACGCGCGGGTGCAGGGCCTGGAGCAGCGTCTCCACTCCGGAGGCGCTCATGATCTGCCGGTAGGCGTCGGTGTCGCGGACCAGCCGGGCGTGGATGGCCTGCCAGTACGGGAGGACGGCGATCGTGCCGAACTCCTGGACCAGGCCGTCCGGTCCGGAGGAGAGGTCCTCACCGGTGGTTCGTGTCGGAAGCCGCGGTAACGGGTCGGACGGATCGTCCACCTGTGGCGGCGGAGTGCGGAGCAGATCCCAGATCGTCCGTCCGGAAAGGTCGAAGCGGTGTATCAGACGCTGGAGCTCTTCTCGGCTCCGGACGCTGTTGGTGACGGCCTGATGCCATCTTCGGAAGTAACCGCCCGAGTTCCTCGACCAGTTGTCCAAGGCGAACGCCGCCTCGGCCTCGGCTGTCGGTGGTCCGGCGACCCGGACGCGGACGAGATCCTCCATGGAAAAGACGATGCGGCTCACGAATGTGTTCCCCTTCCCCCGAAGAGAACTTGGCCATGCGGACGTTCGGCCGAAGTTCCCCCTCATTCGACTGGGGGCTATCATCGCCGTTCGCCGGCGCGCCGGGGTATCCCCCGTTCGGGAGATCCGCGGTATCGGGCCAGGGGGTCGCACTCGGTGACAGGAAGGGTGGGATCGGTGGAGGTGCGGCGAACAGGGGGTGTTCCCCCTGGGTGTCGGCCCTATCCCTCACTCCGCTGCATGGTGCCGCCCTCCCAGGCCCAGGCGGCGATCTCGACCCGGTTGCGCACCTTCAACTTCGTCTGGACGCTGGCCAGATGGGACTTGACGGTGGAGAGGGAGATGGCCAGCGCCTCGCCGATCTCCTGGTTGGTGCGGCCGCGGGCGACCAGCCGTGCCACGTCCAGTTCCCGGTCGGTCAGGACGGTCGGGGAGAGCGTCGTCGCGGCGGCCTGGGCCGCCCCGGGCCCGGCGGCGGAGAGCCGCTTGAGCAGCCGCACGGTGACGGCGGGGGAGACCATCGCGTCGCCGGCGGCGACCGCGCGGACCGCCTCGATCAGCAGGGTCGATCCGCTGTCCTTGAGCAGGAAGCCCTGGGCGCCGCCGCGCAGCGCGCCGTAGACGTACTCGTCCAGGTCGAAGGTGGTGACCACGACCACCCGCAGCGGGTCGCTCACCCCGGGGCCGGCCAGCAGCCGGGTGACCTGAAGGCCGTTCAGCCGGGGCATGCTGATGTCGACCAGACAGACGTCGGGCCTCAGCCGGCGGGCGAGTTCGACGCAGGTGGCGCCGTCGGCGGCCTCGCCGAGCACCTCGATGTCGGGCTGGCTGTCGAGGATCAGCCGGAAGCCGGTGCGGACCATGTCCTGGTCGTCCGCGATGAGCACCTTGATGGTCATGCCGGCATCCTCCGAGCGCTGGGGTCCGTGTTCCTCACGGGGAGCAGGGCCGTCAGTTCCCATCCTCCCGCATCGTCCGGGCGCTCGGTGAGCGTTCCTCCGACCGCCCGGACGCGCTCCTGGAGCCCGAGGAGGCCGAGGTCCTGCTGTCCGAGGTGGGGGACACGCAGACCCTTGCGGACCGTTCCCCCGCGTGGCGGTCCGTTGCGCACGGTGGCCTCCAGGGTGGACGGGCCGAGGCCTATCCGCACGGTGATCCCGGTGGCGTCCGGGGCGTTCCGGCGCACGTTGCTCAGGCCCTCGGTGATCACCCGGTGCGCGGTGGTGACGATCTCGGGGGCGAGCCGGGCGGTGAGCGCGGCCTCGTCCAGTTGCAGGTCCACCGAGGCGCCGCCCTGGCGGAAGGACTCCACCATGACGGGTATGTGCGCGATGCCCTGCCCCGAGAGCGGCGAGGCGGCGGCCAGGTCGGTGCCCTCGCGCAGCATGGCGACCAACTGCCGCATCGACTCCAGGGATTCGCTGCCGGCCTGCTCGATGTCGTCGAAGATCGGGACGACTTCCTGCGGCGCGGTCTGCCAGATCGCCCGGCCGGCCTGGGCCAGCACGATGATGCCGGTGACGTGGTGGGCGACGAAGTCGTTGAGGTCGTTGGCGAGGTCGATCAGTTCGTCGCGGCGGACCTGTTCCACGGCCCGGAGCCGGCGGGTGTCGGCCGCGCGCAGGTAGCAGCCGAGGGCGATCGCGACGCCGGCGACGACGGCCAGCAGCGCGACGGTCAGCACCGTCCCGGAGGTGCTGCGGGAGACCCGTGCGGCCAGCCCCAGCAGGGCGGCCACCAGGGCGGTGCAGGTGCCGAGGACGGCGGCGCGGGCGCGGATGTGCCGGGCGGTGGTGATCAGCAGGAGGCTGAGCGCGAGCAGTTCCATCAGCCCGGGGGAGTCCTGCCCGCCGCCGCGGACGAAGCCCACGGCGGACCAGGCCAGCGACCAGAGCGCGGCCGCCCCGGCGCGCAGCCCGGGCCGGCCGCGCGGGCCGAACAGCACCAGGGCGGCCGGGACCAGCCCGGCGAGCGGCAGCAGCGGTCCGGCGGTGTCCAGACTCATGGCCAGGTCCAGCAGCCACAGCACGCCGAACCCGACCGCCAGGGCGGCCCGGGCGGCGCGCGGCAGGGTGGACACCGGTGTCGCCGGTGTCGCCGGGGACGCCTGGTCCGGGGCCGGTTGGGCGAGGAGGTCTCGGAGGCTGGGGAGCCGCACGGGCCGGCCTTTCGGGTCGGTGGAGTCGGACGGTCGATCGGGGTCGAGCGGGGTCGATCGGGGAACGGGCGGCCGGGCGGCCGCGGGGGAGCGGGCAGGTCGGGCGGTCGGTGCCGTCGGCCGGACGGGGACGGTCGGAGCGGCGCCCGGACGGGGTGCCGGGCGCCGCTCGGGCCTGGCGCCGATCCCGGCCGGGCCTGCCCCGGAGGGCGGTGGTTCAGCGGTTGGCGCGCCGTACGGAGTCCACGCCGAGGGCCAGCGCGGCCAGGAGCACCGCGGCGGCGGCCACCGCGGCCGTGCCCGGGCCCTTGCCCTCCGCCACACCGAGGAAGTCGACCTCGGGGATGCGGTTGAACATCGCGTACCAGAGCAGCGGGTAGAGCGCCTGGAACAGCCGGGGACCGCGGCTGACGATCCCGCAGAGCATCGCCAGGGCGGGCACCACCAGGGCGCCGACCAGGGCGGCGACCGCCGCGCCGGTGTCGCCGGAGGCGATCAGCCGGACGATCGGCACCGCGGTGACGGCCAGCGCCACGGCGATCCCGGCGAGCAGCCCTGCCAACAGCCGGCGGCCCGCGGCCGGGCAGGCGGCGAGCAGGTCGTCGATGCTCCCGGCGCCGGCGTGGTTGCCCATCCGGGACCAGATGAGCACCGGCCAGAGCACGGTGAGCGGCAGCACCGGGTGGAGGACGTTCCCGCTCGGGACGAACGCGGCGAGCACGGCCAGGGCCAGCGTGCCCAGCCACCACCAGCGCATGCCCTGGAGCAGGACGCGCACCTCGCCGACCAGGGTGGGCAGGAAGGACGAGCCCATCCGGGGCGGCGTCAACAGGGACGGGTCGAGGCCGAAGGAGGTGCCCGCGCCGGTGGCGGGCTCCTCGGCGTGGTGGGCGTGGTCGGCGTGCTCGGCACCGGTCCGGTCGGCCGCGCCCTTGGCTCCCGGGAGCAGCGCGCCGACCGCGCCGATGGCGGCGGACGGGTCGAAGCGGCGGAACCAGAGCACCGCCAGCAGCGCGGCCACCAGCGAACCGGCCGCCAGCAGCGCGGCGTTGGCCAGCAGGCCGCCGCCCAGGTCGCCGAGACCGAGGCCCTGCCAGTCGAAGGTGACCGGGGTCTTGTCGTCGGAGGTGAGGCCGACGCCGAAGCGCACCGCCTCGGCCGGGTGCCCGGCCGCCGAGATCGCCCGGCGCATCGACTCGCTGATCCGTTCCATGCTCAGCAGGTCGTACGCGCCGGAGGCCTGGGAGGCCATGATGCCGACCAGCCAGACCACGAACCAGATCAGCGCGCCGACGCCGCCGCGCAGGCCCGGCAGGGTGTCGAAGAGCACCGCGCAGGCCGCGACGAGGGCCAGCAGCGGGAGGGTGATCAGGACGAAGGGCAGCAGCAGGCGCACGACGTCGACGTGGTACGACTCGCCCTTGACCAGCTGCACGCCGAACGCGGTCACCGCGAGGGCGGACAGCATCGAGCCGAGCACCAGCAGGTTGCTGCAGAACTTGCCGAACAGGTACGAGGGCCGGGTCATCGGCGTGGCCGCGAGGATCTGGCCGACGCCGTTGCGCTCGTCCTTGGGGACGGTGCCGCGGGTGATGTTGAAGCCGGCCAGCGCCAACCAGACGGCGCCGCCGAGCGCGGTGACGGTGCCGACGTAGCCGCTGGTGTACAGACCCCGGTAGCCGCTGATCTGGAAGACCTGCCAGGTCGAGGAGCCGACCGGGGCGGCCAGCAGGCCCAGGGCGAGCGTGCCGAGCAGGACCACCAGGTAGGCGGGGCGGCGTCGGCGCTCCCGGAAGTCGGCGAGGGCGAGCGCGGTGACGGTGCCCGCCATCAGCGCACCACCGTCTGCGGGACGGCGGGAGCCGGGGCGGAGGTCAGCAGCAGGTAGGCGTCGTCGAGCCCCGGCGGGACCGGCTCGGCGTGCTGGGCGGGCGCGTGCGGGGAGATCACCCGGGCGCGGACGCCCTGCGGGGTGCGGGTGGTGCCGCCGAGGACGAACCGCGAGCGCAGGGCCGGGATCTGGTCGGAGGCCACGGTGAGCTCCCAGACCGAGCCCTCGGCGAGCCGCAGGAGCTCCTCCGGGGTGCCGTGGTGGATCAGCCGGCCCTTGCCCATGATGGCGATCCGGTCGGCGGTGGCCGCCACGTCGGAGACGATGTGGGTGGAGAGGATCACGATCCGCTCGGAGCCGAGGCCGGTGAGCAGGTTGCTGAACCGCATCCGCTCCTCCGGGTCGAGGCCGACGGTCGGCTCGTCGACGATCAGCAGCTGGGGGTCGTTGAGCAGCGCCTGGGCGATGCCGACCCGCTGGCGCATGCCGCCGGACATCGAGCCGAGCCGCTGCTTGGCGGCTCCGGAGAGGTTGACCAGGTCGAGCAGCTCGGTGATCCGGGCGTTCGCGGAACGGCCTTGCAGCCCCTTGGCCGAGGCCAGGTAGGAGAGGAACTCGCGGGCGGTCAGCTGCGGGTAGACGCCGAAGTCCTGCGGCAGGTAGCCGATGGTGCGGCGCAGCGGGCCGGGGTTCTCGGCGATGTCGGTGCCGTTCCAGAACACCTGGCCGGAGGTCGGCTTGGTGACGGTGGCCAGGATCCGCATCAGGCTGGACTTGCCGGCGCCGTTGGAGCCGAGCAGGCCGAGCACGCCGGGGCGCAGGGTCAACGAGAAGGAGTCCACCGCGCGCTTGCCGCCGCGGTACTCCTTGGTCAGATCGGTGATCTGGAGTTCCATCGCTCAGTCTTTCGTGTTGACGCGGACGACGCCGACCTTGGAGGCGACGGTGATGGCGTGGGCGGAGTTCGGGTCCTCGTCGACCTCCACGTGGGGGTTGGACGAGCCGGCCTTGGCCTCGACGTGGTAGCGGGTGCCGTCCTCCGGGACCCGCACGGTGATGCTGCCGGTGTCGGACGCGGCCTTGACCTTGTCGGGCGCCTTGACGAAGGTCAGCTTCACGCTGCCGTTCTCGTTGGCGACGTCCACGTCGGCGGAGGAGAGGCCGCTCGCGTCGACCTTGCCCTTGTCGGTGCGGACGGTGAGCGGCGCGACGAGGCCGTCGAGGTCCACCGAGCCCTGCTCGGTCTTCACGTCGAGCTTGCCGTCGACGCCCTTGGCGGTGACGCCCGCCGATCCGCTGCCCTGGACGGTCACGGCCACGCCCTTGGGGACGTGCACGGTGTACTGGGCCTTGCAGTTGAGGACGATGCCGCTGCACTTGCCGGACAGCTTGAGGGTCTCGCCCTCCAGCGTCCAGGCGGCGTTGCCGTCCTTCGCGGCCTGGCCGGCGAGCCTGCGGTCGGCCCTCAGGGTGGTGCCGTCGGCGGGCACCAGGGTCACATCCTTGTCGGTGTCCACGGTGAGGTGCGTGCCCTGGAAGCCGAAGTCCTTGGAATCGTTGCGGGGTTGGGCGTCCAGGTCGTCGCTCACACCGCAGCCCGTGAGCGCGATGGCCAGTGCGGAGATCGGGGCCACCCAGGCCAGCTTGGCGGTCGACATTTTCATACCCGTCATGCTCCCGGCGGGGCAGGGGCCGCAACATCCGCCTTTCGGGAGAGATCGGCGAGGCGTCTCGTTCCTTTGGCCGAGGACGTGCTCTCGTTCTTTCGGCCGGGGCGGTGCGGATGAACGGACAGGGGTGGACCGGGGGTTCACTATACGAATTCCCCGGGGAAAGAGCGCCCGCCCGGTACGGGCCGGTGAAGGCCGTGCCGGGCGGGCGGGGAAGGGGCGTTCGGAAGCGGTTGTCGCGGGCCGTCGGCTCCGGCCTCAGATCAGCACGGTCCGCTTTCCGGTGACGGCGCTGATTCGCCGGGCGTCGCGGGTGAGATTGACCCGCTTGAGCCAGCGGTCGGTGCCGTCGAAGCGGCAGCGGAAGGACTCCCGGCCGTGCACCACCCGGAAGTTGTCGACGAAGACCAGGTCGCCGGGGGCGAGCGAGATCCGCTCCACGTGCTCGCCGAGGACGGCCTGGACGGTCTCCACGGCTTCGGCGGCCGCGGCGTCGCCGGGCAGCGGGCGCATGAAGTCGATGTCGAAGCGCAGGTAGGGGGCGTCCGGGGGGCCGAACAGCACGGCGCCGGGCTGCGAGCCGTCGCCGGCGCTGTCGGGCAGCGAGCCGAGGTTGTGGGAGTCGTCCGGGAGGAACAGGAAGCGCTCCTGGAACAGCACCTCGCGGACGTCCTGAGGCAGGTCGAGCGCCTCGGCGCGGACGTAGGTGGTGCCCACCCGGGTGGGGTTGCGCAGGCACAGCAGGGCCACGTAGTCGCTGCGGCAGGGGTGGAAGACGTCCTCGGTGTGGAAGTTGAGCTCCCTGGTGCTGCTGGCGCTGGTCAGCGAGTTGTCGTCCTCGGGGGTGGGGCAGACGTCGTGGACCAGCCGGCCGGCCTGCTGGCTGGTCCAGCCGAACGGCTCGGCGAGTCCGGCGCCGACCAGGGCCAGCACGCCCTCCTCGTGCCAGCCCGCGCCGAGCTTGGCGGCCGGCTCCCAGCCGAGCGGGGTGGGCTCCAGATCGGCCCGGACCGGAAGGTTGGAGACCACGGTGATGGCCTCCCCGCCGGTGCGGGTCGCGGCGAGGAAGGTCCGCAGCCGCTCCGGCAGCCGCTGGGCGGCGCCGGTGGCGGCCGCGGACATCCGCGAGGGGTCCTGGTCGCCGTTCAGGGACTCCAGGAATTCATCGGCGAGAACCGCGATCTCGTCGCGCTCTTCATCGTGCAACCGCAGCGTGGACACCGCTTTCCTTTCTTTCGCGTCGGTGCGCCCTGGGGATTTCCGGTCAGGACGCGATGGGGCGTGGACGGAGGTCGTTCCAGTTGTTCTCGATGTAATGCAGGCAGTCCTCCCTGGAGTCCGGTCCGTACGTCGACGACCAACCGTCTGGAACGTCGAGGAAGTCCGGCCAGAGGCTGTGCTGGTTCGCCTGGTTGACCAAAACCCGGAAGGTGCCGTCGGCATTCTCGAACGGGTTGCCCATTCGTCTCTCCCTGAACTGGTGTGGAGCTGGCAGTGGCACTGGCACCGCTCATGCTGGGAAGCGGTTCGACGTGCTGACAAGCTCGTTAAGCCAGGCCTTAAATCGGAAAACGGACCCTTCGACTTCGCTTCTCCGAATGCCCGTGAAGGGTCGCTAAATCGCGCTGACCTGCGGTTATCGTGCCCTGCTTAAGGAGCTGGAGCCTGCCGTTGGTTCCGGTCGAAACTGATGTCACCAGCCGGAAACCGAACAGGAGGCATCCATGTCGATCACTGAAGTGGCGATACCCGGGGCAAAACTGACATCGGCCGACATCTACAACTCGGCGGTGGCATCCTGGGCAATTGCCGCAGCCTGGGAGGTGGGCGCGCTCGACGAGCTGAACGGCGCCGCCTCTCTGGATGCGGAGGAACTGGCGGAAAAGCTCGGGCTGGACCCGGTCGCGTCCCGCGGGATGTTCCAGGCGCTCGCCTCGGTCGGGGTCGTCACCCGCGACGGCGGCACGATCAGCCCCGGCCCGCTCTTCGACGAGGTGAACACCTACCGGTCGTACTTCCACTGGCTCAGCCGGGGCTGCTCCGGCCTTTACACCGAAATGCCCTCGGTGCTCCGAAAAGAGAACCGGGTCGGCTCCTTCCACCACCGCGACGGCGCGGCCATCGGCTACGCCTGCCGCGAGCTGTCCTCGTTCTCGTTCGACCCGGCGTTCTGGGCCGCGATGGACCGGCTGCCGTTCGACTTCAAGGTCGCCGCCGACCTCGGCTGCGGCAGCGGCGAGCGGCTCATCCAGCTCGCCAACCGCTACCCGGGCACCCGCGGCCTCGGCCTCGACATCGGCCTCCCGGCCGTCGAGATGACCACCCGTGAGGTGGCCAGGGCCGGCCTGTCCGACCGCATCACCGCCCTCCAGGCGGACGCCCGCGACCTGGCCCCGCACTCCGTCTTCGCGGAGGTCGAGCTGCTCACCTGCTTCATGATGGGCCACGACTTCTGGCCCCGCGAGAACGCCGTCAAGTCGATGCGCACCCTGCGCGAGCGGTTCCCCAACGTGCGCCGCTTCCTGCTGGGCGACACCACCCGCACGGTCGGCTACCCGGACCGCGAGATCCCGCTGTTCAACCTCGGCTTCGAGTCCGCCCACGACCTGATGGGCGTGTACGTGCCCACCGTGGACGAGTGGTACGGGGTGTTCGAGGAGACCGGCTGGAAGCTGGCCGGCGAGCAGCGGATCGAGTCGCCCGCCGCCTCCGTCGTCTTCGAGCTGGAGTGACCCCGACACCATGACGACCACCTCGGCACCCCCCACCAGGAGCGTCGACCCGGCCAGTGCCGGCGGGCTCGGCCGGCTGCTGCACCGACTGATCCGCCGGCACACCGTCCCCGGAGCCCAACTCGCCCTCCTGCACCGGGGCGTGACCTCGGTCGTGGCGGCCGGGGAGGAGCGCTACGACAGCGGCCGGCCGGTCACCGCGGAGTCCCGGTTCCCGGTCGGCTCGCTCACCAAGCCGTTCACCGCCGCGCTGCTGACGACCCTGGCGGACGAGGGCGAGGCGGACCCGGACGCCCCGCTCGGCGGGCAGTTCCGCGAGTTCGCGGCGCTGCCCGGGGCGCTCGGGAGCGAACTGACGCTGCGGCACCTGCTCACCCACACCGGCGGACTGCCCGGGAGCCACCCCGCCGAGCAGCCGCCGGCCGACCGCGACCAGTACCTCAGGGAGGCCGCGGCGGCCGTGGTCTGCCCGCCGGGCACGGCCTTCTCCTACTCCAACGTCGGGCTGGTGGCGGCCGGGAGGGTCGCCGAACTGGCCCTCGGCATGCCGTGGGAGGAGGCCGTCACCTCGGTCCTGCTGCGTCCGCTCGGCATCCGCGCGGCCTTCGTCACCGGCCCGGGCGCCGCCGCCGGGCACGTCCCCGGGCACGCCGCGCAGCCGGCGTACGGCACCGCCCGCCCGGTGGCCCAGCTGCTGCCGCCGGTGGAGGCGCCGGCCGGAGCGCTCGCGCTCGCCGCCGCGGACCTGCTGCGGTTCGGCACCCTGCTCGCGGACGAACCGGTGCGCCCGCGAGGGCCGCTGCTGCCGCCGCCCCGGGTCACCGAGGCGATGCGCCGGATCGAGCCGAACACCGACGCGTTCGGCCTGGCCGACGCCTGGGGCCTCGGCCTCGCGCACTACCTGGCCCCGGACGGCCGGACCTGGGTCGGTCACGACGGCACCGGCGACGGTACCTCCTGCCACCTGCGGGTCGACCCGCAGGAGGGCACGGTCGTCGCGCTGACCACCAACGCGGGCACCGGACTCGCGCTCTGGGACGACCTGCTGGCCGAACTGCGCGAGGCCGGGGTCGAGGTCGGCAGCCACCCCTTCACCCGGCTGCGCGGCGACGCGCCGCCGGCCCCCGACCACCTCCTCGCCGACTGCGCGGGGACCTACCGCAACGGCGCCACCGAGTACCGCCTGGTCCGCGACCCGGACGGCCTGCGGCTCGACCAGGGAGGCCGACCGTTCGCCCGGCTCGCCGTCCGGTCGGACCTGGCGTTCTCGGTCGTCGAGCTGACCACCGAGCGGACCGGCTACACCGGCCGCTTCCACCGGGACCCGGACACCGGGCGGATCGACCGCATGCAGGTCGGCGGGCGCCTGGCGGCCCGGTGGTGAGCGGCGGCACACGGCAGTAACCAGCGTGTTCCGGACTCCCGCGACCCGCGGGAGTCCGAAGCCGTCGTCGGACCGGACGGCCGGGCGGCTGAACGGGCAGAGCAGACCGAAGGGCAGGAGAGACGACCATGTCGCACGAGGCGGCTTCCCCGGACGCACGGCTCATCACTGGCACCGACCCGGCGTCGGCGGAGGCGGCGGGGTGGCACGCGGGACCGCCGGCGCCCGCCGCCGCAACCCTGCCCGAGCTGCTGCGCCGGCAGGTCGAGCGGGCCCCGGGGGCGCCCGCCCTGGTGTCCGGGGCCGGCACCCTCTCGTACGCCGAGCTGGACAGCCGGACCAACCGGCTGGCGCACCTGCTGATCGACCGGGGCGTCGGCCCCGGCAGCATCGTGGCGCTCGGCATGGCCCGCGGCGCGGACCTCGTGCTGGCGGCCGTCGCCACCACCAAGGCCGGCGCCGCCTACCTGCCGGTCGATCCGGCCTACCCGGCCGAGCGGGTCGCCTACGTCCTCGCCGACGCCTCGCCGCGGCTGCTGCTCACCAACGGCGCCGGCTCGGTCCGGGCCGCCGCCGGCGCGTCGGCCGTGCTGGACCTCGCCGACCCGGCCGTCGCCGAGGCGCTGGCGGGCTGCCCGGACACCGACCCGGCCGCGGCCGGGAAGGTCGGGCCGGGACACCCGCTGGACGCCGCGTACGTCATCTACACCTCCGGATCCACCGGGCGCCCCAAGGGCGTGGCCGTGCCCCACCACGGCCTCGCCGCCCTCACCGCCCAGCACGTCGCCCGGCTGGCGGCCGGCCCCGGTTCCCGGGTGCTGCAGTTCGCCAGCCCCAGTTTCGACGCCTCGGTGTTCGAACTCTCCATGGCGCTGCTCACCGGCGGCACGCTGGTCCTGGCCGACGCCGCGCGGCTGGTGCCCGGTCCGGGCTTCGCCGACCTGCTGGCCGAACTGCGGATCACCCACGTCACCCTGCCGCCGGCGGTGCTCGCCACCCTGCCGGACGGGGCGGTCCCGGCCGGTGTCACCGTCGTCACGGCCGGCGAGGCCTGCTCCGCCGCGGTCGCGGCCCGCTGGGCGCCCGGCCGGCTGATGGTCAACGGCTACGGGCCGACCGAGTCCACCGTCTGCGCCACCATGAGCGACCCGATCCCCGGGGACGGCACCGCCCCCGACATCGGACGCCCGGTGACCGGCACCCGGGTGCACGTCCTCGACGACCGGCTGCGGCCGGTCGCCCCCGGCGCCGTCGGCGAGCTGTACGTGGCCGGGGACGGGCTGGCGCTCGGCTACCTGGGCCGCCCCGGTCTGACCGCCGAGCGCTTCGTCGCCGACCCGTACGGACCGGCCGGCGGCCGCCTCTACCGCACCGGCGACCTCGCCGAGTGGACCGCGGACGGCGTGCTGCGCTACCGCGGCCGGACCGACGACCAGGTCAAGATCCGGGGCTTCCGGGTCGAGCTGGGCGAGGTCGAGGCCGCCGTGCTGACCCACCCGGCCGTCGCCGAGGCCGCCGCCGGGGCACCCGAGGACGAGCGCGGCCACCGCCGACTGGTCGTCCACGTGCGCGCGGAGGCGGGCCTGGCCGCGCCCACCCGGGCCGAGCTCGCCGCCCACCTGCGCCGCACCCTGCCCGAGCACCTGCTGCCCTCCGCGGTGGTCCCGGTCGGGCACTTCCCGCTCAACCCCTCCGGAAAGGTGGACCGCGCCGAGCTGCCCGCGCCGGACTGGACCGGCCGCGGGGTCGCCCACGTGCCGGCGGACGGCCCGGTCGAGGAGGCCGTGGTCCGGATCTGGGAGGAGGCCCTCGGCACCACCGGGGTCGGGACCACCGACGACTTCTTCGACCTCGGCGGCGACTCGCTGCTGGGCGCCCGCGTCCTGGCCCGGCTGAAGGCGGAGTTCGGCACCGCGCCGAGCCTGCGCGAGCTGTTCGCCGCGCCGACCGCGGGCGCGGTCGCCGCCCTGGTCGGACCGGCCGGGCACACCCCCGCCCCGGCCGGGGCCGTCGCGCGCGACGGCGCGCCGGGTGGCCACGGCGGCACCGTGCCGATGTCCTTCGCCCAGGAGAGCCTGTGGTTCCTCCACGACGCCGCCCCGGCCCTGGCCGGGTACGGCGCCGCGGTCGGCATCGAGCTGACCGGCGAACTGGACGACGAGGCGCTGCGCGCCGCCCTGGGCGCGGTGCTCGCCCGGCACGAGGTGCTCCGCACCACCTTCCGGGCCGGCGAGCACGGCGGCGTCCAGGTGGTGCACGAGCCCGGCGAGCCCGCGCTCGACGTGGTCGACCTCACCGTGCTGTCGGCCGGGAAGGCGGCGGACGAGCAGGAGCGACTGCTCGCCGAGGCGACGGCCCGTCCGTTCGACCTGGTGGCCGGGCCGCTGCTGCGCGCCCTGCTGATCCATCTGCCCGGGCGGCGGCACGTGCTGGTGCTGGACCAGCACCACATCGTCACCGACGGCTGGTCCACCCGCGCCCTGCTCCGGGAGCTCTTCGAGTTGTACGGCCGGGCCGTGCGCGGGCCGCTCGGCCCGGTGGCGCCGGCGCCCGACCAGTTCGCCCGCCACGCCGCCGACCAGCGCGACCGGGCCCGGGCCGGCGCCTGGGACGCCGACATCGCGTACTGGCGCGAGCGGCTCGCCGACCTGCCGCCGCTCGACCTGCCCGCCGACCGGCCGCGCTCGGCGGCCCGCACCGGCGCCGGCGCCCTGCACCGGTTCCGCGTCCCGGCCGAGCTGGCCGCCGGGCTGCGCGCCCTGTCCCGGGCCCGCCGGGCCACCGTCTTCATGACGCTGACCGCCGCCGTGCACGTCCTGCTGGCCCGGCACAGCGGCCAGCGCGACTTCGCCCTCGGCATCGCCACCGCCGGCCGCCGCGACGGCGTGGACGACGACACCCAGGGCTTCTTCGCCAACCTGGTGCCGCTGCGCACCGCGCTCGACCCCGCCCGGCCGTTCGGCGAACTCGTCGACGCCGTACGGGAGTCCACCCTGGTCGCGGTCGAGCACGGCGAGGTGCCGTTCGACCGGCTGGTCGAGGCGCTGCGGCCGGTCCGCGAACCGGGCCGGATGCCGCTGGTGCAGACCGCCGTCACCTACCAGGAACCGCTGCTGCGCCCTGGGGCGGCGGCCGCCGGGCTCGACCTGGCCGAGGCCGAACTCCCGCGCTCCTCCTCGCGGTTCGACCTGCTCTTCGAGTTCTGGAACCACGGCGACACGCTCGGCGCGGGCATCGAGTACAGCACCGACCTGTTCACCGCCGCCACGGTCGCCCGGCTGGCGGACCACCTGCTCGGCCTGCTCCGGTCGGCCGTCGCCGACGCCGGCACGCCCGCCGGGGAGCTCGCCCTGGTCGGCGCGCAGGACGCCGGGGCCCGGCGGGCCCGGGCCGACTGGCACGACACCGGGACCACCTACCCGCGCGAGGCCCGGGTCCACGAGCTGTTCGAGCACGTCGCCCGGCTCCGCCCGGACGCCGTCGCCCTGGTGCACGAGGAGACCGAAGTCCGCTACGGCGAGCTCAACGCCCGGGCCAACCGGCTGGCCCGCCGACTGGCGGCCGCCGGGGTCGGGCGCGGCACGCTCGTCCCGGTCTGCGCCCGGCGCTCGCCCGGGATGGTCGTCGGGCTGCTGGCGGTGCTCAAGGCCGGCGGCGCCTACGCGCTGCTCGACACCGGCCTGCCGGTCGAGCGGCTGCGGCTGATGATCGAGGACCTGGCCGCGCCGGTCGCGCTCGTCGGGGCCGACGCCGAGGCGACCGTCCGGGCGGCCTGGCCCGCCGCGGGCGACCCGGTCCTGCTGTCGCTCACCGACCCGGCCACCGACGCCGAGGACGACTCCGACCCGGCCGTCCCGGGCAGCGCCGAGGACCCGGCGACGGTGATGTTCACCTCCGGCTCCACCGGTCGGCCCAAGGGCGTGCTGGCGGCCCACCGCGCCACCGTGCGCACCTTCGTCGGCACCGACTACGCCCGGTTCGGGCCGGACGAGGTGGTCCTGCAGTCGGCGCCGATCTCCTGGGACGCGTTCTCCCTGGAGCTGTTCGGCGCGCTGCTGCACGGCGCCCGCTGCGTCCTCCAGCCGGCCCCCACGCCCGAGCCGGAGGCGATCGCCGAGCTCGTCGAGCGGCACGGCGTCACCACCCTGTGGCTGTCCTCCAGCCTGTTCAACGTGATGGCCGAGGAGTACCCGGGCATCTTCGGGACGCTCCGCCAGGTGCTGACCGGCGGCGAGGCCGTCTCGGTCGAGCACGTCGGCCGGGTGCTGCGCCGCCACCCCGGGCTGCGCCTGGTCAACGGCTACGGACCGGTGGAGTCCATGGTGTTCGCCACCACCCACCGGATCACCGAGCGGGACCTGGAGCGGGCCTCGGTGCCGATCGGCCGCCCGCTGGCCAACACCCGGGTCCACCTGCTGGACCAGGACGGCCGGCCGGTGGCGGACGGCGTGCCCGGCGAGCTGTACCTGGCCGGCGACGGCCTGGCGATCGGCTACCTGGGCCGGCCCGAGCTGACCGCCGAGCGGTTCGGCCCCGCGGTCTTCGACCCGGCCGAGCGGCTCTACCGCACCGGCGACCTGGCCCGGATGCTGCCCGAGGGCGTGCTGGAGTTCCTCGGCCGGGCCGACGACCAGGTCAAGGTGCGCGGCTTCCGGATCGAGCCCGGCGAGATCGTCGCCGCCCTGCTGCGGCTGCCGGAGCTGGCCGACGCCGCCGTCCTGGCCCTGCCGGACGGCGCGGGCTCCAAGCGCCTGGTCGGCTACCTGGTGCCCCGGGACGCCGAGCGGGGCGCGGACACCGCCGGGGTGCGCGCCGCACTGGCGGAGCACCTGCCCTCGTACATGGTGCCGTCCGCCTTCGTCACGCTGCCGGCGCTGCCGCGCAACGCCGCCGGGAAGCTCGACCGGGCCGCCCTGCCGGTGCCCGAGGCCGACGCCGGGCGGGCCTACCTGGCGCCGCGCGACGAGAAGGAGCGGCTGCTCGCGCGGACCTGGGCCCGGCTGCTCGGCGTGGAACGGGTCGGCGTCGAGGACAACTTCTTCGAGCTGGGCGGGGACTCCATCCTCACCATGCGGGTCGCCGCCCGGGCCCGCGCCGAGGGGCTCGCCCTGCGCTCCGGCGACGTGATGCGGCATCAGACCGTCGCCGCACTCGCCGCCGTGGCGGTCTGGGCCCGGGACGAGGCGCCCGCCGCCGAACAGGGCCCGGTCGAGGGCGAGCTGCCGCTCACCCCGGTCCAGCGCTGGTTCCACGGCACCGACCCGGCCCGGCCCGGGCACTTCGACCAGACCGTCCGGGTCGAACTGGCCCCCGGAGTCGACGAGTCGGCCCTGGAGCGGGCGCTGCGCGCCCTGTTCGCGCAGCACGACGCGCTGCGGCTGCGCTTCACCGGGACCGTCGGCCACCACGCGCCCGGCCGGGGCGGCCCCCTGCTGCACGTCGTCGACCTGGCCGGCCTGCCGGTCGACGAGCAGGACCGCCGGATCGACGACGTGGCCGAGCGGGCCGAGGAGTTCGACCTCGCCGAGGGCCCGCTCTTCGGCGCCACCCTGCTGCGCGGCGGCACCGGGCGGCCGGACGTGCTGGTGCTGGCGGCCCACCACCTGGTGGTCGACGGCGTCTCCTGGCGCATCCTGCTGGAGGACCTCGCCGACGCCTACCGGCAGGCCGCGGTCGGCCGGGAGGTGCGGCTCGGCGCCAAGACCACCTCGTTCCGGGCCTGGGCGCTCGACCTCGAAACCCGCACCGCCGCGGGCGAGTTCGAGCCCGAGCGGGCGTACTGGGACGGCGTGCCGGACCCGGCGACGCCCCGGCTGCCGCGCGACCGGGCCGGTGCCAACACCGCGGCCTCGACCCGCACGCTGACCGTCCGGCTGACCGCCGCCGAGACGGACGCGGTGCTCCGGGAGCTCCCGGCCCGCTACCAGGGCGGCCCGGACGACGTCCTGCTGAGCGCGCTCGGCACCGCGCTGGCCGCCTGGACCGGCCTGCCGAAGGTGCTGGTGGACCTGGAGGGCCACGGCCGGGTCGAGCGGGACGGCACCGACCTGTCCCGCACCGTCGGCTGGTTCACCGCCGTGTACCCCGTCGCCCTCGACCTGCCCGACCCGGCCGTCGGCTGGCCGGCCGTGCTCAAGTCCGTCAAGCAGCGGCTGCGGGACGTCCCCGGCGGCGGCCTCGGCCACGGCGCGCTGCGCGACGCGGCCGCCCACCGCGCCGAGCGCGACCGCGCGCCCGAGGTGAGCTTCAACTACCTCGGCCGCTTCGAGGAACTGCCCGAGGGCGGCCCGTTCGAGGCGGGTACCCGGCCGCGGATGTGGCTGCGGCAGTCCCCGGAGTCGGTCCGTCCCCACCTGCTCGACGTCATCGCCGTCCTCGGCGACGGCGGCGCCCTGGAGCTGCTCTGGCAGTACTCCGACCAGGTGTACGAGGAGGCCACCGTACGGCGTCTCGCCGAGGCCACCGCCGACGCGCTGCGCGCGCTGGCCGCGCACGCGGGCGAACCCGGAGCCGGCGGCCGGACCCCCTCGGACTTCCCGCTGCTGCGGCTGGACCAGGCCGCGGTGGACCGGCTGGCCGGTGACGGCCGGGCGGTGGCGGACCTCTACCCGCTCACCGCGATGCAGGCCGGCATGCTCTTCCACTCGTTGGAGGCCGCCGCCGAGACCGGCGGTCAGGACGCCTACTTCGCCCAGTTCGCCTTCGTGCTGGACGGCGTGGACCGCGTCGACCTGCTGGAACGCGCCTGGCGCGGCATCGTCGACCGAACCCCGGTGCTGCGCACCACGGTCGCCGACACCGGGGCCGGCGGGCTCGTCCAGCGGGTGCTGCGGACCGTCCCCACCCCGCTGACCGTGCTGGACTGGAGCGGACTGGACGAGGCCGGACGGGCCGAGGCGCTGGAGCGGCTCTTCCACGCCGACCGCGCGCTCGGCGTGGACCTGGCCGACGGCCCGCTCACCCGGCTCACCGCGGCCCGGCTGGACGGCGGCTCGCTCCACCTGCTGTGGACCTTCCACCACGCGCTGCTGGACGGCTGGAGCCTCTACCAGGTGCTCTCCGACCTGTTCGCCGAGTACGCGGCGCTGCGCGCCGGCCGGCCGTCCGCCGCCGTCGAGCGGCCGCCGTTCCGCGACTACGTGGCCTGGCAGCTCGCCCGGGACACCGACGAGGCGCAGCGGTACTTCACCGAGCGGCTGGCGAGCCTGACCGCCGCCACCCCGCTGCCCTTCGACCGCAGGCCGACCGGCGAGCACCGGGTCAGGTCCTCCGCGCGGCTGCGGGTGGAACTGCCGGCGGAGCTGTCCGCCCGGGTCTACCGGGCCGCGCGGGACCGGCAGGTCACCGTGAACACGGTGGTCCAGGGCGCCTGGGCGCTGCTGCTGTCCCGGCTGTCCGGGCAGGGCGACGTGTGCTTCGGCGCGACCGTCTCCGGCCGCCCCAACGACCTCGACGGCGCGCCGGACATGGTCGGGCTGTTCATCGGCACCCTGCCGGTCCGCGCCCTCGCGGACCCGCGGGCCGAGCTCGGGCCCTGGCTGCGCGAGCTCCAGCAGGAACAGGTGCGGGCCCGCGTGCACGAGCACCTGCCGCTCACCGCGATCCAGGCCGGCAGCGGGATCGCCGCCCCGGCCAGGCTCTTCGACAGCGTGCTGGTCTTCGAGAACTACCCGGTGGACGACGCCGCGCTCACCGTCGGCGGCCTCGCCCTGCGCGACGTGAGCGCCGACGCCGAGACCACCAACTACCCGGTGGCGGTGGGCGTCTACCCGACCGAGCGGCTGACCTTCTCGTTCGCCTACGACCCCGCCCTGTTCGACGAGCGGACGGTGCGGACCTTCGCCGACCGGCTCGGTCTGCTGCTGGGCGGCATGGCCGAGCCGGAGCGGGACGCGCCGACCCGGCTGGTGGACCTGCCCTGGCTGACCGAGGACGAGCTGCGGCGGCACCTGACCGGCGACGACACCGCGGTCGCCGTGGACCGCGCCACCGTGCCGGAGCGGATCGCCGCCCAGGCCCGGCGCACTCCCGCGGCGCTCGCGCTGACCGGCCCCGACGGCCGCCTCGACTACGCGGACCTGGCCGCGCGCTCCGACGCGCTGGCCGCCCGGCTGCGCGCCGCCGGGGTCGGCACCGAGGACGTGGTGGCCGTCGCCATGCGGCCCTCCGCGCTGCTGGTGGTGACCCTGCTCGCGGTGTGGAAGGCCGGTGCCGGGTACGTGCCGCTGGACCTCCAGCACCCGGCCCGGCGGCTCGGCGCCCTGCTCGCCGAGTGCGGCCCGGTGCGGCTGCTGGCGGACGCCGAGGGCGCGGCGGCCCTGGCCGGCGAGGTGCCGGCCGGCTGCCCGGTCGACCTGGTGGACCTGGCGGGCCTGGCCGGCCCGTACGACCGCACCGCGGTCGTACGACCCGCCCCGGCGGACACCGCGTACGTGCTCTACACCTCCGGTTCGACCGGCACCCCCAAGGGCGTGGTCGTCGAGCACGCCTCGCTGGCGCACTACCTGGCCCACGCCGCCGACGCGTATCCGGGCCTGCGCACCTCGGCCCTGCTGCACTCCTCGATCGCCTTCGACCTCACCGTCACCGCGCTGTGGACCCCGCTGACCCTGGGCGGCACGGTCGTGGTGTCCCCGCTGGAGCCGGACGCGCTCGCCGAACTGGCCGCCGCCGGCACCGCGGTGGGCTTCGTCAAGGCGACGCCCAGTCACCTCCCGCTGCTGGAGCGCCTGCCCGACGTGGCGGCCGGCTCGGCCGACCTGGTGGTCGGCGGCGAGCAGCTGCCCGGCGAGAGCCTCGCCGGCTGGCGGGCCCGGCACCCCGGCAGCGCGGTGATCAACGAGTACGGGCCGACCGAGGCGACCGTGGGCTGCATCGTGTACCGGGCCGAGCCCGGGCAGCCGCTCGCCCCGGGCGCCGTCCCGATCGGCCGGCCGATCCGCAACACCCGGGTCCACCTGCTCGACGGCACGCTGCGCCCGGTGCCCGACGGCGTCACCGGCGAGCTGTACCTCGGCGGCGACGGCCTGGCCCGCGGCTACCGGGGCCGTCCGGCGCTGACCGCCGAGCGGTTCGTCGCCGCCCCGTTCGGTGCGCCCGGGGGACGGCTCTACCGCACCGGCGACCTGGCCCGGCGCCGTGCCGACGGCGTGATCGAGTACCTGGGCAGGGTCGACGACCAGGTGAAGGTGCGGGGCTTCCGGATCGAACTCGGCGAGGTGGAGAGCGCGTTGACCCGCCACCCGGGCGTCGCCGCGGCCGCTGCCACGGTCGCCGACGGGGTGCTCGGCGGGCACGTGGTGACCACCGGCGGCCCGGACGCGCCGGACGCGGCCGAGCTGCGCCGCTTCCTGGCCGGGCTGCTGCCCGAGCACATGGTCCCGGCGGGCTTCGCCTTCGTCCCGGCGCTGCCCCTCACCCCCAACGGCAAGGTCGACCGGGCGGCGCTCGGCCGACCCGCGGAACGGCCCGCCGAGCCCGCGGCACCGGAGTCGCGGGAGCCGCTGACGCCCACCGAGCAGGCCCTGGCGGACATCTGGTCGGACGTCCTGGAGGTGGCGCAGGTCGGCCGGGACGACGACTTCATCGGCCTGGGCGGGGACTCCATCCGGAGCCTGGGCGTGATGGCGAGCGTCCGCAGGGCGTTCGGGATCTCCCTGTCGCCGCGGGAGGTGATGACGGCCCGGACCGTCTCCGAGCTGGCGGCACTCATCGAGGACAAGGTCCTGGCGGACATCCTGGCCGCCGAGGGACTGGCGGACACCGGCACGAGCAGCGAGGCATGAGGAGCATGAGCATGAACGGTCCCACGTCCCGGCCCGACCGACTGTCGGCGCTGGCGCCCGAGGTGCGCGAGAAGCTGCTGCGGCGGCTGGCCGGCCGGGGCGCGGCCCCGGACGCGCCCGCCGCCGCCGCGGACGCCGCGATCGGCGCCGGTCCGCGCCCGGAGGAGGTCCCGCTCTCCTCCGGCCAGCAGCGGCTCTGGTTCCTCAGCAGCCTCGCCCCCGAGGGCAGCGAGTACACCAGCGCCTTCGGCCTGCGGCTGACCGGTCCGCTCGACCGGGACGCGCTGGCCCGGGCGGTGGACCTGGTGGTGGAGCGGCACGAGGTGCTGCGCACCAGCTACCGGGTCGAGGACGACCGGGTGCGCCAGGTCGTCCACCCGGCGGCGGCCGGCGTGCTGCGCCTCGCCGAGCCCGCCGTCGAGGCCGGGAAGCCAGGTGCCGGGAAGTCCGGTGCCGGGGAGCCGGGTGCCGGGGAACCTGATGGCGAGGAGCCCGCTGTCGAGGCCGCCGTACGGGCCGAGCTCGCGACACCCTTCGACCTCGCGCGGGGCCCGCTGCTGCGTGCCCTGCTGCTGAGCTCCGCGCCGGAGCGGCACGTGCTGCTGATCACCGCCCACCACAGCGTCATCGACGGCTGGTCCTCGGGCGTGCTCTTCGACGAACTCGGCTCGGCGTACGCGGAGTTCGCCGCCGGCCGGACACCGCGCCCGGAGCCGGTCGCGGTCCAGTACGCCGACTACGCGCTCCGGCAGCGCGAGTGGCTGGCCGGGCCCGGGGTGAAGGCCGGGCTCGACTACTGGGAGAGCCGGCTGCGCGGCGCCGAGCCGCTCGGCCTGCCCACCGACCGCCCCCGCCCGCCGGTCCGCGACACGGCCGGCGCCGTGCTGCGGCTGGCCGTGCCCGCCGCGTCGACCGCTCGGCTCAAGGACCTCGCCCGGCGCGAGGGCACCACGCTGTTCCCGGTGCTGCTGGCCGGCTACCAGCTGCTGCTCGCCCGGCTCTCCGGGCAGCCGGACGTCACCGTCGGCACCGTCACCACCGGCCGCGGCCGGCCCGAACTGGAGCGTGCCGTCGGCTTCTACGCCAACACCGTCGCGCTGCGCACCGCGGTGGACGAGGAGGAGCCGTTCGCGGCACTGCTCGCCCGGGTGCGGGACGGCGTGCTGGACGGCTTCGAGCACGACCAGGTGCCGTTCGACCGGCTGGTCGAACTGCTGGAGCCGGTCCGGGACCCGAGCCGCACCCCGGTGTTCCAGACCATGATGGTGCTGCAGAACGCGTTCGGAGCCCCGCTCGCCCTGCCCGGGGTGGCCGTCGAGCAGCTGGAGCTGCCGCGCTGGGAGGCCACCGTCGACCTCGGGCTGGAGTTCGAGGAGCGCGACGGGGAGCTGGACTTCGGCCTGTCGTACAGCACCGCGCTGTTCGACGAGCGGACCGTCCGGGCGCTCGGCGAGCGGCTGGTCGCCCTGTTCGAGGCGGTCGGCGAGCGGCCGGACACCCCGCTGCGCGCGCTGCCGCTGGTCTCCGCCGAGGAGGCGGCCGAGCTGCGCCGCGACTGGGACGCGGCCGCCGCCACCGCCGGCGACGGCCCCGCCACCCTGGTCCAGGCCTTCGAGCGGCAGGCCGCCGCCACCCCCGGCGCGCCCGCCCTGGTGTTCCGGGACGAGCGGCTCGGCTTCGCCGAACTCAACGGCCGGGCCAACCGGTTGGCGCGCCACCTGCGGTCCCTGGGGATCGGCGCGGAGAGCCTGGTGGCACTGGTGCTGCCGCGCTCGACCGACTTCGTGGTCGCGCTCTGGGCGGTGCTCAAGGCCGGCGCGGTGTACGTGCCGATGAACTCCGAGGAGCCCGCCGAGCGGATCGCCGACCTGCTGCGCGGCATCCGGCCCGCACTGGTGCTCGGCACCGGGGAGCTGGCTGGCGCGGTGCCCGCCGAACTGCCCCGGCTGCTGCTGGACGAGCCCGCCGTGGTCGCCGCCGTCGCCGCCCGGGACGGGCACGACGAGCCCGCGGCCGCCCCGGCCCCCGGGGACGCCGCGTACGTCATCCACACCTCGGGCTCCACCGGCCGGCCCAAGGGCGTGGTGGTCGAACACCGCTCGCTGGCCAACCTGTTCGCCCGCCAGCGGGACGAGCTGTTCCGGCCCGCGGCGGACCTGCTCGGCCGCCCGCTGAGGGTCGCGCTGACCACGGTGCCGACCTTCGACGCGTCCTGGAACCCGCTGATGGCGGTGGCCGACGGCCACACCCTGCACCTGGTGGACAGCGAGACCCGGCTGAACGCCGACGACCTGGTGGCCTACGCGCGGCGCGAGCAGGTGGACCTGTTCCAGCTCACGCCGTCCTTCGCCCGCCCGGTGCTCGACGCCGGCCTGCTCGCCCCCGCCGCGCCGCACCGGCCCGCCGTGCTGGTGCTCGGCGGCGAGGCGGTCGGCGAGGAGCTGTGGCGCGAGCTGGCCGCGACCCCGGGGCTGACCGCCCACAACTTCTACGGGCCGGCCGAGTGCACCGTCGACACCCTCGCCGCCCGGGTGGACACCGCCCGCGCGCCGGAGCTCGGCCTGCCGGTGCGCGGCACCCGGGCCTACGTGCTGGACGCGCACCTGCGCCCCGTCCCGGCCGGCGTGCGCGGCGAGCTCTACCTGGCCGGTCTGCCGGTCGGGCGCGGCTACCTGCACCGGGCCGCACTGACCGCCGAGCGCTTCGTCGCCGACCCGTTCGGCCCCGCGGGCACCCGGATGTACCGCACCGGCGACCTGGTCCGCCGCACGCCGGACGGGCGGCTGGAGTTCGCCGGCCGCGGCGACGACCAGGTCAAGATCAACGGCGTCCGGGTGGAGCCGGGCGAGATCGAGGCGGCGCTGCGCTCCCACCCCGCGGTGGATGATTGCGCGGTGGTGCCCCGGGTCGGCCGGGCCGGCGTCCAGCGGCTGGTGGCCTTCGTGGTGCCGAGCGCTGCGGTGCCGGGCGCGGCCGCGCTCCGCACCCACCTGCACGGCCTGCTGCCGGACTACCTCGTCCCCGCCGCCTTCGCCTTCCTGACGGCGCTGCCGCGCACCGCCGGCGGCAAGACCGACCGCCGGGCCCTGCCGGAGAGCGCCGTCGAGCCGGAGCCGGCCACCGGCTACGTGCCGCCGCGCACCGACGTCGAACGGGCTCTGGCCGGGATCTGGGCCGAGCTGCTCGGTGCCGACCTGGTCGGCACCGAGGACAACTTCTTCTCCCTCGGCGGCGACTCCATCCTCAGCATCCAGGCCGTCTCCCGGGCCCGGGCCGCCGGGTTCCTGCTCCAGTCCAGGGACATCCTGGTCAAGCAGACCATCGCCCGGATCGCCCCCGGCGTCACCACCGCGGCCGACACCGTCCAGCAGTACGAGCACCGGGGGCCGGCGCCGCTGGCCCCGATGCAGCACCGGCTGCTGGCCGGCGCGGCCGACATCCCCCGGTTCACCATGTCGCTGCTGCTGGAGCTGGTTCCCGGCACCGACCCGGCCGCACTGGCGCGGGCGCTGGAGGCCCTGGTCGCCCACCACCCGGCGCTGCGCACCCGGCTGCGCCGCGCGGACGGCGGCTGGCTGCAGGAGGCCGCGGCGCACCAGGACGGCCCGCTGCTGAGCCGCCGGGACACCGCCGGCCTGGGCGGGCCGGAGCGCGCGGCGGCGCTGCGCGAGGAGGCGGAGTCGGCCCGTCGCGCCCTCGACCCCGAGCACGGCCCGGTGCTGCGCGCCGTGCTGTTCGACGAGGGTGCCGGGGCCGGCCCCCGGCTGCTGCTGACGGCGCACCACCTGGTGGTCGACGGCGTCTCCTGGCGCATCCTGCTGGACGACCTCGCGACCGGCTACGAGCAGGCCAGGGCCGGCCGACCGGTCGACCTCGGCACCCCGACCACCCCGTTCGCGGCCTGGTCCGCCAGGCTCGCCGAGTACGTCCGCGACGGCGGCCTGGACGCCGAACTCCCTTACTGGCGAAGGATCGCGGAGGAGTCCTTCGAGCTGCCCGCCGACGGCACGGGGCCCAATACGGTGGCCTCGTCGGAGCGCACGGACTTCGCCCTCACCGCCGAGGAGACCGAGGCGCTGCTGCGCGACGTCCCGTCGGTCTACCGGACCAGGGTGGACGACGTGCTGCTCACCGCCCTGGCCGGCGCGCTCGCCGAGTGGACCGGCCGCGAGCGGGTGCTGGTCGGCCTGGAGGGGCACGGGCGCGAGGACGTCCTGCCCGGCGCCGACCTGTCCCGCACGGTCGGCTGGTTCACCGCCGTCCACCCGGTCGCGCTGACGGTGGCGGCCGGCGACGGGGTCGCCGCGCGACTGAAGTCGGTGAAGGAGCAACTGCGTGCCGCCCCCGCCAAGGGCTTCGGCCACGGCGCGCTGGCCGCCCACCGGGCGGGCTTCACCCCGGCCGCCGCGCCGGCCGTGACCTTCAACTACCACGGGCAGCTGGACGGCGCGTTCGCCGCCCGCTCCCTCTACCGCGCCCACCTGGGCGACGGCGGGCCGCAGTGGGACGGCGACCACGAGCGGAGCGCGCAGATCGAGGTGGTCGGCGCCGTCTCCGACGGGGTGCTCACGCTGTCCTGGTTCACCTCCCGGGCGCTGCACCGGCCGCAGACCGTCCGGCGGCTCGGCGAGTCGCTGCTGGCGCACCTGCGGGCCGTCATCGCGCACTGCGCCGAGCCCGGCGCCGGCGGCCGCACGCCGTCCGACCACCCGTTGGCCCGGCTCGACCAGGCCGCCCTCGACCGGCTGGTCGGCGACGGCCGGGGCGTGGACGACGTCCTGCCGCTCACCCCGCTGCAGGGCGGCATGCTCTTCCACACCCTGACCGACCCGGACGGCGGCGCCTACGTCGACCAGCTGGCCCTGCGGCTGGAGGGACTGGCCGACGCCGAGGCGCTGGCCGGGGCCTGGCGCGAGGTGTTCCGGCGCACCGACGTGCTGCGCACCACCGTCCGCTGGGAGGGCGTGCCCGAGCCGGTCCAGCTGATCCGCTCGGACCTGGAGCCGCCGGTCGAGCTGCTCGACTGGCGCGGGGACCCCGACCCCGGCCGGCGGCTGGACGAGCTGGTCCGGGCCGAGCGCGAGCGCGGCATCGACCTGGCCGCCGGGCCGCTGATGCGGATCGTCCTGGCCCGGGTCGACGACCGGACCGTCCACCAGCTGTGGACGTTCAGCCACCTGCTGCTGGACGGCTGGAGCACCGCCCAGCTGTTCGAGGAGGTGCTGGAGCACTACGTCGCCGCCGTCGAGGGGCGGGCCGCCCTCCCGGTCAGCCGGCCGTCGTTCCGCGAGTACCTGGAGTGGTTGGCCGGGCAGGACCGCGAGGCCGCCCTGGCGCACTGGCGGCAGGTGCTGGCCGGCTTCGCCGAGCCCACCGCGCTGCCGGTGGACCGCCAGCCCGCCGCCGACCACCGCACCCGGGCCGTCGGCTCGCACAAGCTCGCCCTGGACCCGGCGGTCACCGGGGTGCTGGCCGACTGGTGCCGGGAGAACCGGATCACCCTCAACACCCTGATGCAGGGCGCCTGGGCGATCCTGCTGTCGCGGCACGCCGGCGAGCCGGACGTGGTCTTCGGCGCCGTCGTCTCCGGACGCACCCCCGAGGTGCCGGGGATCGAGAGCGGCATCGGCATGTTCGTCAACACCGTCCCGGTCCGGGCCCGGGTGGCCGGACCGGAGGCGGACGGTGACCTCGGGGCCTGGCTGCGCGCCCTGCAGGCGGCGCAGGCGGAGAGCACCGCGCACGACTACCTGGCCCTCTCCGACGTCCGGCGCTGCGCCGAACTGGCTTCCGGGGAGCGGCTGTTCGACAGCGTGGTGGTCTTCGAGAACTACCCGGTCGCCGAGGGCGCCACCGGCCGCGACGGGGTGGGCGTCCAGGTGCTGCGCGCCTCGGACAGCAGCACCGTGCCGCTCACCGTCAGCAGCCACGCCGACACCGCGCTGCGGATCGAACTCACCTACGATCCCGAGCTGTTCGACGCCGCCACCGTGGAGCGGATCGGCGGCCGGCTGCGCACCCTGCTGGAGGGCGTGGCCGCGGACCCGCACCGCGGGCCGGCCGCGCTGCCCTGGCTCACGGAGCGGGAGCGGCACACCCTGCTCGTCGAGTGGAACGACACCGCGCGCCCGCGCCGCACCGAGGCGCTGGTCCAGGAGCTGTTCGACGCCCAGGTCGCCGCCCGCCCGGACGAGGTGGCCGTCCTGGAGGCGGACGGCGGGGCTCCGCTGACCTTCCGGGAGCTGGACCGCCGGGCCAACCGGCTCGCCCGTCGACTGGTCGCCGCCGGCGCCCGGCCGGGCGAGCGGGTGGCGCTGCACCTGGAACGCTCCACCGACATGGTGCTCGCCGTGCTCGCGGTGCTGAAGTCCGGCGCCGCCTACGTGCCGCTGGACCCGGCGTACCCGCGCGAGCGGCTGGAGTTCATGCTCTCGGACGCCGAGCCGGCGGTGGTGCTGAGCCACGCCGCGATCGCCGACCGGCTGCCCGACCACGGCGGTGCCCTGGTCACCGTCGAGTCCGTCGGGTCCGGCGCCGACACCGGCCCGGAGACCCCGCCGGAGGTCGCCGCCGGGCCGGACGACCCGGCGTACGTGGTGTACACCTCCGGCTCCACCGGCCGGCCCAAGGGCGTGGTGGTGACCCACCGGAACCTGCTCCACATCGCCGACGCCTGGGACGAGCTGTACGACCTGACGGAACGCAGGCTGCGCTTCGCCTCCATCACCAGCCTCTCGGTGGACCTCTTCCTGGCCGACCTGCTCCGCTCGGTCTTCTTCGGCGGTTCGCTGCTCGTCGTGCCGACCGACCTGGTCACCGACCCCGCCCGGCTGCTCGCGCTGGTCGAGCGGGTCGGCGGTACCGCGATCGAACTGGTCCCCTCGCTCGCCAAGGCACTGGTCGAGGAGGTCGGCGGGCGCGGCGAGCGGCTGCCGGCCTTCCAGGTGATGTCGGTCGGCTCGGAGGGCTGGCGCGTCGACGACTGCCGCGAGCTGCTGGCGCACGCCCACCCGGACACCGTGGTGGTCAACGCCTACGGGGCGACCGAGGCCACCGTCGACTCCACGGTGTTCGTCCCCACCCCCGAGCGGCTGGCCCGCCTCGCCGCCTACGTGCCGGTCGGCAGCCCGATCGGCAACACCCGGGTGTACGTCCTCGACGAGCGGGGCGAGCCGGTGCCGGTCGGCGTGCCCGGCCACATCCACATCGGCGGTGACGGCGTGAGCGCCGGCTACTGGCGGCGTCCCGAGCTGACCGCCGAGCACTTCCTGCCCGACCCGTTCACCCCGGGCGGCCGGCTGTACCGGCCGGGCGACCTGGGCCGCTGGACGGCCGACGGCGTCCTGGAGTTCCTCGGCCGGGCCGACCACCAGGTCAAGATCCGCGGCTTCCGGATCGAGCTCGCCGAGGTCGAGGCGGCGCTCACCGCGCTGGACGACGTGGCCGAGGCGGTCGTGGTGGCCCGCCGCGACCGCGGCCGGGACCGGCTGGTGGCGTACGTGGTGCCCGCCGTGCCCGGCGCCGGGATCGACCCGGCCGGGCTGCGGGCCCGACTGGCCGCCGGCCTCACCGAGGCGATGGTGCCCTCGGCCTTCGTCGGACTGGAGCGCGTCCCCCTGCTGCCCAACGGCAAGACCGACCGCCGGGCGCTGCCCGAGCCGCCCGAGGACCTCGCCCTCGGCGGCGAGTACCTGGCCCCCGAGGGCGCCGCGGAGACCCTGCTGGCCGGGATCTGGGCGGAGGTGCTGGGCGTCGAGCGGATCGGGGCCGAGGACAACTTCTTCGAGCTGGGCGGTGATTCGCTGCTGAGCATCCGGGTGGTGTCCCGGCTGCGGCAGCACCTGGACTCCGGGATCTCCCCGCGCGCCCTGTTCAGCGCGCCGACCGTCCGGTCGCTGGCCGCGCTGCTCGCCGCCGAGCGGGAGGCGCCCGCCGCCGCGCTGGTGCCGGTCGGCCGGGAGAGCGCCCCGCCGCTCTCCTTCGGCCAGCAACGGCTGTGGTTCCTCGGGCAGTTCGGCGGGACCGGCGCCGAGTACAACTCGCCGCTGGGCCTGCGGGTGCACGGCCCGTTGGACGCCGACGCGCTGGAACTGGCGCTGGCCGACCTGGTCGACCGGCACGAGTCGCTGCGCACGCTCTTCGGCCAGGTCGACGGCGAGGGGCGGCAGTTGATCGCCCCGGCCGGGCGGCCCTTCACGCTGGCCCGCACCGACCTGGCCGGCCACCCCGCGCACGAGCGCGAGGACCGGCTGCGGGCGGCCATCGGCGCCGACGGCGCCACCCCGTTCGACCTGCGCACCGGTCCGCTGTTCCGGGCCCACCTCGTCCGGCTGGCCGAGGACGAGCACGTGCTGACCCTGGTCCTGCACCACATCGTCACCGATGGCCGCTCGGCCGGCGTGCTGGTCCGCGACCTCGCCGAGCTGTACCGCGTCCGACGGCACGGCGGCACCGCCGACCTGCCGGAACTCCCCGTCCAGTACGCCGACTTCGCGGCCTGGCAGCGTGCCCGTTGGGAGCGCGAGGGGAGCGGCCTGCTCGACTGGTGGCGGGAGCGGCTGGCCGGCCTGGAGCCGCTGGAGCTGCCCACCGACCGGCCCCGGCCGCCGGTGCGCGGCCGCGAGGGCGCGCAGCTGGAGTTCGCCGTGGACGCGGAGACCGCCAAGCGGCTCAAGCGGATCGCCCAGGACCGCGGCGCGACGCTGTTCACCGTGCTGGTCGCGGCGACCCAACTGCTGCTCGCGCACTGGTCGGGCCAGGACGACATCGCGGTGGGCACCGTCTCGGCCGGTCGCGACCGGCCCGAACTGGAGCAGGTGGTCGGCTTCTTCGTGGACACCCTGGTGCTGCGCTCCGAGGTGGACTGGGAGGAGGGCTTCGACGGCTTCCTCGGCCGGGTGCGGGAGTCCGTCAACGGCGCCTTCGCCCACGCCGACGTGCCCTTCGACCGGCTGGTCGAGGCGCTGCGGCCGGAGCGCGACCCGAGCCGCACCCCGCTGTTCCAGACCATGGTGGTCCTGCAGGACGCCCCGGGCGGCCCGGTGCGCCTCGACGGCGCCCGCACCGAGGAGTTCGGCCTGCCCACCGGCGGCGCCGCGTTCGACCTCACCTTCCAGTTCCAGGAGACCGACCGGGGCCTGGACGCCGCCCTCCAGTACAGCGTCGGCCTGTTCGACCGGAGCACCGCCCGCCGGATGGCCGACGCCCTGGTCCTGCTGCTCGGCGGCATCTCCGAGCGCCCGGGCGACCCGCTGCGCGAACTCCCCTACGTCCCGGCCGAGGAGCTGGTGCTGGAACCCCGGCGCTGGCACCGGGAGCCGGACGGGGAGGCCGGCGTGCTCGCCCACGAGCTGGTGGGCCGGCGGGCCGCGGAGCGCCCGCACGCGGTGGCCGTGGTCGCCGACGACGGGACCGAGGTCTCGTACGGCGAACTCGACGCCCGGGCCGAGGACCTGGCCCGCCGGCTGGTCGCCCGGGGCGTCACCCCGGACACCCTGGTCGGCGTGTTCGCCGACCGCGGGGTGGAGATGGTGGTGGCGGCGCTCGCGGTGCTCAGGGCCGGCGGCGGCTACGTGCCGTTGGACCCGCAGTACCCGGCCGACCGGATCGGCGCGATGATCAGCGGCACCGCGGTCCCGCTGCTGCTCACCCAGGCGCACCTGGCCGAGCGGCTCCCCGACGGGCCGTTCACCGTCCTGCGGATGGACGGGTCGGACGGGTCGGACGGGTCGGACGGGTCGGACGGCGATGCGGCCCCGGCCGGCACCGCGCTGCCCGGCGAGCCGGGCTCCCCGCACCGGGTGGAGGCCGACCACGTCGCCTACGTGGTGCACACCTCCGGTTCCACCGGCCGCCCCAAGGCCGTGGTGATCAGCCACGGCGCGATCGCCCGGACCGCCCGGGTGCTGCGCGAGGCCTGGGACATCACCGCCGACAGCCGGGTGCTGCAGTACGCGCCGGCCAGCTTCGACGGCGGGGTGTGCGACCTGTTCTGCACCCTCACCGCGGGCGGCGCGCTCTGCCTCACCAGCCCGCGCCCCGCGCCCGACCCGGCCGGGGAGATCATCCGGACCGGCGCCACCGTCGCGGTGCTGCCCCCGGCGCTGCTGGCGGTGATGGACGCCGAGCGGCTGCGCGGCCGGCTGCCCACCGTCGCCGCCGCCGGCGACGTCTGCCCGCCCGACCTGGTGCGCACCTGGTCGCAGGGCCGGGAGTTCTTCAACGTGTACGGGCCGAGCGAGGCCACGCTGGTCTCCACCCTGTGGAGTCCGGGCGAGCTGCACGCGGGCGCCCCCGTGCCGGTCGGCACCGAGCTCAACGGCGTCGGCCTGCACGTCCTCGACCGCCACCTGCGGCCGGTCCCGGACGGCGTGCCCGGCGAGCTCTACATCGACGGCCCCGGGCTCGGCCGCGGCTACGCCGGACAGCCCGGCCTGACCGCCGGGCGGTTCGTCGCCAACCCGTTCGGCGGGCCCGGGAGCCGGATGTACCGCACCGGCGACCTGGTCCGCCGGGTGGCCGGCGGCGAGCTGGAGTTCGTCAGCCGCACCGACACGCAGTTCAAGGTCCGCGGCCACCGGGTCGAGCCCTCCGAGATCGAGGCCGTGCTGCTGCGCGAGCCCGGCGTCGGGGACGCCGCCGTGGTGGTCTTCAAGCCGGAGGGCGGCCGCGAGCTGCTGGCCGCGTACGTGGCCCCGGGCGCCCGGTCGGGCGCCTCCGAGCTCTCGCCCGCGCTGCTCAGGGACGCGGTGGCCCGCGCCCTGCCCGGCTACATGGTGCCGGCCTCCGTCCAGGTGCTCGACCAGCTCCCGGTCGGCACCAACGGCAAGGTGGACCGGCGCCGGCTCCCGGCGCCGACCGGACCGGACACCGCCGTGGCGGCCCGGGTGGCGCCGCGCGGCCGGAAGGAGGAACTGCTCGCCCGGATCTGGGCGCAGACGCTCGGCGTCGAGCGGGTCGGCGTCGAGGACAGCTTCTTCGACCTCGGCGGCGACTCCATCCTCAGCATCCAGGTGGTCGCCCGGGCCCGCCGGGCCGGGCTGCGGCTGGACGCCCAGGACGTCTTCCTGCACCAGACCGTGGCGGAACTCGCCGCCGCCGCCACCGAGATCGGCGACGGCGCGGCCGAGGGCCGGCCGCCGGCCGTCGGGCCCGTCCCGCTGACCCCGGTGCAGCGCTGGTTCTTCGACACCCACGACCACCCGCACCACTTCAACCAGTCGGTGCTGCTGGAGCTCGGCGCGCCGGCCGACCGCGCGGCGCTCACCGCCGCGCTGGAGGCCCTGGTCGAGCACCACGACGCGCTGCGGATGCGCTACACCCGCACCGCCGACGGCTGGGCCCAGGAGAACCCGCCCTACCGGGCCGGCGAGCCGCTGCTGCGGGTGGTGGACACCTCCGCCACCCCCGAGGGCGAACTGGGCGCGCTGCTGGACCGGGAGGCCCGCGCCACCCAGGCCGGATTCGACCTGGGCCGCGGCCCGCTGCTCGCCGCCGTCCTCTTCGAGTCCGGTGGACGCCGCCGCGACCGGCTGTTCCTGACGGTCCACCACCTGGTGGTCGACACCGTGTCCTGGAACATCCTGCTGGACGACCTGGACGCGGCCCACGCCCAGGCGGCGGCCGGGCGGCCGGTCGACCTCGGCCCGCGGAGCACCACCTTCCAGGAGTGGTCCGCCCGCCTGGTCGAGCACGTGCGCTCCGGCGCGCTGGACCACGAGCTCGACCACTGGAACGGGGTCGGTGCCGCCCGTCCGGTGCCCCGCGACCTCGACGGCGTCGCCACCGTGGGCGGCGGCCGGGAGGTGCGGGTGCGGCTCGGCGCCGAGGACTCGGCCCAGCTGGCCGAGCACGCGCCGACCGTCTACCGCACCAGGGTCGAGGAGATCGCGCTCGCCGCGCTCGCCCGGGTGCTGGCCCGCTGGACCGGCGAGGACGAGGTCACCGTCGACCTGGAGGGCCACGGCCGCGAGCGGCTGCTCGACGACGTCGACCTGTCCCGGACGGTCGGCTGGTTCACCGCGGTGCACCCCGTCCGCCTCATCGTGCCCGAGGGCGACGACTGGCGGGCCCTCACCCGCGTCGTGCGGCGGCAGCTGCGTGCCGTCCCCGGCAAGGGCCTGGGCCACGGCCCGCTGCGCCACCTGCACCCGGACACCCCGCTCACCGGGCCGGACCCGGACGTGGTGTTCAACTTCCTCGGCCGGCACCGCAGCGACGGCGGGCCCGGCAGCGGGCTCGTGCACACCGTGCACGGCGCGATCGGCCAGGACCTCGGCCCGGACGACCGGATGGAGCACGTGTTGGAGATCGTCGGCGGGATCCACGACGGGCGGTTGGAGTTCACCTGGTACTACTCCCCGGCCGTCCACCACCACGGGACGGTGCAGCGGCTGGCCGCGGAGTTCGCCGGCGTGCTGCGCGCGATCGCCGACGAGTGCCGGGAGGTGCGGGGATGAGCGAGCTGGCACCCGCCGCCGACCGCCCGGCGGCCGTCACGGAACCGGAGCTCCCGCTCCGCCGCAACCGGGTCTACCACCTGCTGTGGATCGGCACCACGGCCTCCGAGACCGGTCTCAACGTCTCCACCATCGCCTTCCCGCTGCTCGCCCTCGCCACGACCGGCTCCCCCGGGGTGGCCGGCGCGGTGAGCGCGGTCAACGCGGTGGCCCAGGTGGCCGTCGGGCTGCCGGCCGGTGCGCTGGTGGACCGCTGGGACCGCAAGAAGATCATGGTGGTCTGCGTGCTGGTCCGGGCGGTGATGCTCGGCCTGCTCGCGCTCGCCGCCGCCACCGGGCACGTCACCACCTGGCTGCTGCTGCTCACCGCGGCCGTCGCCGGGGCGGCCACCAGCCTGTTCGACCCGGCCGAGCGGGCCTCGCTGCCCCTGGTGGTGACCCGTGGGCAACTGCCCACGGCGCTCTCGGTGAACACCGCGCGGATGCACCTCGGGCAGCTGGTCGGCACCTCGGGCGGCGGGTTCCTGTTCGGCCTGGGGCGGGCCGTTCCGTTCCTCGCCGACGCCGTCGCCCACCTGGTGGCCTTCGTGACGCTGCTGTTCGTCCGGCTGCCGAAGCAGGAGCGCAAGCCCTCCCCGATCTCGACCATCCCGCGTGACATCGTGGCCGGCTTCGCCTTCCTGGTGCGCCAGCCGTTCATGCGCTCGACCACCCTGCTGCTGCTCGGCCTCAACCTGCTGTTCCAGGCGCTCTACCTGGTCGTCATCGTGGCCGCCGAGCAGAACGGGGCCTCGCCGGGGAAGGTCGGCACGATGGCCGCGATGTTCGGCGTCGGCGGCCTGATCGGCGCGCTCGCGGCGCCGCGGATCTCCCGCTCGATCACGCCCTACCAGGCCGTGGTCGGGATCATCTGGCTGCTCGCGGTGCTCGTCCCGCTGATGTCCGTCACCAGCGGCGCGCTGGTCTGGGGCGGCTTCCTGGCCGCCATGGCCTTCCTCGCGCCGACCGCGTACACCGTCGTCGGTACGCAGCAGATCCTGCTCACCCCGGACGGCATGCGCGGCCGGCTGAGTTCGGCGACCAACCTGTTCAACGGCGGCGCGCAGGCCGGCGGCGCGGCCCTGGGCGGGCTGCTCTCGCAGTGGCTGAGCGGCACCCAGGCGATGCTCGGCTGCGCCGCCGGCCTGGCGGTGCTCGGGCTGGCCGGCGCGGCGGCGGGCTCGCTGCGGCTGCCGTCCGCCGATCAGGTGAGGGAGGCCGGTCAACCCGGAGAGGACTGATCGCCCGAGCGGGTGAGAGTGCCCTGAGTGTGCCCGGCCCGGCCGCCCGCCCCGTCGCCGACGTCGCGGGCGGCCGGGACGCCGTCCAGCGGCAGGAGGACGGCGACCTGCCAGCCGCCGTTCGCGCAGGCCCCGGCGGTGAGCTCGCCGCCCAGCCCCGCGACCCGCCGACGCAGCTCCCGGATGCCGGTGCCGCCGCCCTCGCGCTCGACCGCCGCCGCGGTGTCCGCCCGGGCGCCGGCCGGGACCGCCTCGTTGTGGACCAGGATCCGCAGGGCGCCGCCGTCGGCCACCCGCTCGGCGGTGACCGTCACCCTGGGCGAGGCGGGGGCGTGCCGGCGGACGTTGGTGAGCGCCTCCATCACCACCCGGTAGCCGACGGCGTCGACCAGCTCCGGCAGGCCGTCCACGGCGCCGGGGGAGAGTTCGAGCCGGGCCGGGATCATCCCGGTGCGCTCGAACCGGTCCATCAGGTCCGGCAGTTCGTCCAGCGAGTGGGGCCGGGCCGCCGCGTTCTCCTCGGGATCGTCCGCCGCCGGCTCGTCCCCGCCCCGGCCCGGCCGGCGGTCCTCCTCCAGCTCGCTGAGGATCCGGATCGTCCGGTCCATCGACTTCAGCGCCTGGATACCGGCGCTCTCGATCTGCGGGAGCAGCGCCAGCGCCTTCTCCGGCGACTCCTTGGCCAGCATCTGGGCCGCCTGCGCCAGCACCATCACCCCGGTCACGTCGTGCGCGGCGAAGTCGTGCAGGTCCCGGGCGACGTGCAGCCGTTGGGCGCGCCGCTCCTCCGTGACCGCCAGCCTGCGCCGGCTGTCCAGCGAGCGCAGGTAGCAGGACGCCCCCACCGCGGCCACCGCGGCCAGGCCCCAGACCACGCAGAGCCCGATGGTCTCGCGCGGCCCGGCCGGCGGGTCGAGGGTCAGCGCGATCCGCAGCGGCAGCAGGGTCACGGTCACCAGCAGGAGCAGCCCCAGCAGGGCGGCGACCGCCGGAGCGGACCCGCGCACCGCGGGCATGACGGTGACCAGCAGGGCGACCGACTCGACCAGGATCCAGAGCCCGGAGGTGTTGTCGGCGGGGCCCTCGTAGCGGAACGTCGCGTACAGCGAGATCGCGCAGGCCAACGGGACGGTCACCAGGTTCCGGGTCCGCGGTTGCCCCGGCAGCCACACGATCAGGACCGCGGCGGCCAGCACCGCCACCGTCGTCGAGCCCCGGATCAGTGTCGAAACCGGCGAACCCTCCCACACCGCAACCGAGATGGCGACCGCCGCGAGGAACGCCGTGCCAACTGGGCGTCCGATCCTGGCCAGTTGATTTGTCATGTGCTCGGATGCTACCCCGTGCGAGGATCAGCCCATGACGACACGCATCGTGATCGCTGACGACCAGGCAACCGTGCGGGAAGGCTTTCGGCACATCCTCGACCTGCAACCGGACATGGAGGTGCTCGCGGTCGCGGGCGACGGTGACGAGGCGCTCGAGCTGGCACGGAGGCTGCGGCCGGACGTCCTGCTCGCCGACATCCGGATGCCGCGGATGGACGGGCTGGAGCTGACCCGCCGGCTGGCCGAGGAGAGCCCGGGCGTACGGGTCGTCATCGTCACCACCTTCGACCTCGACGAGTACGTCCACTCGGCGCTGAAGGCGGGCGCGTACGGCTTCCTGCTGAAGCGTTCCGGTGCGCCGCTGCTGATCGAGGCGGTGCGCGCCGCCGTCGAGGGCGACTCGCTGATCAGCCCGCAGATCACCACCCGGCTGCTGCGGAGCCTGGCCGGCCCGAAGCAGAAGAAGGCCCCCAAGGTCGAGCAGTTGACGCCGCGTGAGCTGGAGGTCGCGCGGCTGGTCGCGGACGGCCTGACCAACGCCGACATCGCGGAGGCGCTGTTCATCTCGGCCGGCACGGTGAAGACCCACATGACCCACGTGCAGCGGAAGCTGAAGGTGAACAACCGGGTCGGCATCGCGGCCTGGGTCTGGGACTCGGGCGCCCGCCACGGCTGAACCGGCCGCTCACGGGCCGGTGGAGGCGGGCGGGTTACTGGTCGAGGTAGGCGAGGACGGCCAGGACGCGGCGGTTGTCGCCGTCGGTGGGGAGCAGGCCGAGCTTGGTGAAGATGTTGCTGATGTGCTTGGCGACGGCCTTCTCGGTGATGAAGAGGCCCTGGGCGATGCCGGCGTTGGAGCGGCCCTGGGCGAGCCATTCGAGGACTTCGCGCTCGCGGTCGGTGAGGCTGCCGACGTTCTCGTCGCGTTCCTTGCGGACGAGGAGCTGGGAGATGACGTCGGGGTCCATCGCGGTGCCGCCGTCGGCGACGCGGCGGATCGAGTCGAGGAACTGGGAGCCGTTGGTGACGCGGTCCTTGAGCATGTAGCCGACGCCGCGGCCGCCGCTGGCGAGGAGTTCGCGGGCGTAGAGCGGTTCGACGTACTGGGAGAGGAGCAGGACCGGGAGGTCGGGCATGGTGCGGCGGGCGGTGAGGACGGCCCGCAGGCCCTCGTCGGTGAAGTTCGGCGGAAGCCGGACGTCGACGACCGCGACGTCCGGCTGCTGCTCGGTGAGGGCCGCGAGGAGGTCGGCGCCGTTGTCGACGGCGGCCACCACCTCGTGTCCGTAGGCCTGGAGGAGGCGGATCAGGCCGTCCCTCAGGAGGAAGTGGTCTTCGGCGAGGACAATACGCACGGAAGCTCCATCGTCACCATGGTCGGGCCGTTGACGGGACTGTTCACGGCCAGGACCCCGTCGAACGTGCTGAGTCGTCGCTCGATGCCGCGCAGGCCGGTGCCCCGGGTGGCGTCGGCGCCACCGCGGCCGCTGTCGGTCACGGTCATGCGCAGCATGCCGTGATCGTAACGGATGTCGATCCAGGCCCGGTCGGCGCCGGAGTGCTTGGCGACGTTGGTGAGGATCTCCGAGATCGCGAAGTAGGCGGCGGACTCGACGGGCATCTCGGCGCGGCCGGGCAGGTCCACGACGACCTCGGTGGGGACCGGGCAGACCATGGCCAGCGCCCGCACCGCGTCGGCGAGTCCGCGGTCGGCGAGGACCGGCGGGTGGATGCCGCGGACCAGGTTGCGGATCTCCTCCAGGGCCTTGGAGGAGGACTGGCGGGCCTCGATGAGCAGGGCCCGGACGGCCTCCGGGTTGGTCTCCAGCAGGTGTTCGGCGGCGTCCAGGGTCATGCCCATCGCGACCAGGCGGGCCTGGGCGCCGTCGTGCAGATCGCGTTCGATCCGCTGGATCTCGGCCATCTGCGTGTCGACGGCGGTGCTGCGGGTGGTGGTGAGGTGCTGGATCCGGCTGGCCATCAGTTCCTGCTCGCTGGGGGCGAGCATGGAGTGGGTGTACCGGGCGTGCTTGCGGATGGCGCGGGGGGCCATCCACAGGGCCAGCGGCAGTTGCAGGACGCCGAGGACGCCGGCCAGCACCGCGGTGGCCTGGCCGTCGATCGGGATGAACTGGTACCAGAGGCCGTCCCACTGGGTCGACAGCGGGACGCCGAAGAAGGCCAGGAAGATGCCCCAGAAGCCGCTGAGCAGGACGGCGATCGGCATGAAGGCGAGGAAGCCGCCGACGATCGGGTCGGTGAGCACCCAGGTGAACTCCCGCTTGGTCTGCGGGTCGCTCATGATCCAGCGGTAGCGGGCGACGGCTCCCGAGGCGCCCTCGGGGGCGGCCGGCAGGCCGCTGGGCGGGCCGGGGATCTGCACGCCGGACCAGCGCTCGGACAGGCCGCGCTGACGGGCGGCCAGGGCCCGGACGCGCTCCATGGCCCGCGGCACCAGGCCGAGGCCGGGGCCGACCAGGGAGATCGCGCCGGTGACCCCGAGCGAGCGTCCGAAGGCCGCCACCGACATCCAGCAGAGGGCCAGTGCCCGCCGCAGTCCGGTGAATCCGGCGGGGACGGAGAATCCCCTGATCTCGACCGCCGAGGGGCTTCCCCCGAGCTTCATCGTGCGGTCCATGGCCCGCTCCTCTCTGGTGCCGTTCGCTGTTCCCCGGCCGTGGTGGCCGTGTGACCATTCTGGCGGGGGCGGCGCGGCGAAATCGGTAGTAATAACCCCCCTCTTGCCCGACCGGAGGGGGAGGTTCTTCTACCTGGCGGCGGCGGTGACGTCGGCGGTGACGTCGGTGGTCACGTCGGTGGTGACGTGGGCGGGCGGGCTCAGAAGCCGTCCGATGCGCCCTCGGCGGTGTCGGGGGCGGCGACGAAGAGGGACAGGGTGTCCGCCACGCAGGCCGCGTGCTGCTGGCCCTCGACCTCCACCGTCATCCGGACCGCGGCGAGGTGGCCCATCGGGGTCTCGCGGACGCTGGTGACCTTGGCGCCGCCGCGGACCCGGGCGCCGACCGGGATCGGGCGGGGGAAGCGGACCTTGTCCAGGCCGAAGTTGACGCCCAGCTCGACGTTGTGGATCTCGAAGATCGCGCGCATCATCGCGGGCAGCAGCCCGAGCGTCATGTAGCCGTGGACGATGGTCCCGCCGAACGGGCCGGTGGCGGCGCGCTCCGGGTCCACGTGGATCCACTGGAGGTCGCCGGTGGCGTCGGCGAACTGGTCGACGCTGTGCTGGGTGACGTCGAGCCATTCGCTGTAGCCGAGGTGCTCCCCGGTCGCCCCGGTGAACTCGGCCAGGTTGGCAAAGGATCTCATGCGGGTGATTCTGGGCGGCCGTCCATGGCGCGGACAAGGCGTCGGGGGGCCGGGGGGCCGTTCGGTCAGCGTGCCGTCAGTTGGCCGTCAGTGGAGGGGGCGGAGCGGCGGGGAAAGGCCGGAGGCCCGCCGGCGCCGGGAGCGCGGACGGGCCTCGGGGGTGGGGCTGGGAGGGCTCAGCCGTAGCGCTTGAGCTCGTGGAAGAAGTCCGGGACGGTGTGCAGCTGCCCGGCCGCGAGGACGCGGTCGTAGACGTGCTTGGCGACGGCCATGTCGAGCACGCCGAGGCCGAACGGGGAGAAGACCACCGGCCGGTCGGACGGCGGGGTGATCGTGCCGGTGAGCACGTCGTAGAGCGTGCCGGCGACGAACTCGCGGTGGCCGACGAGCTGTTCGGCCAGGTGCGGCGAGGTGCCGGCCTTCATGCAGTGCTCGATGTCGTCGACGACGTTCCACGAGTCGAGGACGATCTCGGGGGAGAGGTCGCGCAGCGAGACGTGCAGCACCAGCGGGTTGTGCGAGAACCACTGCGGGTCCGTCACGTGCGGCTCGCCGGCGACGGTGGCGAAGACCACCAGGTCGCTGGAGCGGATCAGGTCCTCGGCCTTGTCGTGGACGGTGATCTCCACGCCCTCGCCCTCGGCCCGGCGCAGGTAGTCGGAGAAGCCCTCGGCGTGCTCGGCGGACAGGTCGTGGACGCCGGCCGCGGTGAAGTCGAAGCCGTTGGCGGCGAGGTAGGTGTGCACGTAGCGGGCGATCAGGCCGACGCCGAAGAAGCCGACCCGGGTCGGGCGCTCGCCGCGGGCGTCGGCGAGCCGGGCCGCCGCGAGGGCCGCGGAGGCGGCGGTGCGCGCCGCGCTGATGATCGAGCTCTCCAGGCAGGCGAACGGGTAGCCGGTCTCGGCGTCGTTGAGGATCAGGACGGCCGAGGCGCGCGGCAGGCCGGCCGCCACGTTGTCCGGGAAGCTGGAGATCCACTTGATGCCGTGCACGCCGACCTCGCCCTTGACCGAGGCCGGCAGCGCGATGATCCGGGAGGACGGGCGGTCGGGGAAGCGCAGGAAGTACGAGTCCGGGTTGACCGTCTGCCCCTCGCCGTGCAGCCGGTACGCGGCCTCGACCGTGGCGACGACCTCGTCCTCGTGCCCGCTGAGGGCCTCGTGCACCTGGGCGCCGGAGACCACGGCGAAGGGAGGTACCTGATTCATGGGAACAGTGCTCCTGGTCGGAGGGGTGCGGATCGGAGGGGTGCGGATCGGAGGGTGAGGAAACGGAGGGAGGAGGGGTCAGCCGATGCGGGCCAGGCCCTTGGCGCGCTGCCGCGCCCGCCCGCGCGAGACCACCAGCGGGTCCCAGTCCGGGCCGCGGTCGGGCAGCCGGGAGGGGTCGCCGAGCACCGCGCCGCCGAACACCTCGCGCAGCAGCGCGCGGCCGATGATGTCGGAGGCGGCGGCCATGCCGCTGTTCGCGACCGCGGCGATGCCGCTGCCGTAGCGCACGCTCTGGCCGACCACGTACAGGCCCTCGACCTCGGTGCGCACGTCCGGCCGCTGGCTGGAGCCGCCCCAGCTGGCCATGCCGTACGGGGTGCCGCCGGTGGCCCGGATGTAGCGTTCGTGGGTGAGCGGGGTGGCCGTCTCCAGGTGGGTGATGCGCTCCCGGAACGGGCCGATGACCTTCTCGGCGGTGGCCAGCATGACCTCGGTGAGCTGCTGCTTGCGGGCGAGGTAGGCGGCGTTGCGGCGGTAGGGCTCGCCGTCGGCCGGGCCGCCCTCCAGGCCCCAGAACCCGTAGCCGGGCGGCAGGCCCGTCATGAGCTGGAAGTTGCTGTGGCCGGGCGGGCAGACGGCGGCGGCGCCCGGGTCCTTGAGGGAGGCGAAGGAGAAGGTGAGCGCCGGCACCGAGTCCATCGAGCCGTCCCGCGCGTACCGCTCCAGCATGGCGGCGTGCGCGCCCTCCATGTCGTCGCTGTCGTGCCACCAGAGGTTGGCGTTGGGCAGGCCCGGCAGTTCGGTGTCGAGCCCGATGTACACCGAGACGAAGGAGCCGCGCATGGTCGCGGCGCGGGTGCGGGCCACCACCTCGGAGGGGAAGGCGTCCTCGCCGCCGCACAGGTCGAGGACGGTGCGCCGGTAGTCCGCGTTGGAGATGACCAGCGGGGCCGAGACCCGCTGCCCGTCGGTGAGTTCGACGCCGGTGGCGCGCCCGTTCTCGATCAGGATGCGGCGGACGTCGCAGCGGGTGCGCAGTTCGCCGCCGTGCGCCTCCAGCGCCTCGACGAACGCGGCGACCATCGCCTGGCCGCCGCCCTCGGGGTAGTACGCGCCGCGCAGGTAGTGGTCCATCATCGAGGCGTGGTGGGCCAGGCTGATGCCGTCGGGCATGGTGCCGTAGTTGCCGGCCTGCGCCGCGAGCAGCGTGCGCGCCTTGGCGGAGAGGCCGAAGTGGCCCAGGGCGTCGGCGAAGGTGCGGCGGGACCAGCGCATGGTCTGCGGGGACTTGCGGAACAGGTCGACCAGGGAGACGCCGTTCAGGCCGGCGCGGGTCGAGCCGGCCACGTTCTCGGCGAGTTCGAGGAAGCCGGCGATCCGGTCGGCCTCCTCGGGCAGGGCCTGCCGCAGCCGGTCGCGGTAGGCGTCCCAGCCGGCCGGCACGTCGACGGTCGCGGTGGGCGTGATGATCCGGTCGAAGCCCTGCTCGTTGTCCATCGGCCGGAACCGCACCCGGTCCAGGACGCCGAGGCCGGCCAGGATCGCGGGGAAGTGCCCGTCGGGGCCGCAGTCGCCCAGGTAGTGCGTGCCGACGTCGAACTCGTACTTGCGCCGGCGGCGGAACACGTGCGCGTTGCCGCCGGCGATGTCGTGCTGTTCGAGGACGAGGACGCTGCGCCCGTCGGCCGCCAGGTAGCCGGCGGTGGTCAGGCCGCCGATGCCGCTGCCGACGACGATCGCGTCGTAGTGGTCGCGCAGTCCCTGGGTCCCCTGCATTCGTGCTCCCATCAGAACGTGCCGCCGCCGTGGATCTCGAAGACCGACCCGCTGATGTAGGCGGCGCGGTCGGAGAGCAGGAAGGAGACCAGGTCGGCCACCTCCTCGGGCTTGCCGGCCCGGCCGAGGGCGACGTTCTTCAGCATCCGCTCGACCGCGGCGTCGGACATGTCGCCGACCATGTCGGTGGCGATCAGGCCCGGTGCGACCACGTTGGCGCGCACGCCGCGCGGGCCGCACTCCTTGGCGAGGGACTTGGTGAAGCCGATGATGCCGGCCTTGGAGGCGGCGTAGTTGGCCTGGCCGAGGTTGCCGTAGATGCCGGACACCGAGGACAGGTTGACGATCGATCCGCTGCGGCGCTTGCTCATCGCGAAGGCGGCGGCGCGGCACACGTGGTACACGCCGTCCAGGTTGGTGCGCAGGACCTGGTTCCAGTCGTCCTCCGGCATCAGGATGACCGGGCGGTCCCGGGTGATGCCGGCCGAGGTGACGGCGGCGTCCACCGGGCCGACCTCGCGCTCGGTGCGGTTGTACCAGTCGCGGACCTGCTCCGGGTCGGCCACGTCGCACTGGGTGGCCGTGATCCGGGTGCCGAACTCGCCGGCCTGCTCGACGAGTTGCTCGGCGGCGTCGGCGTTGGAGCGGTAGCAGAAGGCGACGTCGTAGCCGTCCTGGGCCAGGCGCAGCACGATGGCCTTGCCGATGCCCCGGGACCCGCCGCTGACCAGGGCGATCACGCGTGCTCCCCGAAGAGTCTCAGGACGGCGCAGCCCACCGCGCCGTCACGGTCGACGGCGGACACCAGGGCGATCCGGCCCCGGGCCGCCGGGTCGGCCTCGGCCACGCCGAGCACCGCCTGGATCTGGAAGGACGCGGAGGCCGCGCTGGTGTCGCCGAGCAGTTCCATGGACGGGACCCGGCCCAGTGCCTCGGCCGGCAGCAGCGCGGCGAGCGCGTCGTACTCGGCCCGGCCGGCCGCGGTGGGCGCGGCGCACGGCACGGCGGCCCAGACCTCGTCGGCGGTGACGCCGGCGCGGGCCAGGGCGCGCTGCACGCAGGCGGTGACGGCGGCCTTCGGGTCGTCGTCGATGTCGACGCGGGTCTCCACCGCGAGCACCGCGGCGAGCGCCGGGCGCTGGGCCGTGCCGGCGTGCTCGACCACGAACAGGCCGCAGCCCTCGCCGAGCAGCGGCGTGGAGTCGCCGGCCGCGACGGCGGTGTGCTCGATCCAGGCGTGCGCGGCGGAGAACTCCTCGGCGGAGCCGACCAGGTACTTGGTCGCCCGGCCCTGGCCCATCAGGCGCCGCGCGTAGTTGAGGGCGAGCAGGCCGCTGACCCGGCCGCCGGCGACGGTGGTGTTGGGGCCCTTGAGGTCGTGCCGGATGGCGGTGGCGCCGGCGGCGTGGTTGAGGCTGCCGAAGGGGATGCGGCCGGCGTCGACGTGGAAGGGCAGCGCGTTGGTGTAGGACTGCTTGAGGAAGTTGGTGACGTTCTCCAGGCTGCCCATCGAGATGCCGAGGACCACACCGGTGCGGTCGTCGGTCTCCACCACCCGGTTGCCGTCGGCGTCCTTGAGCAGGCCGTCGGAGGCGACCAGGGCCAGCGCGGTGAGCCGGTCCATCTTGGCGGTGCCGGTGGGGCCGAGCAGGCCCTTGATGTCGAAGCCGGGCACCAGGCAGACGTCGGGCGACGGCAGCGTGCCGAGCGCGGCGTCCGCCTTGACGGCGGTCTTGGCGCCGGCGCGCACGCCGGACGCGAAGTCCTGGCGGGTCAGGCCGTACGGCGACACGGCCGACCAGCCGGTGATGACGAGTGTCTCCGGCGGCAGGGCCGCCGGGGTGGCTGCGGTGGTCATCGTCAGACTCGCTCTCCGTACGTGCCCAGAATCAGGATGGCGTTGTTGCCGGCGAAGGCGCTGGAGTTGTTCTCCACGATCCGGACCTCCGCGTCGACGGCCTGGTTGGGCACGACGTCCAGCGGGCAGTCGGGGTCGGTCTCCACGTGGTTGATGGTCGGCGGGATGAACTGGTGCTCGATGGCGAGGCTGCAGGCGATCGCGCCGAGCGCGCTGGCCGCGCCCATCGAGTGGCCGAGCATCGACTTCACCGCGACGGTGCGCGGCGGTGCGTCGCCGTACACGTCGACGATGGCGGCCGACTCGGTCTTGTCGTTGGCCTTGGTGCCGGTGCCGTGCGCGGAGATGAAGTCGATCTCGTCCCGCTCGACCCCGGCGTCGTCCAGGGCGAGCCGGATGCCGCGCGCGATGCCGTCGCGGTTCGGCGCGGTCGGGTGGGCGGCGTCGCAGCTAAGGCCGTACCCGAGCACCTCGGCGTAGATGTGCGCGCCGCGGGCGAGGGCGGACTCCAGGCTCTCCAGGACGAGGATGCCCGCGCCCTCGCCGGTCAGGATGCCCTGGCGGTTCCTGTCGAACGGGCGGACCACGTCCGGGGTGAGCGCGCCGAAGCGCTTGAACAGCGCGAAGGCCTTGCGGCAGACGGCGTCGGCGCCGCCGCACAGCGCGATGTCGACCTCGCCGGAGCGGATCGCGTCCAGCCCGTAGCCGATCGAGTAGTTGCCCGCCGCGCAGGCGGTGGTGATGGTGGTCGGCTCCACGTTCGGCATCCGCAGCTCGCGGGCGATGACGGTGGTGAGCCGGCCGGCGTTGATCCGGCGGGACAGCACCGGGTCCATGGCCTCCGGGTCCCCGGCCGCGAGCTCCTGCTCGACCAGCACGCCGATGTCGTGACCCTCGCCGTCGGTGGTGCCGACGCTGATGACGGCCTGGCGCTCGCCGAGGTCGGACTCGGTGAGCCCGGCGTCCTCCACGGCCATCCGGGCGGCGGCGACGGCGAACTGTCCGGCGCGGCCCATGTCGTCGAGGGGGACGTTGCGGATCCAGCGCTCCGGCTCGAAGTCGGGGACCTCGCAGGCGACGTTCTGGCCGAACCCCTCGGTGTCGAACCGGGTGATCGGCCGCGCACCGGAGCGGCCGGACCGCAGCCCCGCGGTGTACTCCTCGACGCCCGTGCCGATGCTGGAGATCGCCCCGAGGCCGGTGAGGACGACCCGGCGGCGGTCGGCGGGCACGCCGGCGCGGGGTGCCGCTGGTGACTGTGCGGTGGACATGGGACTCCTTAAGCAGTGGGATGCCTGCGGGCGGGGGTTCCGGTCCCGGAACCCGCCCCGATCACCAGCCGGCGGCCGTCGCGGTCACCTGGTACGTGGCCTCCACGTTCACCATCTTCGGCAGCTCGTTCATGTCGATGACGATGGAGTACTCCATCTCCAGGGCGCTGAGCACGTCGATGAGCTTCAGCGAGTCGGCGCCCAGCTCGTCGACGAACAGCGCGGTGTCGGCGAACTCGGTGTGCACGTCGATGTTCTCGGCGATGATTTCGCGGATCCGGGTGAGACGCTCCGGCGCTACCGTCGTCATGCTCGTTTTCCTCCGTTTTCGCGGGTTCCCTGCGCGGGTGCCCTGGGGTGCCCGGAAACCGGGCCTCTGAGCAGCAAATTAGTCAGGCCCGATGACGGGTCGATGACGTCCAACTGACCGCTCACTGACGGGTCCTGGCGGGGTGTCGCGTGCCTGGTGGGGAGGGGTGTCGGGGACAAAACGGCCGCCCGCCGCACCGTCGGGCGAAGGCCCTGGGGGTGCGGCGGGCGGCGGGGTCGGAGCCGTCCGGCGGCGTTCTTCCGGATTCCGGGCGCGGGCCCGGCAGGTCAGCCCTGCTGCTGGAGGCTGAGCGGGCGCATGTCCGTCCAGTTGCCCTCGATGTGGGCGACGGCGGTGGCCCGGTCGGTGGCCTCCAGGGTCACCGACCAGCCCTCCGGGACGGCGGCGAAGGACGGCCACAGGGAGTGCTGCCCCTCCGCGTTGACGAGGACGAGGAAGGTGCCGTCTTCGCGGTCAAAGGGGTTCGCCATGACTGTTCTCCAGATCTCGGGTTCGCGGGACGTGCCGGGGTGACCGGGCGTCAGGTGGTCGGGGTGCCGGTCGGGGTGCCGGTCGGGGTGCCGGTCGGGCTCGCGGCCAGGGCGGCGAGGGCGTGTTCCACGACCGCGCCGATCGCCGCCGCCGGGGCGGGTTGCAGCAGCTGTTGGTGTCCGCTGTCCACGTCGTGCGCGAGGACGGCGGAACCGACGTGCGGCTCCCAGCTCTTGACCTTGAGGGCGCGCTCCTCCGGGGTGGGGCGGGGATCGCCGCCGGCCGCGACGAAGAGCGTCATCGGGCAGCCGTCGAAGCGGCCCGGGGTGAACCGCTGGAACAGCTCCAGGTTGTTCCGCATGACCCCCAGCAGCCGTTCCAGCGTACCCGGTTCGAGCGCGGCGAGGGGGCCTTCGGTGCGGGCCAGGTGCGCGGCGACGCCTTGCGGGGTGAGCCGTTCCGGCTCCGCCGCGTCGACCCCGGCCTCGGCCAGGAAGTCGGCGAGGAACTCGGCGTCGCTGGGCCGGGCCCCGAGGGCGTCGTCGGGGTAGGCGTCCAGGTTGGCCAGGAACGCCACCTGCTCGCCGGCGGCGTGCAGCCGGACGGCCATCTCGTGCGCCACGACGCCGCCGTAGGACCAGCCGAGCAGGTGGTACGGGCCGTGCGGCTGCACGGCCCGCACCCGGGCGAGGTACTCCTCGGCGACGTCGCCCAGGTCGGTCGGCAGCGGGCCGTCGTCGGACAGGCCGCGGGCCTGGAGGCCGTAGACCGGCTGCTCCGGGTCGAGGTGCTCGGCGAGCGCCGCGAACGGGATCGCGAAGCCCAGGCCGCCGTGCACGCAGAACAGCGGGGGCCGCCCGCCGGTGGGCCGGATCGGCAGGACGGGCCCGAGCAGGTCGACCGCGCCGCCCCCGGTGGTGGCGGCCGCGGCCAGCGCCTCCAGGGTGCGGTGCTCGAAGACCGCGCCGAGGCTGATCGGCAGCCCGGCCCGGCCGGCCGCGTTGACCAGCCGGATCGCCTTCAGACTGTCCCCGCCGAGGGCGAAGAAGGAGTCCTCGGGGCCGACCGGGCCCGTGCCCAGGACCTCCTCGACGGCGGCGCAGAGCAGCCGTTCCGGCTCGGTGCGGGGCGCTCGCGGGGCGCGGGCGGAGGGGGTGGCCGCGGGGGCGGGCAGGGCCTTGACGTCCAGCTTGCCGTTGGCGTTCAGCGGCAGTTCCGGCAGCGCGGTGTAGCTCTCCGGCACCATGTGGCCGGGCAGCGAGCGGGCCAGGTGGCCCTGCAGCTCGGCCGGTCCGGGGGCCGGCCGGCCGTCGGCGGGCACCAGGTAGGCGACCAGGCGGCGCTGGCCGGCGGCGTCGGCGGGGGCCAGGACGGCGGCCCGGGCGACGGCCGGGTGCGCGGCCAGCAGCCGTTCGATCTCGCCGAGTTCGACCCGGTAGCCGCGGATCTTGACCTGCTGGTCGGCGCGGGCGACGTACTCGATCCGGCCGTGCCGGTCCCAGCGGACCAGGTCGCCGGTGCGGTACATGCGCTCGCCGGGGGCGCCGAACGGGCAGGCGGTGAAGCGGGCGGCGGTCAGCCCGGGCCGGCCGAGGTAGCCGCGGGCCAGGCCCTCGCCGGCCAGGTACAGCTCGCCGACCACGCCGCGCGGCACCGGCCGCAGCGCCTCGTCCAGGACGTACGCGGAGGTGTCGCCGATCGGCAGGCCGATCGGGACGGTGCCCTCGGCGCGGCCGAGGTCCTGGCCGGTGGCGAAGGTGGTGGTCTCGGTGGGGCCGTACACGTTGAACACCGTGGTGTCCGGCAGGGCGGCCCGCAGCCGGTCCAGGTGGTCGCGGGAGTGCGCCTCGCCGCCGGTGAGCAGCGCCCGCAGCGGGGCCAGGGCGCGCGGCCGGGTGTCGGCGATGGTGTTGGACAACTGGGTGGTGAGGAAGGCGACGCTCACCCGGGCGGCGGCCAGGAAGGACTCCAGGGCCTGCGGGTCGGCCGGGCCGGGCGGGTGGACCGCCACCCGGGCGCCGTGGGCGAGCGCGCCCCAGATCTCGAAGGTGGAGGCGTCGAAGGCGACCGGCGCGAAGTAGAGGAAGGTGTCCGCGGCGGTCGGCGCCAGCTCCGGCAGGCCCAGGACCAGGCGGACGGCGGCGCGGTGCGGGACCGCGACGCCCTTCGGCTTGCCGGTGGAGCCGGAGGTGTAGATGACGTACAGCAGGTCGTCGGGGTCGATCGGGGCGGCGGGCACCGGGGCGGTGACGGGCCGGCCGGCCAGGTCGGCCAGGGTCTCGGGGGCGTCCAGGAGCAGCGTGACGACCCCGGCGGGGAGCTCCCGCCCGGCCAGGGACCGTTCGGTGACGAGCAGTCGGGCGCCGCTGTCGGCCAGCATGTCGCGGACCCGCTCGTCGGGGTAGGACGGGTCGATCGGCAGGTAGGCCGCGCCGGTGCGGGCGATCGCCAGCAGGGTGCTCACCACGGCCGGGCCGCGCTCCAGGCGCAGCGCCACCAGGTCGCCCCGGCGGGCGCCGCGCGCGGTCAGCAGGTGGGCCAGGCGGTTGGCCTCGGCGTCCAGTTCGGCGTAGCTGGTGTGCCGCAGCCGGTCGGGGTGGCCGGGCTCGGTGTGGACCAGCGCGACCGCGTCCGGGGTGGCCGCGATCCGGCGGTCCACCAGGGCGGTGAGGGTGCTGCGCGGGGTGCCGGCCCGGTGGGTGCCGAGGGCGAGCAGTTCGGCCTCCTCCTCGGGCCCGAGCAGGTCCAGCCGGGACAGCGGCCGGGCGGGCTCGGCGAGGGCGGCGGCGAGCAGCCGCAGGTAGGCGTCGGTGATCCGGCGGGCGGTGGCGGGCTCGAACAGGTCGGTGCGGTACTCGACGGCGAGCGCGAGCGCGCCGCCGGCCTGCTCGGTGAGCTGGAAGAACAGGTCCCACTTGGCCGTCCGGACGGGCACCGGCTGCTCGGCCACGGCGAGTTCCGGGTCGTCCTCGGGCGCCGGGGCCGGGCCGGCCTGCTGGAAGCCCAGCATCACCTGGAACAGCGGGTGCCGGGCCATCGAGCGCTCGGGGTTGAGCACCTCGACGAGCTTCTCGAAGGGCACGTCCTGGTGCTGGTGGGCGGCCAGGTCGTAGGCCCGGACCCGTTCGGCGAGTTCGCGCAGACCGGGGTCGCCGGAGGTGTCGGTGCGCAGCACCAGGGTGTTGACGAACATGCCGACCAGCTCGTCGAGCCGCTCGTCGGTGCGGCCGGCGACCGGGCTGCCGAGCGGGATGTCGGTGCCCGCGCCGAGCCGGGTGAGCAGGGCGGCGAGCCCGGCCCGCAGCAGCATGAAGACGCTGACGCCCCAGGCGGCGGCGAGCCGGTGCAGCTCGGCGGTGAGCGGCTGCGGCACGGTGGTGCGCACGACGTCGCCGCGGTGCTCGGCCCGGGTGCCGCGCGGGTGGTCGAAGGGCAGTGCCAGTTCCTCCGGCAGGCCCTTCAGCGTCTCGGTCCAGTAGCCGAGTTGGCGGGTGAGTTCGCTCCGCGGGTCGTCCTCCGCGCCGAGCAGTGCGCGCTGCCACAGGGCGTAGTCGGCGTACTGGACGGGCAGCGGCGGCAGTTGGGCCGGGCGGCCGGCCACCCGGGCCCGGTAGTACGCGGTGAGGTCGCGGGTGAGCGGGGCGAGCGACCAGCCGTCGCCGGCGATGTGGTGCAGGACGATCGTCAGCACGTGCTCGTCCGGGCCGAGCCGGAACAGCCGGGCGCGGAGCGGGAGGTGGCGCTCCAGGTCGAAGCCGTGCGCGGCCTCGGCGGCGAGGGCGGCGGGCAGGCCCGCCTCGGTGGTCTCGCTCACCGGGAGCGGGACGGCGGCCTCGGCCGGGGTGAGCACCCGCTGCTCGGCCGGTCCGCTGCCGGTGGCCTCGGGGGCGGTCCCGGACCCGGTGCTCTCGGGCGCGCGCTGCGGGAAGACGGTGCGCAGCGCCTCGTGCCGGGTGACCACGTCGTGCAGGGCGCCCGCCAGGGCGGTGACGTCGAGCCGCCCGGAGAGGCGGATCGCCAGCGGGATGGCGTACAGCCCGCCGGGTGTGCCCAGGTGCTCGACGAACCAGAGCCGCTGCTGCGCGTACGACAGCGGCAGCACGGCCGGGCGGGGCCCGGCGGTGAGCGGGGCGCGGCCGGGTGCGGCGGCGGCCAGCCGTTCGGCGAGGCGGGCGGGGGAGGGGGCCTCGAAGAGGTCCCGCACCTGGAGTTCGGCGCCGAGTCCGGCGCGGACCCGGTTGACGATCCGGGTGGCGAGCAGCGAGTGGCCGCCGAGGGTGAAGAAGTCGTCGTCGACGCCGACCCGGTCGAGTCCGAGCACCTCGGCGAAGACGCCGCAGAGCTGCTCCTCCTCGGCGGTGCGCGGGCCGCGGGCCGAGGTGGTGTACGCGGGGGCGGGCAGGGCGCGGCGGTCGAGCTTGCCGTTGGCGGTCAGCGGCAGCGCGGCGAGCGGGACCACGGCCGCCGGGACCATGTACTCGGGCAGCCGCTCGGCGGCGAACTCCCGCAGCCCGGCCGGGTCCGCGCCGTCGCGGGGCACCACGTAGGCGACCAGGCGCTGGTCGCCGGGCCGGTCCTCGCGGGCGACCACGGCCGCCTCGGCGACCGCGGGGTGGCGGCCGAGGACGGTCGCGATCTCACCCAACTCGATGCGGAAGCCGCGCAGTTGGACCTGCTCGTCGGCGCGGCCCAGGTACTCCAGGGTGCCGTCGGCCCGCCAGCGGCCGAGGTCGCCGGTGCGGTACATCCGGGTGCCGCCGGGCTCGAACGGGCAGGCGACGAAGCGGGCCGCGGTGAGGTCGGGGCGGCGCAGGTAGCCGCGGGCCAGGCCGGGGCCGGTGATGTACAGCTCGCCGGGCACGCCGGCCGGGACGGGCCGCAGGGCGCCGTCGAGCAGGTAGACCCGCAGGTCCGGGATGCCGCGCCCGATCACGCTGCCGCCGCCGGCGGCGGCCGTCGGGGCGTCCAGCTCCTGGTAGGAGACGTGCACCGTGGTCTCGGTGATGCCGTACATGTTGACCAGGCGCGGCGCGTCGTCGGCGTGCCGGGTGTACCAGTCGGCGAGCTTGCCGATGTCCAGCGCCTCGCCGCCGAACACCACGGTCCGCAGGGCGAGCGGGCGCGGGCGGTCGGCGTCGGCGCGCATCAGCTGGTAGAAGGCGGACGGCGTCTGGTTGAGGACGGTCACCCGCTCCTCGGCGAGCAGGTCCAGGAAGGCGTCGGGGGAGCGCGACACGTCGTACGGCACCACGACCAGCCGGCCGCCGCGCAGCAGTGCGCCCCACAGCTCCCAGACGGTGAAGTCGAAGGCGATGGAGTGGAACAGCGTCCACACGTCGCCGGGGCCGAAGTCGAACCAGTCGTCGGTGGCCTCCAGCAGCCGCGCCACGTTCTGGTGCGGCACCACGACGCCCTTGGGGCGGCCGGTGGAGCCGGAGGTGTAGATGACGTAGGCCGGGTGCTCGGGGGTGGCCGCGGTGTCCGGGGCGGTCGCCGGGTGGGCGGCCAGCGCGGCGGCCGTCTCCGGGGCGTCCAGGTCCAGACGCGGCAGGTCCGGGCGCGGCAGGTCCGGGGCTTCCGGCGGTTCGGGCAGCACGCCGCCGGCGGTCAGCAGCAGCGCCGGACGGGCGTCGCGCAGGGTGTAGCCGATCCGGTCGGCCGGGTGGCCGGGCTCCAGCGGCAGGTAGGCCGCGCCCGCCTTGAGGACGGCCAGGACGGCGACGATCAGCCGGGTGCCGCGCGGCAGCGCGACGGCCACCAGGCTCTCCGGGCCGGCGCCGCGGGCGGCGAGCAGGTGGGCGAGCCGGTTGGCCCGCTCGTCCAGCTCGCGGTAGCTGAGGGCGGCCTCGCCGGGGGCGGTGACCGCGACGGCGTCCGGGGTGCGGGCGGCCTGCTCGGCGAACAGCTCCGCGACGGTGGCGCGCCGCGCGGGCTCCCGGGGGGCGGCCGAGGCGCCGCTCCACTCGCCGAGGATGCGGGCCAGTTCGGCGGGCTCGGGCGCGCCGAGCCGGGCGAGCGGGGTCTGCGGGTCGTCGGCGACCTGCTCCAGGACGCGGACCAGCCGGTCCAGGACGCGCTGCGCGGACGGCCGCGGGCCCTCGGCGGGGTCCTCGGTGGGGTCCTCGGTGGGGCCCTCGGGGTTCGCGGCGAAGGCCGAGGCCCGGTAGGCGAGGTGCAGGTCCAGCCGCTCGCCGGGGAAGACGGTGAGGCTCAGCGGGTAGTGGGTGGCCGAGAGCACCTGGGCGGTGCTGACGGTGCCGCCCGACTCGCGGAACAGCGCGGCCTCGTCCAGCGGGTAGCTCTGGAAGGCGAGGACGGTGTCGAACAGCTCGCCCTGGACGCCGGAGGCGGCCTGCGCCTCGGCGAGCGGCAGGTGCTCGTGCGGCATCATCGCGAGCTGCTGGCGGGCCAGCGCCTCGAACAGCTCACTCGCCCGCTGGTCCGGGCGCAGGTCGGCGCGGACCGGCAGGGTGTTGGCGAACAGGCCGATCATCGACTCGACGTCCGGGACCTCGGCCGGGCGGCCGGAGGTGACCGACCCGAACACCACGTCCTCGCGGCCGGTGAGCCGGCCGAGCAGCAGCGCCCAGCAGCCCTGCACCACGGTGTTGAGGGTCAGGCTCCGGCCGCGCGCCCAGCCGGCGAGCGCCGCGGTGCGCTCCGGCGACAGGAACCCCCGGACGAGCGACGGCAGTTCCAGGGAGTCGCCGTCACCGGCGCCGGGCAGCGCCCGGACCGGCCCGTCCAGGCCGTCCAGCAGCTGCGCCCAGGCCGCCCGCGCGGCGTCCCGGTCGCGGCCGTTCAGCCAGGTCAGGAACGAGCGGTACGGCGCGGGCGCGGGCAGCGCCGCCGCGCCCGCCTCGTCGCCGAGCAGCACCAGCTCGCGGACGGCCAGCGGGAACGACCAGCCGTCCATGACGATGTGGTGCACCGACCAGAGGAACCGGTGGTGCCCCGCGCCGAGCCGGATCAGGGTGAACCGCATCAGTGGCGGCCGCGCCAGGTCGAACCGGCGCAGCCGGTCCTCGCGGGTCAGCCGCTGCGCCGCCGCCTCCCGGTCGGCCTCGGGCAGGTGGGTGAGGTCGTGCAGCTGCCACTCCGGCTCGACCTCGGTCTCCTTGAGGACGACCTGGACGGGCTCGCCGGTCTTGCGGTTGCGGAAGCAGGCCCGCAGGTTGGGGTGCCGGCGCAGCAGCGCGGCCGAGGCCGTGCGCAGCCGGGCGGCGAGCTGCTCGCCGTCACCCGCGCCCGGCCCGTCGATCTCCGCGACGAACTGGAGGGTGTACAGGTCGGGCGAGGCCTGGTCGTACGAGGACAGGAACAGCAGCCCCTGCTGGAGGGGGGAGAGCGGAAGTACTTCGCTGATCTTCGACCCGGTGCTGGGGGCGGTAGTCACGAAAGTTCCTCATTCAACTCGAATTCCAGATCGGCCAGTTCCTCGTCGGACAGGGTGATCAGACTGCTTTCGGGTTCCGTCGGGGCGGACTCGGCGGGGCTCTGCTCCTGCTCCTCGGCGACCTGGGCGAGGGCGGCGGCGGTCTTGTGGGTGAAGATGTCGCGGGTGGTGAGGGTGAGTCCGGCCTTGCGGGCCCGGCTGACGACCTGGATGGAGCGGATGCTGTCGCCGCCGAGGGCGAAGAAGTCCTCGTCGATGCCGACCCGGCCGGTGCCCAGGACCTCGGCCAGGATCTCGGTCAGCACCTGCTCGCGCTCGGTGCGCGGCGCGCGGGCCTCCTCCTGGTCCCCCAGGGCGGGCTTGGGCAGGGCCTTGCGGTCGAGCTTGCCGTTGGGGGTGAGCGGCATGGCGGGCAGCACCAGCCAGGACGCCGGGATCATGTACCCGGGCAGCAGCTCGGCCAGTTGGCGGCGGATCAGATCAGGGTCGACGCCGGGGCCGGTGAGGTAGCCGATGAGGCGGGGGTTGCCGGAGGCGTCGGGGAGGACGGCGACGGCGGTGTCGGCGACGGTGTCGAGGGAGCGGATGACGGCTTCGATCTCGCCGGTCTCGACGCGGCGGCCGCGGATCTTGACCTGGTGGTCGCGGCGTTCGATGAACTCCAGCTGGCCGTCGGGTCGTTGGATGACGCGGTCGCCGGTGCGGTACATCCGGGTGCCGGGTCCGGCGTAGGGGTCGGCCATGAAGGTGCCCGCGGTGCGGGCGGGGTCGTGGAGGTAGCCGCGGCCGACTCCGGCGCCGCCGATGTAGAGCTCGCCGGGGACGCCGACGGGGACGGGCTGGAGTTCGTCGCTGAGGACGTACAGCCGGGTGTTGCGCACCGCCGTCCCGATGGGGACGCGGGCGGTGAACGTGTCGCCGGCGCGGATGATCGCGTGGGTGACGTCGTCGGAGCACTCGGTCGGGCCGTAGGCGTTCATCATCGGAACGTGCGGGTGGCGGGCGTGCCACCGTCGGCACAGGTCGGCGGGGAGGGCCTCGCCGGTGACCATCAGCCAGCGCAGGTCCGGGAGTTCGGGGGCGTCGCCCTCGGTGTCCCAGGCGTCCAGGGCGGCACGCAGCAGCGAGGGCACGACCTCCAGCACGGCGATCTTCTCGTCCCGCGCCATCCCGAACAGGGCGGCCGGGTCGGCGGCCATCTCCGTCCCCGAGACCCGGACGGTGCCGCCGACGACCAGCGGGGCGAGCATCTGCCACACCGACACGTCGAAGGTGAGCGGCGCGTTCTGGACGACGCCCTCCCCGGCGGCCAGGTCGAGGTCCCCGACCTTGGCCCAGAGGTGGTTCATCATGCCGGAGCGCTGGACCATCGCGCCCTTGGGCTTGCCGGTCGAGCCGGAGGTGAACATCACGTACGCCAGGTCCAGCCCGGTGCCCACGCAGTCGGGCAGGGCCCGCGCGCCGGCGGCCTGCTCCAGGCCGATGACGGTGACCGGCCCGCCCTGGACGGCGGCGGCGAACTCGGCGGCCTGCTCCTCGTACCCGGCGCCGACCAGCAGGTGGCGGGCGCCGCCGTCCTCCAGCAGCCCGGTGTTGCGGGCGGCGGGGGCGGCCGGGTCGAGCGGCAGGTAGGCGCCGCCGGCGCCGATCACGCCCAGCACGCCGGTGATGAACGGGACACCGGGCTCGGCGAGCATCGCGACCACCGAGCCGGTGGTGACCCCGGCCTCGGCGAGGCCCGCGGACAGGCCGCCGGCCGCCTCGACCAGCTCCCGGTAGCTCAGCGAGCCGGCGCCGTCGGTGACGGCGGTCGCCTCGGGGGTGCGGGCGGCGACGGCGCGCACCCGCTCGACGACGCCGAGGCTCTCCTCGGGGATCGACGGGTCCCAGGCGCCGAGCAGTCCGCCCAGCTCGCCGGGGGTGCCGGTGCCGGTGAGGTCCGCCGGGCCGGTCACGTCGACCTGGGCGAGCGGCAGTCCTGGCCGCTCGGCGACGGTCCGCAGCAGGTGCTGGAAGATCGCCGAGACCCGCTCGACCTCGGCCCGGCCGAACAGGCCGGGGTTGTAGTCCAGCCGCAGGTGCAGGCTGTCGCCGGGGTGGACCACCAGGCTCAGCGGGTGGTGCCGGGCGTCCAGGGCCTCGGTGCGGACGATGCGCGGGCCGTCGGCGACGCCGGTGTCGAGGCCGTTCTCGTCCAGCGGGAAGTTCTCGAACAGCACCACGGTGTCGAAGACCTCGCCGGACAGGCCGGCGGCCTGGTGGATCGCGGCGAGCCCGAGGTGCTCATGCGGGAGCAGCGCGGTCTGCTGGTCCTGGAGGGCGTGCAGCAGTTCGGCGAGGGTGGCCTCGGGGTGCAGCCGGGCCCGGACCGGCACGGTGGTGAGGAACATGCCGATCATCGACTCGACGTCCGGGACCTCGGCCGGGCGGCCGGAGGTGACGGCGCCGAACACCACGTCCTGGCGGCCGGTGAGCCGGCCGAGCAGCAGCGCCCAGCAGCCCTGCACCACGGTGTTGACGGTCAGGCCCTGGGTGCGGGCCCAGCCGGCGAGCGCGGCGGTCAGCTCGCGCGGCACCTCGGCGAGCACCGCGTCGGGCAGCACCGGGAGGCGGCTCGGGTCGGCGGGGACGAGCAGGGTGGGCTCGTCGACGTCGGCCAGCACCTCGTGCCAGGCGGCCCGGGCGGCCGTGCGGTCCTGCGCGGTCAGCCAGGCCAGGTACGAGCGGTACGGGGCCGGGTCGGGCAGCAGCGCGACGTCCGCGCCGGGCGCGCAGAGCGCGAACAGCTCGCGGACGAGCAGCGGCATCGACCAGCCGTCGACCAGGATGTGGTGGCTGGTCCAGATGAACCGGTGCCGGCCCTCGCCGTGGGTGACGAGTGCGAAGCGCAGCAGCGGCGGCGCGGCCAGGTCGAAGCGGCGGGTGCGCTCGGCCTCGGTGATGCGGCTCAGCTCGGCGGCCCGGGCGGGCTCCGGCAGGTCGGTCAGGTCGGCGTCCAGCCAGGGCAGTTCGGCGTGCTGGGCGATGACCTGGACGGGCTCCCCGGTGGCCCGGGCGCGGAAGGCGGCGCGCAGGTTCGGGTGCCGGTCGAGCAGGGCCTGCCCGGCGGCGCGCAGGGCGTCGGCGTCGAGGTCGCCCTCGATGTCGGCGACGATCTGCAGGGTGTAGACGTCGACCGCGTCCGCGCCGCCCCCGGCGGCGGTGTCGTAGTCGGCGTGGAAGAGCATGCCCTGCTGGAGCGGGGTGAGCGGCAGGACGTCGGCGAGGGCGGTGCCGGCCTCGGCGAGCTCGGCCTCGTACTCCTCGATCTCGTCCTGGGCCAGGGCGACCAGCGGAAGGTCGGAGGGGGTGCGGCCGCCCGCACCGGGGGCGGTGGCGTGCCGGGCGAGCAGTTCGAGGGCGCGGAACCAGGTGGCCGCGACGTCCTGGGCGTCCTCCTCGGCGACGGTCCGGCCGGCCCAGGACCAGTTGGCGATCAGGTGCGGGCCGTCGTGCCGGTCCTCGGTGGCCGGGGTGACGTCGAGCAGGTGCGGCAGCGGCATGCCGGGGTGGGCGCCGGTGCCGACCACGCCGTCGCCGCCGGCCGGCTCCCAGAGGCGGGCCTCGCGGGCGTCGAAGCGGCCCATGTAGTTGAAGCCGATCTGCGGCTTGTGGTGGCCGGCCAGGGCGCGGGCGGCGTGCGGGTTGAGGTAGCGCAGCAGGCCGTAGCCGACGCCGCGGTCGGGCAGCGCGCGCAGCTGCTCCTTGATCCGCTTGAGGGCGGCGCCGAGGGCGGGGCCGCCGGCCCAGAGCTCGTCCCAGTCGAGCGTGCCGGGGTCGAGGCGCATCGGGAAGGCGCTGGTGAACCAGCCGACGGTGCGGGACAGGTCGAGGCCGTCGCTGAGCTGCTCGCGGCCGTGGCCCTCCAGCTCGATCAGGGTCTGGGCGTAGTCGGCGCGGCCGTGCCGGCGGCGCCAGTCGGCGACGGCGAGGGCGAGGCCGGTCAGCAGGACGTCGTTGACCTCGGCGTGGAAGGCCGCCGGGACGTCGGTGAGCAGCGGGCCGGTGACCTCGGGGCCGAGCTCCAGGCGCAGGGTGCGCTGGGTGCCGTAGACGTCCGTCTCGGGGTCGAGCCGGTGGGTGCCGACCAGCGGGTCGGGGCCGGTCAGGATCGACTGCCAGAGGGCGAGTTCGGGGCCGCGGACCTGGGTGCGGGCCTGCGCGGCGAGCAGCTGGGACCAGGCGCGGTAGGAGGTGCCGACCGGGTCGAGGGCGGGGGCGCGGCCGGCCGCCAGCGCCTCGCAGGCGGCGGCGAGGTCGGGCAGCAGGATCCGCCAGGACACGCCGTCGATGACCAGGTGGTGGGCGGAGAGCACCAGCAGGGCGGTGTCGGCGCCGGGGGCGGCGCCGATCAGCACGGCCTGGATCATCACGGCGGCGGCGGGGTCGAGCCGGGCGCGGGCGGCGGCGGCCTGCCGCTCGGCGAAGCCGAGGGCGTCCTGGTCGTCGGCGCCGCTGCCGGCGCCGTTCTCGGCGGTGGCGACCAGGCGGACGCCGGCGAGCGCGCCGGGGGCCAGTGCCTCCAGGTGCCACAGGCCGGGGGCGGGTTCGGTGGCCCGGGTGCGCAGCGCGTCGTGGTGGTCGACCAGGGTGTGCAGGGCCGCGTCGAGCAGGTCGGCGTCCAGGGCGGCGGGGACCCGGACGACGACGTGCTGGCTGTACTTGACGACCGGGCCGGTGAGGCTGGTGGTGTCGTCGTGCAACTGGCCCATGATCGGGGTGAGTTCGTACGGGCCGGTGCCGCCGGCGTCCTCGGCGGGCGCGGTCGCCGCCGTGGGGTCGGCGCCGCCCGCGACCCGGGCGAGGGCGGCGGCGGTCTTGTGGGTGAAGATGTCGCGGGTGGTGAGGGTGAGTCCGGCCTTGTGGGCGCGGCTGACGACCTGGATGGAGCGGATGCTGTCGCCGCCGAGGGCGAAGAAGTCCTCGTCGATGCCGACCCGGCCGGTGCCCAGGACCTCGGCGAGGATGTCGCAGAGGATCCGCTCGCGCTCGGTGCGGGGGCCGCGGAGGGTGTCCTGCTCGGCGAGGGCGGGCTTGGGCAGGGCCTTGCGGTCGAGCTTGCCGTTGGGGGTGAGCGGCATGGCGTCGAGGACGAGCCAGGACGCCGGGATCATGTAGCCGGGCAGCAGTTGGGAGAGTTCGGCCCGGACCTGCGCGGGGTCGACGCCGGGGCCGGTGAGGTAGCCGATGAGGCGGGGGTTGCCGGAGGCGTCGGGGAGGACGGCGACGGCGGTGTCGGCGACGGTGTCGAGGGAGCGGATGACGGCTTCGATCTCGCCGGTCTCGACGCGGCGGCCGCGGATCTTGACCTGGTGGTCGCGGCGTTCGATGAACTCCAGCTGGCCGTCGGGTCGTTGGATGACACGGTCGCCGGTGCGGTACATCCGGGTGCCGGGTCCGGCGTAGGGGTCGGCCATGAACGTACCCGCGGTGCGGGCGGGGTCGTGGAGGTAGCCGCGGCCGACTCCGGCGCCGCCGATGTAGAGCTCGCCGGGGACGCCGACGGGGACGGGCTGGAGTTCGTCGCTGAGGACGTACAGCCGGGTGTTGCGCACCGCCGTCCCGATGGGGACGCGGGCGGTGAGGGTGTCGCCGGCGCGGATGACGGCGTGGGTGACGTCGTCGGAGCACTCGGTCGGGCCGTAGGCGTTCATCATCGGAACGTGCGGGTAGCGGGCGTGCCAGCGGTGGCAGAGGTCGGCGGGGAGGGCTTCGCCGGTGACCATCAGCCAGCGCAGGTCCGGGAGTTCGGGGGCGGTGCCGTCGAGGTCCCAGGCGTCCAGGGCGGCGCGCAGCAGCGAGGGCACGACCTCCAGCACGGCGATCTTCTCGTCCCGGGCCATGCCGAACAGGGCGGCCGGGTCGGCGGCCATGTCGGTGCCGGAGACCCGGACGGTGCCGCCGACGATGAGCGGGGCGAGCATCTGCCAGACGGAGACGTCGAAGGTGAGCGGCGCGTTCTGGACGACGCCCTCCCCGGCGGCCAGGTCGAGGTCGCCGACCTTGGCCCAGAGGTGGTTCATCATGCCGGAGCGCTGGACCATCGCGCCCTTGGGCTTGCCGGTCGAGCCGGAGGTGAACATCACGTACGCCAGGTCCAACCCGCCTCCGGCAGCGGTGAGTTCGGCGCCACTGGTGGAGTCGGACGGGTCGGTCAGCGGCAGGGCGGCGGTCGCCCCGGCGGTGAGCTCGGCGGCCTGTGCCTCGTACCCGGCGCCGACCAGCAGGTGGCGGGCGCCGCTGTCCTCCAGCAGCCCGGTGTTGCGGGCGGCGGGGGCGGTCGGGTCGAGCGGCAGGTAGGCGCCGCCGGCGGCCTGGACGGCCAGCACGCCGGTGACGAAGGGGACGCCGGGCTCGGCGAACATCGCGACCACCGAACCGGTGGTGACCCCGGCGGCGGTCAGCCGGGCGGCCAGGCCCGCCGCCCGGGCGACCAGTTCGCGGTAGTCGATCCGCTCGGCGCCGTCGGCCACGGCCACCGCGTCGGGCGTACCGGCCGCGACGGCGCGGACCCGCTCGACCAGGCCCTGGTCGGCGGCGGTGGCCGGATCCCAGGCGCCGAGCAGCCCGAGCGGTTCGCCGGTCGCGCCCAGGCCCACCTGGCCGAGCGGACGGTCCGCGGGCATGGTGGCGAGGGCGTCGAGGAAGGTCGCGAACCGGGCGAGGTGGGTGGCGAGTTCGGCCGGCTCGTACAGCTCGGGGTTGCCGTCGAGGTGGATCTCGACGGTGCCGTCGTCCGCGTTCAGGACCGTCATGATGAGGTCCTTGACGATGCCGGTGGACAGGTTGACCACGACCCCGCGGCAGTCGCCGAAGGCCAGCTCCGGGTCCTGGTTGAGCACGTTGATGAACGGGCCGAAGGCACGCTGGTCGTCGATCCGCAGGCCGATGTCGCGGCGGACCCTGTCCCCGCGGTAGCGCTGGTGCTTCAGCGTGCCGGCGACCTCGACCCAGGCCGCGCGCAGCAGTTCGGTGCGGGTCATCTCCGGGCGCACCCGGACGGCCAGCGGCAGGTAGTTGGCGAGCATGCCGGGGATCTCGCGGCTGACCGCGCCGACCCGGCCGGTGACCGGCAGGGTGAGCAGCGGCGCCGGGACCCCGGTGACGCGCTGGGTGTAGGCGGCCATCGCGGCGACCATCAGGACCGGCATGGTGACCTTGCCGTCCTGGGCGAGGGCGTGCAGCGCGGCCGTGGTCGCGGGGGAGAGCCGGGCGGTCTCGCGCAGCGCGACCCGGCCGGGGGCCGGCTCCTGCTCGGAGAGCGAGACCAGCTCGGGCACCGGGCCGTGCCGGTCGGAGGTGAGGCGGTCCGTCCAGTAGGCGCGGTCCTTCTCGACCATCGACGAGTCGAGGTACTTGCGCTCGGCGTCCAGCAGCCGGTGGAAGGCCGGCATGGCGTCGGCGTCCAGCTCGGCCGGGCCCTCGCCGGCGGCCAGCCGGGTGTAGGCGCTGGACAGCTTGGGGTAGAGCAGCGAGCGGCTGAAGCCGTCCGCGAGGATGTGGTGCATGCACAGGTAGAGCAGGTGGTGCTCCGGGGCGAGCCTGATCAGCGCGCCGCGGAACAGCGGGAAGTCGGTGACCTCCATCGGGTCGGCGTGGTCGGCCCGCATCCACCGCTCGGCGGCCTCCGACGGCTCCGCCTCGCCGCTGAAGTCCAGCGTCCTGAGCGGGAGCTGGGCGAGCGGGCGGATGATCTGGCCGGGGGCGCCGTCCTCCTCGACGAACTGCACCCGCAGCCCCTCGGCCTCGTGGCCGAGGCGTTGCAGCGCCCGTCCGAGCAGCTCGGCGTCGAGCGGTCCGCGCAGATCGATGTAGTCCGCCATGTTGTAGGCCAGTGGCCCGGCGGCGAACTGCTCGTCGAACCAGATCTCGGCCTGTGCCGCGGTGAGCGGAAGGACAGCGTTCCGGTTAGTCGTCACTGCTTTGCTCTCCGTCATTCTCAGCCTCAGCCCCGCCTTGAAAACTCTCGACCCTCTGACCCCGCCGGCCCGCTCGCGCCGACCCGGCCCCGCCGGTCCGGTCAGCCGGACACGGTCTGGAGCCCGGCCTGGAGCCCGGCGGCGACGCCCGCCCCGAGGCCCCGGTGCTCGACCCCGGGCAGCAGGCCCTCCGGGCCGACCGAACCGCGCACCCACTCGTCGTGGTAGACGGTGTCCATGTAGCGCTCGCCCAGGTCCGGCGAGATGGTCACGGCGGTCACCCGCTCGCGCACGCCGCCCGCGCCGTCGCCGTAGTGCTCGTTCAGCCAGCGCAGCGCGCCGCTGACGGCCGTCCCGGTGGAGCCGCCGAACAGGAAGCCGCCGCGCATCAGTTCGCGGCAGGTCCGGACGGTGTCGGTCTCCTCGACGTGGACCGCCCGCTCCACCAGCGACTCGTCCAGCAGCGCGGGCCGCACGCTGGTGCCCAGGCCCGGGATGTGCCGGGTGGCCGGCGGGGCGCCGAAGGTGACCGAGCCGACGCTGTCGACCGGGACGACCCGCACCGAGGGGCGCCGCTCGCGGAAGTACCGGGCGCAGCCCATCAGCGTCCCGGTCGTGCCCGCGCCGATGAACAGCACGTTCAGGTCCGGGAACTGGCGGGCGATGGCCGGCGCGGTGGTCCGGTAGTGCGCCATCCAGTTGCCCGGGCTCAGGTACTGGTTGAGCCAGACCCGCTTCTCGTCGGCGGCGAGCAGCGCCTTGACGTGGCGGATCCGCGCACCGAGGAAGCCCTCGGTCTCGTGCGGCTCGGTGATCAGGTGCACCTCGGCGCCGTACGACTCCATGGTGCGGCGGGTGACCTCGTTGCAACGAGAGTCGGTGACGCAGATGAACTTGTAGCCGCGGCTGGCGGCGAGCACGCTCAGGGCGACGCCCATGTTCCCGGACGAGGATTCCACCAGGGTCGAGCCGGGGCCGAGGACGCCCGCCGCCTCGGCCTGCGCGACCATTTCCCGGGCCGCTTTCAGCTTGATGGACCCGGCGAAGTTGAACCCTTCGACTTTCAGGAAGAGACGGTGCCCGAAGAACGGCTGCAGATTCACGAAGAGGTCGCTGACCTCGAATTCGTGCGACGCGGAAATGACCGGCACTGGAGACTCCTGGCCTTCGGTAACGAATTAGCCTCGGCGGCAAGCCTCCCGCCGGGCGCTGACGAGGGGCTGACGGACTGCTGACGGGGTCCGCGACCAGGGTTTCGGGGCCGCCCGGAGGCACGCGTCAGCCGTCCGTCAGTTGCCGGTCAGTTGCTCGTCAGCGCCATCGGAAAGCGTTTGTTATTCCGCACCTGCAGGCCTTCCACGAGGAGCCCGGTTTGAATCGGCCGTCCGCCATCAGTGAAGTCCTTCCGCTCTCGCCGCTGCAACAGGGACTGCTCTTTCTCTCGGAGTACGACCGTGAGGGGACGGACGTCTACACCATTCAGCTTGTCCTCGACCTGGACGAGCTGACCGACGCCGATGCCGTCGCGCTGCGCACCGCGGCGGGCCTGCTCCTGGAACGGCACCCCAACCTGAAGGCCTGCTTCCGGCACCGCAAGAGCGGCGAGGCGGTCCAGGTGATCCCCACGTCGGTCGAACTGCCGTGGCGCGAGGTCGCGGTGGCGGCCGGCGCGGCCGGGCCGGAGGCGGAGTTCGACCGGCTCGCCGAGGAGGACCGGCTGCGCCGCTTCGACCTCGCCCGCCCGCCGCTCCAGCGGCTCACCCTGGCCCGCGCCGAGGGCGGGCGCTGCCGGCTGGTCTGGACCGTCCACCACATCCTGGTGGACGGCTGGTCGATGGTCTCGCTGATCGGCGAACTGGCCGCGCTCGCCGAGGAGCTGAAGGCCGGCGGCACCCCCGCCAAGCAGCCGCAGGCCGGTGCGGCCCGTTACCAGGCGCACCTGGCCTGGCTCGGCGCGCAGGACAAGGAGGCCGCCCGGCAGGCCTGGACCGCCGCCCTGGCCGGGGTCGTCGACCCGACCCGGCTGGTGCCGGCCGGCCGCGACCGGGCCGTCGGTGCGGCCGCGCTGCCGCAGGCCGTCCCGCTGGAGCTGACCCCCGAGGTCTCCGCCGCGCTGACCGGTTTCGCCCGCTCGCGCGGCCTGACCGTCAACGCGGTGGTGCAGGGCTGCTGGGCGCTGCTGCTGTCCCGGCTGACCGGCCAGGACACCGTGCTGTTCGGCGCGGTCACCTCCGGCCGGCCGGCCGAGGTCCCGGACGTCGAGCGGATGGTGGGCCTGTTCGCCAACACGCTCCCGGTCCGGGTGGACGTCGACCCGGCCCGTACCCCGGCCGAGCTCTTCGCCGACGTGCAGCGGTCGCAGACCGCGCTGCTGGCGCACGAGCACCTGACCCTGGCGGAGGTCCAGCAGCTCACCGCCGTGCGCGGCGAACTCTTCGACACCGCCCTGATGTTCCAGAACTACCCGATGGGCGGCCTGCCGCTGGCCACCGGCACCGGCCCCCGGGTGACCGGCGCCGACGTCCGCTCCGCCACCCACTTCCCCGTCACCCTCACGGTCTTCCCCGGCACCCCCTTCGGCCTGGCCGTCAACCACGTGCCCGCGCTGGTCACCCGGGCCGAGGCCGAACTGGTCGGGCGGCGCTTCGCCCGGCTGCTGGCCGCCGCCGTCGCCCGGCCCGACGAGCCGTGCGGCCGGCTGGACGTCCTGGACGAGGCCGAGCGCGCCGAGATCACCGGGGCCCGCAACGCCACCGGGGCGCCGCTGTCCGGCGACTGGCTGGCCCCGCTGCTGGCCGCCCGGGCCGCCCGCACCCCGGACGCGCCCGCCGTGCGCTGCGGCGGGGAGCGCCTGACCTACCGCGAACTGCACGCCCGCGCCGACGCGCTGGCGCAGGCCCTGCACGCCGCCGGGGCCGGCCCGGAGCAGGTGGTGGCGATCGCGCTGGACCGCTCCTGCGACCTGGTGGTCGCCGCCCTGGCCGTCCTCAAGTCCGGCGCGGCCTACCTGCCGCTGGACCCGGACTACCCGGCCGACCGGCTGCGCTACATGCTCGCCGACGCCGCCCCGGTGGTCACCCTCACCCACCGCCGGGTGCGCGAACTCCTCGCCGCCGAATCCGCCGAATCCGCCGACTCCTCCGAAGCCGCCGAAGGCGGGATGAGCACCGGCGAGCTGTGGGTGCTGGACGGCCCGGACGCCGCGACCGGTGCGCCCGGGCAGCGCGTACCGGGCACGGCCCCGCGCGCCGACCACCCCGCGTACGTGATCTACACCTCGGGCTCCACCGGCCGCCCCAAGGGCGTCGTGGTGCCGCACCGGGCGCTGGTCAACCTGGTCGAGGACATGGTCGCCCGCTTCGAGGTGACCCCCGAGGACCGCTTCCTCGCCGTCACCACCTTCGGCTTCGACATCGCCAACCTGGAGCTGTTCGTCCCGCTCGCCGCCGGCGCCGAACTGCTGGTCGCCGACCGCGAGACGGTCCGCGACCCGGCCGCCCTGGCGGACGCCGTCACCGGCCTGGACGCCACCCTGCTGCAGGCCACCCCCAGCCTCTGGCAGTCGCTCGCCGCCGACCACGCCCCCCGGCTGGCCGGCCTGCGCGCCCTGGTCGGCGGCGAGGCGCTGCCCGAGCCGCTGGCCCGCACCCTCACCGCGCACTGCGCGTCCGTGACCAACGTGTACGGCCCGACCGAGACCACCATCTGGTCCACCGCCGCGCCGCTGACCGCCGCCGAGGCCGGGCCGCCGCCGATCGGCGGCCCGATCGCCAACACCCGGGTGTACGTCCTGGACGGCGCGCTGCGCCCCGTCCCCGACGGCACCTTCGGCGACCTCTACCTCGCCGGCACCGGCCTGGCCCGCGGCTACCTGGGCCGCCCCGGCCTGAGCGCCGAGCGCTTCGTCGCCGACCCGTACGGCCCGAGCGGCGAGCGGATGTACCGCACCGGCGACATCGTCCGCTGGGACGCCGCCGGCACCGCCCTGGAGTACGCGGGGCGCAGCGACCACCAGGTGAAGATCCGTGGCTACCGCATCGAGCTCGGCGAGATCGAGTCCGTGCTCGCGGCGCAGCCCGGAGTGACGCGGGCCGTCGTCACGGCCCGCACCGACCGGGCGGGGGACGCCCGCCTGGTCGCCTATGTCGTACCGGCAGGGATCGACCGCGACCGCTTGCGGGAGCGGGCGTCATCGGTGCTGCCCACGCACATGATCCCTGCCGTGTACGTTCCCTTGGACGACCTGCCGCTGACCCCCAACGGCAAGGTCGACCGCAAGGCCCTGCCCGCCCCGCCGGACGAGCGGGCGGGCACCGGACGCGAGCCCGCGGGGGAGCGCGAGGAACTGCTCTGCGCGGTCTTCGCGGAGGCCCTCGGGCTCGACCGGGTCGGCGCCGACGACGACTTCTTCGAACTCGGCGGCCACTCGCTGTCCGCGACCAGGGTCGCCAACCGGCTGCGTGCCGCGCTCGGCGTGGACGTCCCGGTGCGGACCCTGTTCGACGCCCGGACGGCCGAGGCGCTGGCCCGCGCCCTCGACCCGGACGCGGCGGCGGCCGCCGCCGCGGAGCCGGCCCCCCGGCGCCCCGCGCTGCGCGCCGTCCCGAACCGGCCGTCCTCGGTGCCGCTCTCCTACGCCCAGGAGCGGCTCTGGTTCCTGGACAAGATGGACGGGCCCACCGGCAACTACAACATCCCGCTGGCGGTCCGCCTCACCGGCCCGCTGGACGCCGCCGCGCTGGCCGCCGCCGTCCGCGACGTGGTGGCCCGGCACGAGAGCCTGCGCACCGTCTTCGCCGAGGCCGACGGGCTGCCCTCGCAGCTGGTGCTCTCCGCCGAGGAGGCCGAGCAGGCCGGCGCCCCGCTGGTCGTGGTGGACCTCTCCGGGGCGGCGCCGGGCGCGCTGGAGGCGGCGCTGGCCGCCGAGGCCGTCCACCCCTTCGAGCTGTCCGCCCAGGTGCCGCTGCGGGCCCGGCTGTTCACCCTCGGCCGGGACAGCCACGCGCTGGCCCTGACGGTGCACCACATCGCCGCCGACGGCTGGTCGTTCGGCCCGCTCGCCCGCGACCTCTCCGACGCCTACCGGGCCCGGCTGGACGGCGCCGGGCCGCGCTGGGAGCCGCTGCCGGTGCAATACGCCGACCACGCGCTCTGGCAGCGCGAACTGCTCGGCTCCAAGGACGACCCGGACAGCCTGGCCGGCGCCGAACTCGCGCACTGGCGCGAGGCGCTGGCGGGCATCCCGGAGGAGCTGGACCTGCCCACCGACTTCCCCCGCCCGGCCCGGGCCGGGCACCGCGGCGCCGAGGTCGGGTGCACGGTGCCCGCCGGGACCCACGCCCGGCTCGCCGAACTCGCCCGGCGCGGTGGCGCCAGCCTGTTCATGGCCGTCCAGGCGGGCCTGGCCGCACTGCTCACCCGGCTGGGCGCGGGCACCGACATCCCGCTCGGCAGCCCGGTGGCCGGGCGCACCGACGACGCGGTCCGCGACCTGGTCGGCTTCTTCGTCAACACCGTGGTGCTGCGCACCGACACCTCGGGCGACCCGGCGTTCACCGCCCTGCTCGGGCGGGTCCGGGAGACCGACCTGACCGCCTACGGGCACGCCGAACTGCCCTTCGAGCACCTGGTGGAGGAGCTCAACCCGGTCCGCTCGATGGGCCGGCAGCCGCTCTTCCAGGTGATCCTGGCCTTCGAGGCCGCCGAATTCGGGAGCGGCGCCGACCTGCTGCCCGCGATGCCCGGCCTGAGCGCCGAGGTGCTGCCGATCGGCAGCACGACGGCCAAGTTCGACCTGTCCTTCCAGGTGCTGGAGCGGACCGGTCCGGACGGCGCCCCGGCCGGTCTGGACATCCGCCTGGAGTACCGCGAGGACCTGTTCACCGGGGCGACGGCGGCCCGCCTCGCCCGGGCCCTGGCCACCCTGCTCGACTCCGCCGCCCGCACCCCCGACGCGCCGCTCAGCGCCCTCGACCTGCTCACCGCCGAGGAGCGCCGCGTCCTGCTGGAGGAGTGGGCCGGTCCGACCGCCCCGTTCACCCCGGTCACCCTGACCGCCGTGTTCGAGGGCCTGGCGGCCGCCGACCCGGACCACCCCGCGCTGGTCGGCCCGGACGGCGTGCCGGCCGGCCCGGGGACGGTGCGGCTGTCCTACGCGGGGCTCAACGAGCGGGCCAACCGGCTCGCCCACCTGCTGCTGGAGCGCGGGGTCGGGCCGGGCGACGTGGTCGCGCTGGCGATGCCGCGCTCCGCGCCGCTGGTGGTCGCGCTGCTGGCGGTGCTCAAGACCGGCGCCGCCTACCTGCCGGTCGACCCGCAGTACCCGGCCGAGCGGATCGCCTACATGCTCGACGACGCGGCGCCCGCCCAGGTGCTGACCGTCGAGGCGGTCGCCGACCGGATCCCGGGGCTGCCCGAGGGCGTCGTCCCGCTGGTCCTGGACTCCGTGCGCACCCGGTCCGACCTGGCCGGCCGGCCCGACCGCAACCCCGTCGACGCCGACCGCACCCGGCCGCTCCTCCCGCAGGACGTCGCCTACGTGATCTACACCTCGGGCTCCACCGGCCGCCCCAAGGGCGTCGCGGTGCCGCACCTGGGGGCGGCCAACCTGGCCGCCAACCACCGGGCGCGGCTGGGCGCCGGGCCGGACACCCGGGTGCTGCAGTTCGCCTCGTTCAGCTTCGACGCCACCGTCTGGGAGCTGTGCGTCTCGCTGTACTCGGGCGGCACCCTGGTGGTCGCCACCGACGAGAGCCGGATCTCCGGGGAGGTGCTGGGCGCGCTGCTCGCCGAGCACCGGGTCAACCACGCCGTGCTGCCGCCCACGGTGGTCGCGGGCCTGCCCGAGGACGTGGTGCTGCCCGGGGGCCTGCACCTGCTGGTCGCCGGCGAGGCCTGCCCGCCGGCGCTGGTCGACCGCTTCGCCCCGCTGACCGGGTTCCGCAACGCCTACGGCCCGACCGAGGCCTCGGTCTGCGCCACCTGGAGCGACCCGCTGCGCCCCGGCGGCGGCCGCCCGCCGATCGGCCGCCCGCTGGACAACCACCGGCTGTACGTCCTGGACGACGCCCTCGCGCCCGCGCCGGTCGGCGTCACCGGCGAGCTGTACATCGCCGGCACCGGCCTGGCGCACGGCTACCTGCGCCGCCCGGCCACCACCGCCGAGCGCTTCGTCGCGGACCCGTACGGCCCGGCCGGCACCCGGATGTACCGCACCGGCGACCTGGCCCGCTGGCGGGCCGACGGCACGCTCGACTACGTCGGCCGGGTGGACCACCAGGTGAAGCTGCGCGGCTTCCGGATCGAGCTCGGCGAGATCGAGGCCGCGCTGGTGCGCCACCCGGTGGTCGTGCAGGCCGCGGTGCGGGTCGCGCCCTCGCCCACCGGCGTGCCCCAGCTGACCGGGTACGTGGTGCCGCTGCCCGGCGTCGCCGCCGTCGACGTGCCGGTGCTGCGCGCGTTCGTCGCCGGGTCGCTGCCCGCGCACATGGTGCCCGCGACGCTGGTGACGCTGCCCGCGCTGCCGCTGACCGCGAACGGCAAGCTCGACACCCGCGCCCTGCCGGCGCCCGGTGCCGCGCCCGCCGCCGCGCAGGCCCCGGTGCGGCTCCCGGGCACGCCGGCCGAGGAGGTCATCGCCGGGGTCTTCGGCGAGATCCTCGGCCTCGACCAGGTCGGCGCCGACGGGGACTTCTTCGACCTCGGCGGCGACAGCCTGCGCTCGGTGCAGATCGTCAGCCGGGCCGCGAAGGCCGGGCTCACGCTCTCGCTGGCCGACGTCTTCACCCACAAGACGGTGGCGGCCCTCGCCGCCGCCGCCCGGCCCGCCACCGCGCAGCGGCTCCCCGCGACGGTGCTGGAGCCGGTGCTGCCGATCCGGCCGGGCGGCACCGCCGAGCCGCTGTTCTGCGTGCACGGCGGGGTCGGCTTCGGCCTCCCGTACGCGGAGCTGGCCCCGCACCTCGACCCGGCCCGGCCGGTGTACGCGCTGCAGTCCGACGGCGTCGCCGCGCCCGAGGGGGAGTGGGAACGGCCGCAGGGCGTACGGGAGCTGGCGGCCACGTACCTGGCGAGGATCCGCCGGGTGCAGCCGCACGGCCCGTACCACCTGCTGGGCTGGTCCTTCGGCGGGCTGGTCGCGCACGAGATGGCGGTGCAGCTCCAGGCGGCGGGCGAGCGGGTGGCCTTCCTGGCGGCGCTGGACGTCTTCCCGGTGCTGCCGGGCGACCACGCCCCGACCGACGAGGAGATCCGCGAGGCCTTCCTCGCCCACCACGCCACCGGGGCGGGCATCGACGACGGGGAGCTGCGCCGGCTGATGGCGGTGATGCGCCACCACACCGACATCGCCCGGGAGTTCACCCCCGGCCGGTTCGACGGCTCGCTGCTGCTGTTCGCCGCCGCCGACGAGGTGCAGGGCGCCCCCGCCGCCGAGCTCGCCGACCGCTGGCGCGCGCACCTGACCGGCGCGCTGACGGTGCACGACGTCGCCTGCGGCCACGAGGAGATGCTCGGCCGGGAGGCGGCCGGCCGGATCGGCGCGGTGGCCGACGCCGCGCTGCGCCGGTCCTGAACGACGTGACGGCCGGGCCCGGAATCCGGGCCCGGCCGTCACGGGGCCGTCGGCGGCGCCCCAGCCGGGGAGCCGCCGGCGTGCCGGGGCGAACTGCCCTCGCCCCGACGGTACTTACAGCGAGGGGTCCTGCATCAGGATCGCCTGGTAGAGGTGGTGGAGACGACGACTCGGTTTGAGCCCCAACTCGTCGTCGAGCCACTTCCGGGTGCGGTGGAAGATGTCGACGGCCTCCGACTGCCGGCCGCACCGGTAGAGGGCGATCATCAACTGCTCGCTGAACCGCTCGCGTTCCGGGTACTGGGCGAGCAACTGCTTCAGCTCGGCCACCACCGCCCCCGCCTCGCCCGCCTGCAGCTGCGCCGAGATGAGGTCCTCCCGCGCGGTCTTGCGCTGCTCGTCCAGACGCAGCGCGACGGCCCGGCACCAGGGCCCGTCGCTCGTGTCGAGCAGGGCCGGTCCGCGCCACATCGCGAGCGACTTGCGGAGCGTGTCCATCGCTTCGTACGGCCGGTCGCTGACCAGCCCCGCGCCTTTCTCCGCCGTCCGCAGGAATCGGTACGCGTCGACCGCGTCCTCCGAGACGTTGAGCATGTAACCGTTGTCAACCGTGCGGATGAGTTCCTGGTCCGGCCCCTCCAGACCAAGTTCCGCCAACGATTTGCGCATGCGTTTGACATTGGCCTGCAAGGCGTTGCGCGCGTTCTTGAGCGGCGCTTCCCCCCACAGCTCGTCGATCAGTTCGTCGAACGCGACCACCTGACCGGCGTTGAGCGCCAGCATGGTGAGCATCACGCGATTCTTCTTCGCCCGTAGACCTACGGTGCGCTGACCGTCGCCGATCAATAGTGGGCCTAATATGGAGATGTACACCAAATTCCCCGTCCCTAGCGGTGAACTCCAGCCACAAGCCTTTCTCCTGTGACCTCGGCCCGGCCACCGTCAACAGTGGTCGACGTGTTTGGGGTGGCCTGACAAAGGGGAAAAGCCTGGGTATCATTCGCGCTGGTCAAGTATCGGACACGCCTGGGTCGTCCGGCCATGTACCTTCGTACATGAGTTGATGAACCTGCGCCACCAACCCCACCTGAAGCCGCGACTCCACTCCCAGTTTCGCGAGGATGTTGGCGACGTGCGCCTTCACCGTGCGCTCCGTGACGTGCAGTCGGGCGGCGATGCCGCGGTTGGAGTGTCCGGCACCGATCAGGTCGAAGACCTGCCGTTCCCGTCCGGACAGCGTCCCGACCCGGGTGAGCTCGTTGCGCCAGCGCGCCGAGGCGAGGCTGCCGTCACTGTGCATGGCCACCCCCCTGACCGCCCCCTGCTTCCCCGTGGTGCGTCCGGCGGCAGTTGTGCCCCCCCGTCACCGGGAAGGTCGTTCACGTGCCGACGAACGCGCATGCGATTCTACAACTCCCGTAACAAACCACCACGGGACTGTCGGCGTCAAACCCCTTGTCACAACTGGTTGTGGCCGGTGCCTGCACGAAACGCACACGAAAAGGGCCGGGGAAGGGGCTAAGCCCTTCCCCGGCCGTCGAGTTGGACGGTTCCCGGGTTACGGGAGGGTCGTGCGCGCCGCCGAGGCCGCCGCCGCCGCGGCCACGATGGCCGGCATCCGCGGGGTCCGGGTCGTGGTCTGGCGCGCGAGCCGCGAGGGCCAGAAGGTCTTCCAGCCGAGCAGGGTGACCACGGCCGGCAGGACGACGATCCGGATCACCGTCGCGTCGAGCAGCACCGCGCAGGCCATGCCCACCCCCATCTGCTTCATCTCGATGAAGTTCAGCGAGGCCAGCAGGGCGAACACGCAGACCATCACCACCGCGGCGCTGGTCACCACGCCCGCCGTGCGGGTGATGCCCTGCTCGACCGCCTCCTTCACGGAGAGCCCGCCGCGCGCCGCCTCCCGGATCCGGCTGACCACGAAGACGTGGTAGTCCATCGACAGGCCGAGCAGGATCACGAAGAGCATCAGCGGCAGCCAGGCCACCACCCGGCCGGTGGACTCGAAGTGCAGCAGGTCCTCCGCCCAGGTGTGCTGGAAGATCAGCGCGAGCAGGCCGAAGGAGGCCGCCGCGGACAGCAGGTTGAGCGCCACGGTGATCAGCGCGAGCATCACCGAGCGGAACGCGACGGTCATCACCAGGAAGGTCAGTACCAGGGCCACCCCGAGCACCCAGGGCATCTTGTGCATGACGTTCGCCCGGTAGTCGACGTCGAACGCGACGTCGCTGCCGCCGACCGCGAACTCGGCGCCCGCGACGGTGCCGAGGGTCTGCGGGGCGAGGTCCTGGCGCAGCCGGGCCAGCGAGGCGCGGGCCTGCGGCGAGCCGCTGTCGAAGTGGGTGCCGATCGCGATGGTGGCGACCGTGCCGTCGGGGGAGGTGCGGACGGTCGGCGCCGGGTTGTGCACGAAGAGGGCGTCCTGCGAGGCGCGTTCGACCAGCGCCTCCACCGCGCCGCCCAGCTCCGCCGTCCGGTCGGCCGGGACCTTCACCGCGACGGTGTGGGTGTCGGCCTGGCTCGGGAAGGAGCCGGTCAGCCGCTCGTTGGCCTGCATCGCCGGGATCGACCGGGGCAGGTCGTCGATCCCGGTGGCCTTGAGCTTCAGGCCGAGGGCGGGCAGCGCGAGGACGAGCAGCGCGCCGACCGAGAGCACCAGCGCGATCACCGGGTGGCGCAGGGCGGGCTTGAGCATGGTCGACCACAGCCGCGGCTTGACCCCGCCCTTCTGGGTGAGCCGCCACACCACCGGGACCCGCGGCGCGTCCAGGTAGCGTCCGAACCGGGACAGCATGGCCGGCAGCACGGTCAGCGAGGAGGTGATCGCGATGGCGACCACCAGCACCGCGCCGGTGGCCATTGACTCGAAGGCGATGTGCCCGGCGAGGTAGAGCGCCCCCATCGAGATCATGACGACCACGCCGGACACCAGCACAGAGTGCCCGGAGGTGGCGGCCGCGATCTCGATGGCGTCGATGTTGTTGGCGCCCAACGCCCGCTCCTCGCGCTGGCGTTTGAGGTAGAACAGCGAGTAGTCGACCCCGATGGCCATGCCCATCAGCACGATGACGTGCGTCACCGGCCCCGGGTCGGGCACCAGTTGGGAGGCCACCCCCCACAGGCCGAGCCCGGCGAGCACCGAGGACAGGCCGAGGACGACCGGGACGCTCGCGGCGACGATCGCGCCGAAGACGAAGACCATCACGAGCAGCGTCACCGGCAGGCTCAGCACGGTCGCCTTGCCGAGGTCCTTGCTCAGCATCTCGTTGAGCCCGGCCTTGATCGAGCCGGCGCCGACGAGTTCCATCCGCAGCCCGGTGTGCGACGTGTGGGTCCTCGCCACGGTGTCGATGAGCGGCTGCACCCGGTCGGCGGAGGTCTCCGGATCGCCGTCGAGGGTCACCGGGACGAGCAGGGCCGAGCCGTCCGGCGCGGGCACCGGGGCGTCGATCGAGCTGATGCCGGGGAGGGCCTTCAGGTCGCGGGTGGCGTCCGAGGCCGCGGACTGCGCCTGGACGGGGTCGAGCCGGCCGCCGTCCCACGGGGTGATGAGGACGTTCTCCACCGCGCGCTCCTGGAGGCCGCCGCTGCGGGCGATCGCGGCCGCCCGGCCGGACTGGCCGATGGCGAGGTCGGAGGTGGTGGCCTGCCGGGTGCCCGTGACGCCGCCGACCACGAGGGCCGCCACGACGAACGCCACCCAGAGCGCGATCGCCCACCAGGGGTGGACGGCGCTCCACCGAGCGGCCCTGGTGATCACGTTCCTGCCTTCCACGATCACGTTCCCCTCCTCAAAAGAAATGCCCGGATCAAGACACGGGCCTGACTTATGAGTCCGGCCGGTGCGGTGCGGCGTTCGCCTGCATCACTGAATCTAGTGACGCTTCGACGCATGATCACGGGTACAACTTCGACGATTGGAGGGGGAGTTTCTTCTACTTGACAGCCGACCCGGGAGGGCTGCCACCGGATTCCCCGGGCGGAATTTGATACCACATCCGCCGGGACACGTTAAAGGGCCCGTCGCCGATCAGTGCGACGGACCCAGCGTATTCCTCGGGCAGCGGCAGGTCGGTGACTCTCCACGGCCCGGGCAACGGCCCGGAGCGTGCGTACACGGTGGCTTCCGGTCCGTCGTGGGCGACCGGGATCCCCATGCCCTGGGTGAGTCTGGCGCCCGAGGCCTTCACGCACGCCTCCTTCCTGGTCCACAGCCGGGTGAAGGCGTCGGGCCCGTCCCGGGCGACCAGCTCCCGTTCGTCCGGGGGGAAGAAGCGACCGGCCAGCCGGGCGGTGTCCAGCTCGGCACGGGCCAGCTCGACATCCACGCCGACCGGCCGTGATGCCAGGGCGAGCAGGGCGATCTCGCCCGAGTGGGACAGGTTGAAGTGCAGGCCCGGCGCGTCCTCGACGGCCGGCTTCCCCCACGGGCCGCGGCTGAAGCGCAGCGCGGCCGGGTGGCGGCCGAGGCGCTCGCCGAGGACGATCCGGGTGGCGGCGTGCGCGAGCACGAAGCGGCGCCGCAGCCCGGGCAGCTGTCCGCTCCGGGCGCGGGCCCGCTCCTGCTCGTCGAGCAGTTCCTCCAGGTGCGGCGGGTAGCCGTCCGGGGCGTCCTGGGCGGCTTCGCCGCCCGGGTGGTCCGGGTGCTCACCACCGGTCAGCGGAATCTGCCAGATCTCGACCGTGTCCCGACCGACCGGTTGTTCTGTCCCGTTCAGAACCGGCCCACCTTTCCGGTGTGCAACCCCTGGAACAGATTCAGCTTCTGGATGTTCCGTGTCCCCTCCATGAACTCCACGCCCCGTGCGTCCCGGGCGAGTTTGTCGAGGAGCGGGTGGTCCAGCCGGGCGCCGGGCCCGAAGAAACCCAGCGCGCGCATCGTGACGTCCTCGGCGAGCTCGCAGGCGCGGGCCTTCGCCGCCGAGGAGAGGTGCCCGGCGGCCGGCCTGCGGTCCACCGCGAGGGCCGCCCGGTAGGTCAACCGGCGGGCCGCGTCGATCCGCTGGCCGAGCGACTCGAACAGCTCGCGCTCCGCGCCGCGCAGGTCCCGGCGGTTCTCGGCGACGTAGTCGTGGGCGGCCCGGGCGATGCCGAGGGCGATCGCGGCCACGCTCGGGCGGAGCTGGTTGAAGACCGAGACGATGCTCCACATCCCCCGCCGGGTCGGCGGCAGGTGGGCGCCGAGCACCCGTTCGGCGGGCACGTGCACCCCGTCGAGGGTGATCCGGGTCAGCTGGACGCCGCGCAGGCCGAGGGTGGGCAGCGGCTCCGCCCGGAACCCGGGGTCGGCGGTGTCCACCAGGACGGCCAGCACGCCGAGCCGCTCGGTGCCCGCGACCCGCGCGAACACGGCGCCCAGGTCGGCCCGGGCGGCGTTGCCGACGTAGCGCTTCTCGCCGTCCAGGACGTACGAGCCGTCGCCCACCGGGGTCAGCGTGGTGGTCATCTCGCCGATGGCCGAGCCGCGGTCGGGCTCGGTGAGGCCGAAGCAGGTCCAGCGGGGGCGTTCGGCGAGCCGGCCGTACACCCAGTCCTTCTGCGCCTGGCTGCCGAGCACGCCCAGCAGCACCCCGCACATCGAGGCGCCGGGCGCGCCCAGCATCATCCCGGCGTCGCCGCGCGCCAGTTCCTCGCTCACCAGGACCCGCTCCAGGGTGGCCAGGCCGTGTGCGGGGCCGGCGCCGGCGTCGGCGGACGCCCGGTCCCACTCCGGCGGCACCTGGTGGCCGGCCAGGAAGCGCACGGCGGGCAGGTCCAGGAAGCGGTGGACGGCGTCCGGGTCCCGGTCGAGGTCGAGCGCGCCCGCCCGCAGGTCTTCGGCCCACCGCCGCACGTACCGGTGCGTGGTTTCCAGCGGGCCGGGCAGGCTGATCACACGTTCCCCTTCCGGGAGTCGACGTTCTGTGCCGTGTCCCCGGCCGGCCCCGGCCAGCCGCAGTACACGTCGGCGAGGAGCTCGGAGGCGTACGCCGCCCGGCCCGGCCCCTCGGCGGTGAAACCGTACGCCCCCAGCAGCCGCAGCAGTGCGCGGTCGGCCTGGGTGATCTGGGCCTGGAGGCGGGCGAGGGCCGCGCAGTCCAGGGGGCGGGCGGGGGCCGGTGGGGAGTCGTCCGCGGAGTCGTCCGGCCCCTCGGCGAGGTCGTCGAGGACGCCCTCGATCTCCAGGTGGTCGATCAGCACGTCGGCGAGCGCGCCCTTGACCAGCTGTTGCAGCAGCAGCGAGGAACCCTCGACCTGGCGGCCCGCGAGGTAGGCCAGGCAGGCCTCCCGCAGCCGCTCGGACGCGCCGAGCCGCAGCCAGGCGAGGCCGGTGCCCCAGTCGTGGGCGTCGGGGCCGACGGGGCCCCGGGCGGCGTCGGCGGGGCTCAGGACGGCCAGGCCGGGCACCGGGTCCGGGCCCCCGTCCCCGTCCTCGTCGTCACCGAACTCGGCGTACTCGCCGAGGAGTTCGCGCGGAACCACGGCGTGCCCGCGCGGGCCGCGCGGTGCCACCCCGGGGGACAGCGCGCGGGAGAGCAGGGTCAGTGCGGGGACGAGGCCGTCGTTGCGCGCGCTCGTCCGGGCCTCCTGCCAGTGCTCGCGCACCTCGACCGGAACCGTCATCGGACCCCCAACTCCCCCGTGTCGAGCGTGCAGTAGGCCAGGAAGCCGCGTTCCCGGTCGTAGTCGGCCACCACCACCGGGCGGTCCCGGTCGGCGGCGGCGAGCAGGGCGGCCCAGCCGCCGGTGGCGGGCTGTCCGGCCGCCACCCTGGTCCACGGGCCGCCGTGTGCCGGAAGTTCAGCACAGCCGTCCGACAGGCCGGAGCCGGTGACCAGTGCGGCCGAGGTGTCCCAGCCGGCGAACAGCCCCGGCTCCGGGAGGCCCTGGGCCGCGCCGCCCAGCGGCGCGTCGCCGCCGTCCCAGTGGATCAGCAGCGCGACCGCGGCGTCCGCGCGGACGGCGCTCTGCCCGGTCGCGGGCAGCGGGAACGGTTGGGTGCCCTGGTCCACGACCAGCAGCAGCAGCCGCGACCAGCCGCACCGCCGGGCGTACTCCACGGCGACCCGCAGCGCGCTGAACGGCGCCAGGACGCCCTGGTCGGACAGGGCGAAGGAGAGCGGCTCGCCCGGCAGCCGCCCCTTCACGCAGGAGGCGACCAGCTCGGCGTGGTCGAAGTCCGGTGCGGAGTAGGCGACCACCACCACCTCGGGGCACTCCTCGGCGGTCAGCGGGCCCAGCGCGTCGAGCGCGCCGTGGGCCAGCTCCACCGAGGTGCGCCGCCCCGAGGCGGCGAACTGCTCGCGGTCGAAGTCCGCGCCGTAGAGCGCCCCGAGCTCGCGGTAGAAGTCCTCCCGCGCGGCCTCCGGCCGGTACGGCGCGCCAGGCCCCGGCGGGGTGTGGGCGCCGGCCCGGACCAGCCGCGGCAGGACCGCCGCCGGGGCCTGGCCGGGCGTGCCGGGCGGGCCGTCCGCGCCGGCCGGGGCCGGACGCCGCACGGGCGCAGTCGCGCGGAACATGCTTAGGCGCTCGCTTCCGCGGCGACGAAGCCGGCCAGCGAGCCCACGGTCTCGAAGTGGGTCATGTCCAGCTCGTCGGCGTCGAACTGCACGTCGAGGATCTCCTCGATGGTGATGAGCAGTTCGAGCGCGCTGCTGGAGTCCAGACCCAGCTCGTCGAAGAGGCGGACGCCCGGGTCGGCGCCGGAGACGTCCTTGTTGAGGACCTCCGACAGGCCCTTGCGGACGGCGTCGACGTACTTCACGTCGGCCACGGTGTTGGCGGTGTCGCTCATGGTGTTCTCCTCGGGCTGGTCCCGGCCGGGGGTCGGCCGGTCGGTGGTCAGTTCTGGTCGTCGCCGGGGGCCGCGTACAGCCGCTGGCGGCCGAGCATGGCCTCGACGTCGTCGCGCTCCCGGATCAGGTGCGCCCGCCCGTCCAGGACGAGCACCTCCGCCGGGTAGCCGTGGCTGAGGAAGTGCACCGGCGAGGCCGTCGGCCCGTACGCGCCGGAGCGCTGCACCCCGATCAGCTCGCCGGCCCGCAGCGCCGGCATCGGCACCTTCTTGCCGATGACGTCGTTGGGCGTGCAGAGCGGGCCGGTGATGTGCCAGGGCTCGGTGGCCGGCTCGTCCAGCCGCTCCAGCGCGGCCATCGGGAAGTTGCGCTTCACGTACGAGCCGATGCCGACGGCCGCCATGTGGTGGTTGGTGCCGCCGTCGGTGACCGCGAAGTTCTCGCCCATCGAGGTCTTGGTGTAGCGCACCCGGGTGACGTAGGTGCCGGACGCGGCGACCAGGAAGCGGCCCAGCTCCATGATCATCCGGGTCTCCGGGTGCCGGGCGCGGAAGTCCGCGATCAGCGGGTTGAGCCCGGCGGTCAGCTCGGCGACGTCGAGGTCCTTCTCGTTGTCGAAGTAGGCGATGCCGAGGCCGCCGCCGACGTCGACCGTCTCCAGCGGGAAGCCCAGCTCGGTGGAGAGGCGCTCGGCCAGCTCCAGGATCCGCCGGGTGTTCTCGACGACGGACTCCTCGATCAGGATGCGGGTGCCCAGGTACACCTGGACGCCCATCAGCCGGATGTTGGGGTAGCGGCCGGCGAGGTCCTCGCCCTCGGCCAGCAGCAGCTCCTCGTCGGTGCCGAACTGGCGCGGCTTGCCGCCCATGGTCAGGCCGGAGCCCTTCACCGAGAAGCTCGGGTTGACCCGCAGCGCGACCCGGGCGGTGATCCCGCGCTCGCGGGCCACCTCGTCGATCAGGTCCAGCTCGCCGATCGACTCGCAGACGATCGCGTGGATGTCCTCGTCCAGGCAGGCCGCCACCTCGCCGCGGCTCTTGCCCGGGCCGAGGAAGATGATGTCGCGCGGCTCGACCCCGGCCCGGCGGGCGGTGACCAGCTCCGTCAGCGAGGACACCTCGGCGCGCGAGCCCAGGCTGTGCAGCAGCGCGCAGACGGAGATGTTGGGGTTCGCCTTGAGCGAGTAGAAGACCTCCAGCGCCGGGTGCAGCGCCTCGCGCAGCCCCTGGAAGCGGGTGGTGATCTCCTCGCCGTCGTACAGGTAGAGCGGGGTGCCGAACTCCTCGGCGAGCTCGGTGATCCCGAGGCCCTGCACCTCGAATGCGACGCTCACGGTCAGCTCCGTTCCGGGTAGGCCGCGAGGCGGCGGGTGATGTCGGTGTCGAGCGCCTCGATCTCCTCGTCGGAGGCCCCGACGAGCACGCCGTACAGCCGGCCCTCGAAGCCGTCCGCCTCGGTGTCGGCGGCGGTGCCCGCGGCGGCGTTCACCGTGGCGTAGTTGTTCACGAACAGGCCGCGCGGGCGCGGTCCCCGCTCGGTCAGCAGCAGCCCGTCCAGCACCTCGGCCAGTTCGGCGAAGGGCAGCGGGCGGGTCAGCCGCAGCGGGAAGTGCCGGGCGACGGCGACCTCCTCGGCCCCGGCCAGGCCGCCCTCGTGCACCACGTTCTGGTACGTGGACATGTTGTTGCGGGCGTTGATCTCGATGACCGGGTACAGGCCCTCGTCCGGGTCGACCATCGCGTCGACGCCGACCACGCCGTAGTAGCCGTCGGCGGCCAGCCGCTCGCCGAGCCGCAGCGCCGTCGCCTCGATCTCGGCGACCTGCCCGTCGGTCAGCCGGGCCGGGATCCGGTGGCCCTTGTGGACGCCGCCCTCGGTCAGCAGCTCCTTGACGAAGTCGAAGTGCGTGGAGCCGTCCCGGCCCACCGTGAACTGGTAGTTGAGGTCGCAGCGCTTGGCGACCCACTCCTCGATCACCAGCGCGGTGCGCGGGGCCCCGCCCGCGGCCTTGGCGGCGCGCTCGGCCTGCTGGACCGCCATCCGGTGCAGCCGGCCCAACCGGGCCTCCGAGTCCAGCACGACGATGCCCTTGCCGGACACGCCGAACGCGTCCTTCAGCACCACCTTGCGGCCCGCCGCCAGCAGTTCACCGGCCGCGGCCACCGCCTCGGCCAGCTCCTCCAGCGTCTCGCAGGCCCAGCCGCGGGCCTGGCGGATGCCCAGCTCGTCGGAGAGCCGGCGGCTGTACACCTTGCTGTTGACCCGCTTGCAGACCGCGGCGGTCGGCGCGCCCAGCCGCAGCCCGGTCCGCTCGGCCAGCTCCTCCTCGACGGTGGAGATGCCGTGCGCGGTCAGCCGGGCGCCCTCGGCGGCGACGGCGGACAGCGCGCGCAGCAGCTCGGGGTCGGCGAGGGCGTCCTCGCTGACGGTGCGCTGCGGGTCCTGGCCGGCCACCACGTGCACGGTGGGCAGCTCCAGGCCGAGGCCCTCCAGGTAGCCGCGGTAGCCCTCGTCCAGGGCGGTCTTCAGCACGACGTGGTCGTCCTTGCCGCCGAGCAGCAGCGCGAACTCGTCCATGCGGTTCACCACCGCACTGCCCGCGTGCGAGGCGACCCGGGGCAGCGCGGGCTCGCCGAGCGCCCAGTGGTTCTCCACCTCGAAGTTGCCCAGGAACACCAGCGGGGTGTCCGCGGACCCGGTCACGGCGCGCTTGAGGCGCGCGCTGAAGCCGGAGGACGGTAGATGCATGTCGACCTCGTCATTTCTCGTGTGCGCTCGGGCGCGGTGCGGCGGGTGCGCGGGTGCTGCGGTGGTGCGGGTGCGCCGGTACTGCGGGGGTGGCCGGTCAGCGGGCGGCCGTCAGTGCTCCAGGACCATCGCGGCGAAGGTCGCCCCGAGTCCCACGCTGGTCATCAGGTAGCGGTCGCCGGGGCGCAGCCGCCCCAGCTCGGTGGCCTTCTGCAGGTTGATGAAGGGGTCGGCGCAGAAGCAGTGCCCGGTCTCGCCGACCAGGTCGAGGAAGACCTTGTCGAGCGGCAGCCCGAGCGCCTTGCAGACGCCGATCCACGACAGCCGGTTGACGTTGTGCGGCAGCACGAGCGCCAGCTCGTCGAGGCCGCAGCCGGCCTCCTCCAGGGCGGCGCCGATCACCTCGCACAGGCCGGGCCCGTACAGGTCCTGGAACTCCTTGGCGGCGGCGTCGCCCATGATGAACTCGTCGCCGAACTGGGTGTGGGTGCGCGTCGCGTAGCCGAGCATCCGGTCGGAGCCGGTACGGTCCGCGCTCACCAGGAAGGCGACGGTGCCCTCGCCCATGACGGTGACGTCCGGGATGGACTGCGTCCGGGTGGTGCACGCCTTCTCCCCGGCCAGGACCAGGGCGAGCGCGTCCGGATCCGGGTCGGCGGCCAGCAGGGTGCCCGCCAGGTCCAGCGCGAGCAGCCCGGAGGCGCAGGCGTGGTGCGAGACGACGAAGCCGGCGGCGTGCTCCAGGCCGAGCTCGACCTGGACCGGTCGGAGCGAGGTCATCGGGTACGGCAGCGGCGACGGCATCGTGCGGGCCTGGAGGACGTACTTGACGCGCTGTTCCTGCCCGCGCAGCTCCACCAGCTTGGTCGCGGCGCGCAGCAGCAGCTCGGTCTCGGTGGCCGCGGGGTCGCGGCACACCTCGGAGAGCCCGTAGAAGCGCTGGTAGCGCCGGAGCTGCACATCCGTCAGCTGGAGTTCCTGTTGGAAGCGCGCGATCGGGATGGTGTCGGGAAGACAGCTGGAGACTGCCGTGATCGACGTCATGCCAACTACAGTCGCCTGGAGCGCTGACGCTTAGCTGACGCTGCGCTGACCACCGCTGGCGGGGCCGGGGCGCGCTCCCCGCGGACGCCGGGGAAGCCCGGTCCGCGGACGTGGTCGGCCGGCCTGCGCAGCCGGGCGGAAACGACCGGAGGGGCGGGCCTTTCGGCCCACCCCTCCGGATCGGATCAGGTCCTACTCGTCGTCGGCCCCGCCGAGGTCACCGAGGTCGGTGCCGTCCGGGGTGCCGCTGATCGCGTACCCCTGGCGGCGCGCCTCGTAGCAGGCCACCGTCGCGGCCGCCGACACGTTCAGCGAGCCGACCCGGCCCAGCTGCGGCACGAACACCACCTGGTCGCAGAGCGCCAGCGCGTCGGGGGTGATCCCGCGGTCCTCGTGCCCCAGCACGAAGGCCACCGCCGGGGTCAGTTCGGCGGCGAACATCGGCACCGCCTCGTCCGCCAGCTCCAGGCCGACCACCTTGAATCCGTCCGCCTTCGCCGCCGCGACCGCCTCCGCGATCGTCGGGAAGTGCTCCACCTTCAAGTACTTGTCGGTGCCCATCGCGGCCTTCTGCGCGCCCGAGGAGCGCACCGACGGGGTCTCCCCGGCCAGGTACAGCTTCTCGGCGCCCATCGCGGCCCCGGTCCGGACCACCGAGCCGACGTTGAACGGCGACTGCAGGTTCTCCAGGATCATCGCGAGCCGGAACTCGTTGCTGCGCCGCCACGAGCGGTGCAGTCGCTTCAGTTCGGTCCCGCGCAACTGCTTCACGACGACGTTCCCCGTCCACTCTCCGTGCCCTCGCCCGGCTCCGGGCGGGGGCGTGCTTCCAGAATCCGGAACCCGTTGACCGACGCGACCCGGGTGGTCGGGTAGCCCTGCTCGTTCAGCCACTTCTGCAGCGAGTCCGAGCCCAGGTGCTTCTGCACCACCAGGAACGCCGAGCCGTCCGGGGTCAGCCGGCCGAGCCAGTGCGTGAGCAGCCGGCGCAGCGCGGCCTTGCCGATCCGGATCGGCGGGTTGGAGTAGATGGTGGCGAACCGCACGTCCTGCGGGACGTCCTCGGGCAGCGCGGCCTGGACGTTGCCCAGCCGCAGCGCCTCGGCGTTCAGCCGCACCAGTTCCAGCGCGCGCTCGTTCACGTCCACCGCCCAGACCGGCAGCCGCCTGCGCCGGCTCGCCCAGGTCAGCGCGATCGGGCCGTAGCCGCAGCCGACGTCCAGGATCGGGCCGCGCACCCGCGGCTGCGGGGCGTGCTCCAGCAGGATCCGGGTGCCCGGGTCGAGCCGGCCGCGCGAGAACACTCCGGTGTCGGTGGTCAGTTCGAGGGTGAGGTCCGGCAGGGAGACCGTGATCGGCCGGCGCTCGCTGGCGACCTCGGGTGCACCGGTGAAGTAGTGCGAGCCGGACATGATTTCCCCGTCGTTCGTAAGGGCCTCGGGGCCACCGGGTGGGTGTGGGTAAGCCCTTGGTACGGCACCGATCGTACCCCCGGTGGCCTGCGGCGCGTTCCGTGCCGGCCGGCGGCCCGGGCGCCGCGGGGCGGCCGCGGGGCCGCCACGGCGCAATCGCGCCCGGCCGCCCGGCGACGGATACTGCCAGTACCGCCCCCGCGCCCGTGGGAGCCTCCGGACAGCGCCTCCGAACAGTGAGGACGGACGCCATGCCGCAGAATCACGAGGACTACCTGATCGACGAGGCCGTCGAGACCGTCGAACCCGACGACGCGGCACCCGAGGGCGACGAGTACGACGAGGTGGCCGAACGCCGGGCCGTCGGAGCCGACCCGGCCACCGATGTCGCCGACGCCGCCGAGCAGAGCCGCGTCGTCCAGCTCGACGAGGACGAGTACCGCGAATAGCCGCCGCCGGGCCCGGTCCGGGGCGCCGCCCGGTGCGCCGCCCGGGGCCCTACAGCGCCCGGCGGCGCTGCAGCCAGGTCATCGCCGCCCAGCCCGGCAGGACCGGCAGGATCAGCGTCAGCAGGCGGTACATCGCCACCGCCGCGAGCGCGCCGCCCTTCTCCATCGACGCGGTCTGCTGCAGCAGCGCGATCAGTGCCCCGTCCACCGCTCCGGCCCCGCCCGGGGTGGGTGCCACGTTGCCCGCCGCGTTGCCGACCAGGAACACCACCGCCACCGAGGCGAAGGACGGCTCCCGGCCGATCGCCCGGGTGCAGCAGTACAGGCAGCCGATCAGGCAGATCGACACCAGCAGCTGCCCGGTCAGCCCCACCGCCAGCCGGGCCGGGCTGCGCAGCAGGTCCAGCAGCCGCGGCAGCACCTCGGTGGTCAGCGGCCGCAGCCGCGCCGCCAGCCAGCGCCGGGCCGGCGGCACCGCCGACACCACCGCCAGCAGCGCCGCGGCCCCCGCCAGCCCGCCCACCACGGCGGGCAGCGCGTCCAGCTCCGAACCGCCCGGTTGCAGGTCCAGCAGGTAGACGAAGGCGCCCAGCTGGAGCAGGTGCAGCACCAGGCCGATCAACTGCCCCACCCCGACGCTGGACAGCGCCTGCGCGGTCGGGATCCCGGCCCGCTGCAACAGCCGGGTGTTCAGGGCGATCCCGCCGACACCGCCGGGCGACACCAGCTTCACGAACGACCCGGCCAGCTGCGCCAGCACCGCGTTGCGGAAGTCCAGCCGCTCCGGCACGAACCCGACGAACCCCATCGCCGCCGTCACGTGGCTCAGTGCCGCCGCCAGCAGCGCCAGCGCCAGCCACGTCGGATCGGCGTCGGCCACCGCCGCGATCGGGTTGTCCTCGGCCGCGAACAGCTGCGGGATCAGCAGCCACCCGGCCACCACCCCGCCCACCACCGCGAGCAGGGTCCGCGGCCGCAGCCGCTCCAACCGCACCGGCCGCACCTCCGCCTGCGGCCTGGTCCGCAGCACCTCCGCCCGGATCTCCTCCAGCAGCCCGCCCCCGCCGGCGGCGGCCTCGTCGGGCCCGGGGCCTGCCGGGCCGTCCGCGTGGGCGGCGGCGGTCGGGCGGGCGGTGTGCTTGAGGGCGTGGCGGGTGGTGCGGGCGAGCGCGATGGGCTGGAGGAGGGGGAGGGCGGCCTCGACGGTGTCGGCGCCGAGGACGGTGACGGCGGTGTGGACGGAGCGGGCCGCGCCGGCCCGCAGGGCGAGGGTGGTGAGCAGCTGGGCGATGTCGCAGCGCAGCACGAGTTCGCTGGCCGCGATGTCGCCGTCGGCGAAGTCGACCAGGTGCACCGCGCCGGTCGCGTCCACCAGCAGGGAGGACGGGACGAGCGCCCGGTGGGCGATCTCCCGGCGCTGGAGGCGGGCGAGCTGCCGCCAGGCGTCGGCCAGCAGGTCGTCGGTGACCTCCTCGTCGGGGAGCCGGTCGAGGGTGCGTCCGGGGAGGTGTTCGTAGGCGATGAGGGCGGTGTCCTGGCCGAGGCCGGCGGTGGCGGCGATGCGGCGGGTGCGGACGCCGGCGGCGAGGGCCGCGTAGGTGACGAGCGCCTCGTGTTCGAGGCCGGCGCGGGGGGAGCGCAGGGCCCGGGGGTGGGGGGCGGTGCGCAGCCGCAGGCGGCGCCAGGCGCGCTGGACGGCGGCGGCGGTGACGGCCTGCCGGTCGAGGAGCTGGACGTCGAGGTCGGGCCGGTCGTCGGCCTGGCGGACCAGGTAGCGGTCGGGCCCGGCGGGGTGGGCCTCGGCCGGGCGCAGGCCGCTCTCGCGCAGGGCCCGGAGGATCTCGCCGGGCCTGGGCAGCGGGTCGGGGGTGCCGACGGCGTAGAGGGTGCCGTGGGCGCCGGTCCAGCCGATGAGCAGGCCGAGCAGCAGGGCGGTGGGGGTGGCGTACCCGCCGGCGAGTCCGGCGAGGCCGGAGAGGGCGAGGACGGCCCAGGGGGCCCGGTGTTCGCGGTTGCCGGAGGCGGTCATGAAGGCGAGGACGGGCGCGAGGTAGCCGTAGACGGGCTCGGTGTGGCCGAGGGCGCCGCCCGGCAGGGCCTGGGTGAGGGCGGCGAGCAGGGAGACGGGGGCGACGCCGTCGGCCCACAGGTCGAGGAGCAGGGTGGCGCCGTAGGCGAGGACGGCGGCGAGCAGGCCGTCGGAGACCTGCTGGAGGGCGCGTCGCCGGTCGGGGCCGAGGAGGCGGCGGGCGGCGAGGACGACGGGCACCAGCAGCACGGCGGCGGTGGTGAGGCCGCCGGCGAGGCCGGCGAGCGGCCGGGGCACCAGTTCGGCGGCCTCGGCGACGTCGGCGGCGATGCCGCCGGTGGTGGCCCGGGCGTAGTCGGCGAGCAGCAGGGTGAGGGCGATGGCGATCAGCCCGGTGAGCAGCCGGATCAGGGCGACGGGCTGCCGGATCCGGCCGGGTTCGGACACCGCCCGGGCCGGGCCCCGGCGGGCTCCGGCGCTCGTCGGTATGCCGGTGTCCGCCGGTGCGGGCGTGCCGGCGGTGTCGCCACCGCCGGTGTCGCCGTTCGTTCTCCCCGTCACGATCGCCACGGGTGGCATGCTCCCATGCCTCCCCTGATGGTGGAGCCGGAGCCCGGAAGCCGGCCCGGATCGGGGGAGTCCGGGGACAGGCCCTACGCCTGCCGGGTCGGCACGACGACCGCGTGGCTCAGGTTGACGTGCCGGGGGCGGCTGACGGTGTAGGCGATCAGGTCGGCGAGGTCGTCCGCGGTGAGTGCGGGGATGGCCGCGAACATGCCGCCGAGCTGTTCGCGCAGGGCGGGGTTGTCGATGTGGCCGCCGAGCTCGGTGTCGGTCAGGCCGGGCTCGATGGAGCTGACCCGGACGTCGCGGGGGCTGAGTTCGGAGCGCAGGGCGGCGGACAGCTGGGTGAGCGCGGCCTTGGTGGCGCCGTACACGGCGTAGTTGGGGAAGACGACGCGCGAGGCGATGGAGGAGACGTTGACCAGGTCGGCGGCCCGGCCGTCGGCGGCGGCCGCGGTGAGGTCGTCGGCGAAGGCGCGGATGATCCGCAGGGCGCCGGTGAGGTTGGTGTCGACCATGCGGGTCCACTCGTCGGTCCGGCCGTCGGCGAGGGGGTTGGGCAGCATCACGCCGGCGCTGTTGACCACCAGGTCGACCCGGCCGTAGGCGTCGTGGACGGCCTTGGCGGCGGCGTCGACGGAGGCCTGGTCGGTGATGTCGGCGGTGACGGCGAGGGCCTGGCCGCCGGCGGCGGTGAGCTCGGCCGCGAGGGTGTCGAGGCGGTCGGTGCGGCGGGCGAGCAGGGCGACCCGGGCGCCGTGGGCGGCGAGCAGGCGGGCGGTGGCCGCTCCCATGCCGCTGGCGGCTCCGGTGACGACGGCGGTGCGGGCGGCGAGGGCGGGGTAGCTCATCGGTGGCTCCTGGGCCTGGGAGGGTGGTGGGGCTGACGACGACAACTGTGTGCGGGCGGCGGAGGTTCGCCCAGGGCCGTGTGCGTCCCGGGTGCGGCCCTCCCCGGGTCCGGTCTTCCCGGGATCCGCGTTCCCGGGTGCGGCAGGACCACCCTGGCGCCGGGAAGGCCGGCCGGGCGCGCGGCGTGTCTTGGGGCCGGGGCCGGCCGGGCCGTCACTACCCTGCGGGCATGAGCGCCTGCGAAGACCTCGCCGCGGCCCCCCAGGACATCGAGCCCCTCCCCCCGGCCGACGGCTGCGCCGACTGCCTGGCCCAGGGGCGCCGGGACTGGGTGCACCTGCGGATCTGCCTGGACTGCGGCCACATCGGCTGCTGCGACTTCTCGCCGCAGCGGCACGCCACCGCGCACTTCCACAACACCTCGCATCCGGTGATCCGCTCGTACGAGCGGGGCGAGGACTGGCGCTGGTGCTTCGTCCACGAGGTCATGGGCTGAGGCCCGGCGCGGGGCGCGTCCCGCGGATCGGGCCGGTCCGGGGAAGGCCCGGGAACCCAGGCGAAGCCGGGGCCCGTTCCCGGTGGCATCCGGGCGGAACCCGGATAAAATCCGGACATAACGCCCGCGCGGCCCCCGGCCCCTCCGGTCGACATCCGTCCCGCCGGTGACCGCCGAAGGGAGGCCGACGATGACCAGGCGAACACCGGGCAGCACTGCCCAGCTCCGCCGGGGCACCCAGGAACTGCTGGAGCGCCGCGGCATGGCGACCGCGCCCACCCGGATGGTGCCGATGCTGCGCGCCGACGCCATGTCCTCCGCCACCGCCGGGTACGCCGCGCCCGACGCCTTCCGGCACGGCGGCCGCGACCAGGCGGCCTCGGCGGGGCACGCCGCCCCGTCGATGCACGCCGAGCTCAAGGGCCACCGGCACCGCGGCGCGGAGAAGCACTCCGCCCACTGAGCGGATCCGGGTCCGGGGGCGGGCGCCGCGTTCCGGCGCCCGCCCCCGACGCGTGCCGGGGCGGTTGTCAGTGGGCTGGAGTACCTTCGTGCCGTTCACCAGCACGGGGCGGGACGACGGGGGCGCACGATGGCCGACCTGATCACGGAGGAGCCGGTCGAGCTCCAGTTGGAGCGGTACCGGACGGAGCTGACGGGCTACTGCTACCGGATGCTCGGCTCGGTCTTCGAGGCCGAGGACGCGGTGCAGGAGACGATGGTCCGCGCCTGGCGCGGCCACCGCGGCTTCGAGGGCCGCGCCGCGCTGCGCTCCTGGCTGTACCGGATCGCCACCAACGTGTGCCTGGACGCGCTGAACGGCCGCAACAGCCGGGCCCGCCCGATGGACCTGGCCGGCCCGGTGACGGTGGCCACGGCGAGCGACACCCAACTGCCCGAGGTGACGTGGATCGGCCCCGCGCCGGACGGCCGGGTGCTGCCCGAGACGGGTGACCCGGCCGAGGTGGCGGCCCAGCGCGAGTCGGTGAAGCTGGCCTTCGTCGCCGTGCTGCAGCGCCTCGCGCCCCGGCAGCGGGCCGTGCTGATCCTGCGCGAGGTGCTCGGCTGGAAGGCCGCCGAGGTGGCCGAACTGCTCGGCGTCACGGTGGCCTCGGTGAACAGCGCGCTGCAGCGGGCGCGCGCGGTGCTCGCCGGGGACGGCGCGGCCGCCCGCCCGGCCCCCGCGCTGGACGACGACCACCGCGCGCTGCTGGACCGCTACGTCCGCGCCTTCGAGGCGTACGACATGGACGGCCTCGCCGCGCTGCTGCACGAGGACGTCACGCTCAACATGCCGCCGTACGCGATGTGGCTGCGGGGGCAGGGCGAGATCCGGGCCTGGATGCTCGGCCCGGGCCACGGCTGCCGCGGCTCCCGGCTGGTCCCGGTGACGGCCAACGGCGCTCCGGCCTTCGCCCAGTACCGGCCGAGCCCGGTGGGCGGGCACGAGCCGTGGGCGCTGATCGTGCTGGAGGTGTCAGCGGGCCGGATCACCGGGTTCACCAACTTCCTGGACACCGACGTGCTCTTCCCGCTGTTCGGCCTCCCGCCCCGGCTGGCCGCCGAGTAGCCGCCGGAGGTCGAGGGGGTCCACGCCCCCCGGCAGCAGGGCCGCGAGCCCGCTGAACGCGAGCAGCTCCCGCAGCGGGCCGCTCGCGTTCAGCAGCACCACGCCCACCCCGTGCCGCGCGGCGGCGAGCCGCAGCCGGGCGAGGGCGTCGACGACGGCCAGGTCGGGCGCGGTCAGCGCGCCCAGGTCGCAGGTCAGGGCGGGGGCGGGCGGGGGTTCCGGCGTGGTGTCCATGCTGCTTGGACCGGCCCGGCGGCCCCGGCTCATCGGCGCCGGCGGAACTTCTCGGAAATTCTCGAAAGAATTTCCGCATGGAGCGATGAGTTTCGATCGCGCCCTCGGTCTACTCCTGTGAAAGCGCCACCGTGGCGCCGCGATCACGAAGGACGACACCATGACCGAGAACCTGGGCGAGCTGACCATCACCCGCGAGCTGCCGGCCACCCCGGACGCCGTCTTCCGCGCCTACGTCGAGCCCGAGCAGTTCGTCCGCTTCTGGGGCCCGGTCGGCACCCACGTCGAGCTGGACACCGTGACCATCGAGCCGCGGGTGGGCGGGCGTTACGACAGCACCATGATCGTCGACGAGACCGGCGACGCGTACCCGATGCGCGCCAAGATCACCGAGATCCGCCCGGGCGAGCTGATCGCCCTGGTCGAGGAGAGCGTGGGCCTGCACTCCACGATGACCTTCAAGGACCTCGGCGACGGCCGCACCGAGGTGGTCCTGCACCAGACCGAGGTGCCGGCGATGTACTGCGGCCCGGAGGCCCAGGCGGGCCTCAACTCCAGCTTCGACCGCCTGGTCGAGCACCTTGCCGCGCAGCGCTGAACCGGCAGCGCTGAACCGACGGCGCTGAACCGACGGCGCTGAACCGACGGCGCCGGGCGGGTCGGTGGCAGAGTGGGCGGTGCAGAACCACCGTGCCCCAGGAGGATCGCAGTGACGGCTGAGCCCTTGAAGTCCCGTGAGGAATGGTTGGCTTCCCTGCCCAGGATCTACGCGGCGGCGGGCTGCCTGCTGCGGGACGAGTCCGGCCGGATCCTGATCGTGAAGGCCGGGTACCGCGAGTACTGGCAGTTCCCGGGCGGCACGATCGACCTCGGCGAGGGCCCGGTGGAGTGCGCCTCGCGGGAACTGCTGGAGGAGACCGGCATCGTCCGGGCGACCGGGGAGCTGCTGGCCATCTCCTGGACCCACCCCTCGGCCGAACTCGACCACCCGGCGCAGCACTTGATGTTCGACTTCGGCACCGTCCCGGACGGCACCCCCGTGACCGTCCCGGCCGTCGAACTGGACCGGCACCAGTGGGCCACCGTCGAGGAGGCGCTGGAACTCCTCGGCCCGGCCCGCTCGCTCCGGCTGCGGGCGGCGCTGGAGGCGGCCGCCGACGGCCGGGTGCGGATCGTCACCACGCCCATCTCGGGTTTCTGAGTCCCGCCCCGGCCCAACCGACCGGCCCCGGGCGGGAGTTCCGCCCGGGGCCGGGCCCCGTCTCACGCCTGCTCGGCGTTCCGGGCGGCGATGATGGCCTTGATGGCCTCGGAGGTGAAGGTCTCCGCCTCGGACTTCTCGACGCCGAGGCCGGCGAGCACGCCCGAGCCGTTCTCCAGCTCCAGCAGGGCGAGCAGGATGTGCTCGGTGCCGACGAAGTTGTGCCCGAGCTTCAGCGCCTCACGGAAGGTCAGTTCCAGCACCTTCTTGCCCTGCGCGTCGTACGGGATCAGCGCGGGCACCTGCGCGGAGGCGGCCGGCAGGACGGCGGCGGTCGCCTCCCGGACGGCCTCCGGGGTGACGCCCTGGGCGGCGAGCGCCTTGAGTCCGATGCCCTCCGGTTCGGTGAGCAGGCCGAGCAGGAGGTGTTCGGCGGTGATCTCGGCGTTGCCGGCCGCCCTGGCCTCCTCCTGTGAGGCCATCACGACGTTCCGGGCCCGGTCGGTGAACCGGGCGAAGCCCTGGCTGGGGTCGAGGTCGGCGGGGGTGCCCGGGTCCTTGGGGACGAACCGCTTCTGGGCGGCCTGCTTGCTGACGCCCATGCTGCGGCCGATGTCGGTCCAGGAGGCGCCGGAGCGGCGGGCCTGGTCGACGAAGTGGCCGATCAGGTGGTCGGCGAGGTCGCCGAGGTGGTCGGCGGCGATGACCGCGTCGGACAACTGGTCGAGCGCGTCGGGGTGGACCTTCTTGATCGCGGCGATCAGGTCGTCGAGGCGCAGCGGAGTGGTGTTGGGAACGACGGGATTCTCCATGCGTCAACCGTAGGTTGTCGATCCCGGGTCGTCAACCATCGGTTGACGCTACGCGTCAGTAGTCTTCGGCGGTCCCTGCGGAACGGAGGCGTCCGATCGGCGGGCCGCGGATCCCGGCCCGGCCCGAGGCCGGGCCGTCTCGCGAACTCGGGCTCCAGGCGGTCGAGTTGCAGGAGCCGTTCCGGCCCGGTGGCCGCTATGCGGCGGGCAGCAGCCGGGCCCGGACGGCGGCGACCTCGGCCGGGGTGGCCCCGGCGGCGAGCAGGTAGCCCGCCGGGTCGAGGCCCTCCAGCGCGTCCGCCAGGGCCGCTTCGGCGGTGGTGCCCGCCTCGGCGAGCACCGCGTCGATCCGGTGGTACTGGTCCGGCAGGCCCAGCATCCCGTACAGCGGGCGGACGTTGGGGCCGCTGAGCTGGTAGTCCTCGACGATCGCGGCCCGTTCGACGCCGGCCAGGGCGAGCAGCAGCAGGGCCGCCAGGCCGGTGCGGTCGCGGCCGGCGCCGCAGTGCACGACCAGGCCGCCGGGGCGGGCGCCGGCGATGGCGGCGATCAGCGCGGCGGCGGCGTGCGGGCAGTGGTCCAGGTAGGGGCGGAGCGCGAGCGGGGTGCCGTCCAGCCGGCCGTAGGCCTCCCACCAGGCGGGGCCGGCGAGTTCGTCCAGCGGGACGCGGATCAGCTCGACGCCCTCGGGGAGCGGGAGGAGCGGCTTGTACTCCTCGGTGTTGCGCAGGTCGACCACGGTGCGGACACCGTGGTCGAGGAGGGCGTCCCAGCCCTCGGCGGTGAGGCGGTCCAGGTTGTCCGCCCGGACTATCGCCCCGCGGGCGGTCGGCCGGCCGGAGACGGTGGGCAGCCCGCCCAGGTCACGGACGTTCAGGCAGCCGTCCCACACGAGGGTGCGGTCCTCGGTGGTGGTCAGCGCGTGCGTCCGGCTCATGGGGGCCCCGTTTCCTCGACCGGGGGTCCCGTTACCCCCTCGTTATGAAGGACTCCCGGGAGATCCGGATGGTTCCGTGCTGTTCGGATCGCCGACACCCGGCGTTGGGGCCGGTACGTGGGCCGTCCGGGGGCGGCGGTGCTCCCCCGGGCGGCAGGTGGACGGCAGACCAGGTCGGGCCAGGTCAGGCGGCGTCAGGCGGCGTCAGGCGGCGGTCGGGGCTTCGGTCTCGGCCGCGACCAGCTTCTCCATCGGCTCGGCCGCGGTCCGGCCGAGCACCGCGCCGGCCGCGATCGCGCCGATCATGAACACGGTGGACAGCCAGGCCATGGTCGCCACCGGCAGGGTGAAGGCGCCGACCACCCGGGCGACGCAGTCGGCCAGCAGCGCGGTGCCCCAGACACCCGCGAACACCCGCTCGTGGCGCCGGAAGGCCCGGGAGCCGGCCGCCCGGCCCTCGACCAGCCGCTGCCAGGCGGCGGCTCGGTCGTGCTTGCCCTTGGTGAGGAAGGGCATCAGCACCGGGGTCATCACCGACCGGCCGACCAGCGCCGAGAACAGGATGGCCAGCGCCACGGTGCCGCTCAGCCCGCCGTCCTTGGCGATCATCAGCCGGGCGTCGCCGGTCACGAAGGTGAGCGCCAGGCCCGCCAGGTTCACGGTCAGCATCAGCGCGGCCCACAGGTTGAGCCTGCGCTCGCGCAGCAGGCCGAGCACGGTCCGGGCGGCCGGGATGGCGCTGCTCCACGCCAGCGCGGCGAACACGCTCAGGCCGCCGACCGAGTGCAGCAGGTAGTAGCCGGCCAGCGGGGCGACCACGTCGATGGCGAGCGGGCGGAGCCCGGCGGCCGACGGGTTCGGGGTGGTGCCGGCCTCGGCGGTGGTGGCAGCAGTGGTGGTGGTGACGGTTCGGCTCACGGCGGGTTCCTTTTCCCTGCTGGTGGCCGCGGGCCGCTGCCCGCGTCGTGCCTCCAGTGTTTCCGTCCGACCCTCCGTCAGAGCAGTGCCGTCCGTTGCCGGATCCGCGTGACAGCTGTCATGGTGCGGGCCGTGACAGCCGCTCCGACCTGCTACTTCTCCCGGCTCGCGGGGTCGCGTTCGCCCGGATGGCCCATGATGTGGCGGGTGCAGAGTGCAGAGCGCCCCGGAGCGGGCACCGGCAGCCCCGTCGGCCGGTCCGGACCAGTCCCTTCCGTCGGCCCGCCAGCGGGCCGGGCCCCCGCTCCCGCCGATCTGACCGAGGCCGTCCGGGCCGCCCAGGCCGGGGACGAGGAGGCGTTCCGGCTGCTGTTCCGGACCGTCCAGCCGGGCCTGTTGCGCTACCTGCGGGTCCTGGTCGGCGGTCGCCCCGAGGACGTCCAGGACGCCGAGGACATCGCCTCCGAGACCTGGCTCCAGATCGCCCGCGACCTGGGCGGCTTCTCCGGAGACGGCGACGGCTTCCGCGGCTGGGCCGCCACCGTCGCGCGCCACCGCGCGCTCGACCACCTGCGCGCCCGGCGCCGCCGCCCGGTCGCCGACCTGCCCTTCGAGTACCTGGCCGGGCTGGCCGCCGGGGACGACACCGCGGGCGCCGCGCTGGCCACCGTCGGCACCGCCGACGCGCTGGCGCTGATCTCCCGGCTGCCGCGCGACCAGGCCGAGGCCGTCCTGCTGCGGGTGGTCATGGAGCTGGACGCCGAGAGCGCCGCCCGGGTGCTCGGCAAGCGGGCCGGCAGCGTCCGGATGGCCGCCCACCGGGGGCTGCGGAAGCTGGCCACGCTGCTGGAGCAGTCCTTCGCGGCCGGTGTCGGGATCCCCGCCGCGCGCGAGGCCGAACCGGCCGTGCGGCGGCCCGGCCGACCCGGCCGGCGCCGTACCGAGGAGCCCGTCGAGGAACCCTCCGAGGAACCCGTCGAGGAAACCGCGGGGAAGGCGGCCGGGAAGCCCACGGGGAAACCCGCGGGAAAGCCTGCGGGAAAAAGTTCTCCGCAAGGTGTGACAGAACGCCGGGCCGCGACGCTGAAGGACATGAGATGAGCACCAACCGATCCCGTCGGATCGACCGTGACGCTGCCGAGCATCTGCTCGGCGGTGCCGTGGGCGGCCCGCCGGCCGGGCAGGACGCCTCGCTCACCGGACCGGACGGCGGTCCCGGGCCGCTCGCCCGGATCCTCGCCGCGGCCGCCGCCCCGGCGACGGCCGACGAACTGGCCGGGGAGCAGGCCGCCCTGACCGCGTTCCGGGAGGCGCGTCTCACGCCCGACCCCGTAGTGACCACACCCGTCCGGAGACGATCGATGGCAACCGCCGCGCTGGCCAGGGCCTTCAGCACGAAGGCCACTGCCGCCGTGCTCGGCGCCACCGCGCTGTGCGGGGTCGCGGTCGCCGCCGGCACCGGCAACCTGCCGTCCCCGCTGGGCGGCGGGTCCGGCGCGCCCGAGCACGCGCTCGCCGCCGCGGGCGGGCCCTCCGGCAGTGCGCCCGGCACCGCGTCCGCCGATGCGTCGGCCGGCTCGGCCGACGGTTCGTCCGGCAGCTCGCCCGACGGTGCCGTGCCCGGCACCCCGCCCGTCCGCCCGTCCGGCGGCGGCTCCGCCTCGGGCGGCCCGCAACTGGTCGGACCGTCCACCGCGCCGAAGCCCGGCACCCCCTCCGCCGATACCGACGGCGACGGCGACGTCGAGGGGCACGGCGCCCGGCCGCTCGCGCCCGGACTGGTCGCCCTCTGCCACGGCTTCGCCGACTGGTCGGGCCGGGGCGAGCGCTCACCGGCCACCGAGCCGCGGTTCGGCCCGCTGGTCGCGGCGGCCGGCGGGGCGGAGAAGGTGGCGGACTACTGCGCGGAGGTGCTCGGCGACGAGGACGACGACCACCCGGGTGCCGCCGCGCAGCCCCACGACCCCGGCCGGACCACCCCCGGCCCAGGTGCGGGCAAGGGGAACACCGAGGACGGCCGGGGCAACGGGCAGGACAAGGCCAAGACCAAGGACAAGGGAAACGGCCAGGACAACGGTCAGGACAAGGGCCAGGACAAGGGCAACGGCGGCAACGGGGCCAAGCCGGGCCGGTCCGGCGTGACCGTCCCGGCGCCGCCGAGCGCGCCGCCCCTGCCCGACGTCCGCCCGAGCAGGACCGACCGGCCCGACGACAGCCAGTCGGGCCGGAGGTAACCCAGGAACTCCGGGTGGGCGGCGAGCGACTCCCCCCGGGCTCGCCGCCCACCCGGATCGCACCACCGGCAGGACCGCACCACCCGCAGTACCGCTCGTCAGTACCACCCGAAGACCCCGGGTGGCCGGTCGGCTCCCCGTGCCGTCCGGCCGCCCGGCCGGCCCCGGCCGGCCCGGCAGGCGCTCACCCCGGACGCGCCGCCGGCCCGGTCGGCCTGGAACGTGCGGCCCGCCCTCCCGCAGTCAGGGCGGGTCGCACCCCCGCGCCGGCGGCCGGGGGACCGCTGCCCGGTCCCCCGACCGCCTCCCCGCCCCCGGCGGTGCGGTCCGGCGGTGCGGCTATCGTGCACAGGTGCACGAGGCGGCCCGGAACACCGGGCACGGCACGTGAGGGGAGTTCCAGGTGATCGGACGGGCGCTGAACGGGCGTTACGAACTCGTCGAGATACTCGGCGTCGGCGGCATGGCCACCGTCTGGCGCGGGCTGGACCACGTGCTGGGCCGCCAGGTGGCCGTCAAGGTCCTCAACGGGGGGCTCGCCGACGACCCCCGCTTCGCCGAGCGGTTCAGCCGCGAGGCGCAGCACGCGGCCATGCTGGTGCACCCGAGGATCGTCATGGTCTTCGACTCGGGCGTCGACCAGGGCACGCCGTTCATCGTCATGGAGCTCGTCCACGGCCGTTCGCTCGCCGCCGTGCTGGTGCAGCAGCCGGGCCTGCCGGTGGAACGCGCCGTCGGCATCGCGGCGGCGGTCTGCGAGGCGCTGGCGGTCGCGCACGCGGCCGGGCTGGTCCACCGGGACATCAAACCCGGAAACATCATGATCACCGACGACGGCGGGGTGAAGGTCGTCGACTTCGGCATCGCCCGGGCCGGTTCGTCCAGCAACCTGACCCAGACGGCGAGCGTGCTCGGTACGGCCGCCTACCTGTCGCCCGAGCAGGCCACCGCCTCGCCCCTGGACGGCCGCACCGACCTCTACGCGGTCGGCTGCGTGCTCACCGAAATGCTCACCGGCGAGACCCCGTTCACCGCCGAGACCCCGGTGGCGATCGCCTTCAAGCACGTCAGCGAGCAGCCCCTGCCGCCGTCCTACCGCCGCCCCGGCCTGCCGCCCGCGCTGGACGCGGCCGTGCTGCGCCTGCTCGCCAAGAACCCCGCCGACCGGCCGGCGGACGCCGTCGCGGCGCGGGCCGAACTCCTCTCCACCATCCCCGGGTTGGCGGTCGGCGACCCGACGGCGGAACTCCTCGCCACCGCCGCCGCCACCCAACTGCTGCCGCCCGTGAGGCCGGTGAACCCCAACCAGCAGCACACCACGCTGCTCCCGCCGCAGGCCCCGGCCGTCACCTCGCTGATGGCGCCCGTCCCGCAGGCCCCGCCGGCCACTTCGCTGATGGCGCCCGTCCGGCAGGGCCCGCCCGCGCCCGCCGGCCGCGGCCGCCGCCGTAGCAGGCCCCTCGTCCTCGGCGCGTTGGGCGTGGTCGGACTCGCCGGCGTCACCGCCCTGGCCGTCGCCGCCCTGGACGAGCCCGCTGGCAACGCCGCCGCCCCCGCTCCCACCAAGCCGCCGGCGGCCACCGCCCCCAGCACCCCGGCCGCCGCGCCCAGCACCCCGGCCCGCGCGTCCACCCCCGCGGCGACCCCGACGCCCACCACCGCGGCTCCCACCACCCCGGCCGGCCTCCCCACGGCCCCCAACCCCGGCGTCCCCGGCAACCAGGGGGCGGCCCTCCAGCTCAACGCCTTCCGCCAGGCCGTCGTCCAGACCCAGGTCGCGGGCAAGGAGCACGACCGCCAGGCGCAGCTGCTGCGCATCCTCGACGACGCCTCCGCCCGCCTCAACGAGGGCAATCCGGACGACGCGGCCCAGGAGCTCAAGGACGCCCAGAAGGTGATCCGCGACCTGGCCAAGAAGCACGCCATCGACGGCCCCACCTACGCCAACTGGAACGCCCGCCTCGGCGCCCTGCTGGTCACCCTGCACGCCACGGCCGCCGACAACCAGGACTGGTGACCGCGGAGCCCCAGGTCCTGTCCGACGGTGGCTCGGCGGTTCAGCGCGCGGCCGCGGGCTGTTCGGCCGCCCAGGCGAACCCGTCCGGGTCGGTGAAGGTTCCGGCGGTGCCGCCGATCACGAGCCGGTGCGATCCGCTGCCGTCGGGGGAGACGCCGGCGTCCTTGGCGAGGGCCCGGCGCTTGTACAGCGCGAGCTTGACCGGGCTGGACCCGGTGGCGAACTCGACGTACACCGGGCCGAAGCTCTTCGCCACGGTGAGGCCGCGGTCGACGTAGAACCGCTTGCTCGCGGAGACGTCCGCGACTCCCAGCAGGAGCACGAGCTGGTCGATGTGCCGGGTGGCCGGCCCGGTGTCCTTCTTCGCGGCGGTCGCGATCTTCCAGATCGTCCCGTCCGGGGCCCGGACGACGCCGCCGTAGCCCCAGAGCGACTTCGCGGCGGGCTTGAGGGCGGTGGCGCCGGCGTCGAGGGCGGCGCCGACGAAGCCGTCGACGGTGGCGGGCCGGGACACCGTGAGGGACAGCGTGAACCCGCGGAAGCCGGTGGTCGGCTCCTGCGAGGCCCGCAGGCGCAGCTGCGTGTCCAGGCCGAAGGCGGTGGTGTAGAAGCTGCGGGCGGCCGTGGGGTCGGCCACGTCGAGGACGAGGGAGTCGATGGAGGTCATGTCCGCCAGGCTAGGCGCGGCCCGGCGGCCGGGGCTTCTCGAATCCTGACCGGTCCGGCGGCCCGTCGTGCGCGGCGCCGGTAGTCGTCGGGCGGCATGCCGACCAGTTCGGTGAAGCGGGTGCGGAAGGCGTCCGGCGAGGTGCAGCCGACCGCGCGGCGGACCGCGGTGACGCCGAGGTCGCCGCAGCGCAGGAATGCGGCCGCGCGCTCGACGCGGCGCGCCGTCAGGTACCCGTACGGCGAGTCGCCGTAGGCCAGCCGGAACTCGCGGCTGAGCTGCCCGGCCGCGAGGCCGGCGTCGCGGGCGAGCGCCAGGACGTCCAGCGGCCGTGCGTACTCGCGGTCGATCCGGTCCCGGACGCGGCGCAGCCGCGCGAGGTCCTTCAGGCGCTGCGCCGCCGCACGGGCGCGGGCCCACGAGGGGTGACACACGGGAGGACTCCTCTCACCGGGCCCGACTCCGGCCGTCGCGGCCGTGGAAGCCGTGGAAGCCGGGGCAGTCGTGGCAGGTATGGCGGCCGTGGCGGCCGTCAGGGACTGCGCGGTCCGCACGGCCCGCACGGTCGGCGCGCGGCCGGACGGCTCAGCGCAGCTCCTGGATGCGGATCAGATTGCCGGCGGGGTCGCGGAAGGCGCAGTCGCGCATGCCGTACGGCTGCTCGGTCGGCTCCTGGACGACCTCGGCGCCGCCGGCCTGCACCGCCCGGAAGGTGCCGTCGAGGTCCCGGGTGGCCAGCAGGATCCAGCCGTAGGTGCCCTTGGCCATCATCTCGGCGATGGTGCGGCGCTCGTCCTCGGTGATCCCGGGGTCGACGGCCGGCGGCGCCAGGAGGATGGAGGTGTCGGGCCGGTCGGCGGGGCCGACGGTGATCCAGCGCATCTTGCCCTGCCCGACGTCGCCGCGGACCTCGAAGCCGAGGACGTCGCGGTAGAAGGCCAGGGACGCGTCGGGGTCGTCGTGCGGGAGGACGCTGGTGTGAATGGTGATGTCCATGGCGCCGATGCTAGGTGTGGCCGCGCGGGCGTGCTTCTCGAATCCTGACCGATCGGACGCGGCTGTCCACAGCCTGTGGACGACGTCACGGCTTGCGGTGGCTCCGGGTCTCGACGCTCGCCCGGATCGCCCGCGACAGCGTCCCCGCCGCCGTGGCGAGGAAGACGAAGGTGTACCCGATCTGCAGGATCACCACGAGGCGCGGGGCCTGACCGGCCGGGGTGATGTCGCCGTAGCCGACGGTGGCCAGGGTGACGACGGTGAAGTACAGGGCGTCGAGCCGGGTGACCAGCCCGTCGAAATCGCCCGGACGGGCGGCCATGACGTAGTAGGTCGCGGCGAAGATGGTCATCGCGAGGAAGATCAGGAAGGTCAGCCAGACCACCGGGCGCTTCGCGTCGCCCCGCAGCACGGCGGTGGTCTTCGCGAGCAGCAGGCCGGTCAGGCCGACCAGCGCGGCGGCGAACACGAGCCAGCTGAGGACGGGGTGGCGGTAGCCGAGCCGGCGCAGGGGGAGCAGCCAGTACACGAGGATCAGCGCGGTGCAGGCGCCCAGCAGCCAGAGCGCGGACCGCGGGTCGACCCGGCCTTGCGGTGGCGGTGGCTGGCTTCCGGACATCGCGTCCAGCCTGCGGCCGCGCCGGGCCGGCCGCGTCCCGGGCTGGGCCGTTCGGGCCGTTCGGGCTGGAGCGTCCAGGGGGCGTGTCGGCGGGGGCCGCGGCACCGGCCCCCGCTGACCGCTCCTCAGGCGGAGGCCGGGGCTCCTCCGTCCGGTCGGCCGGGTTCGTCCAGCAGCTCCAGCACGGCCAGGACGGCGACCAGGGCGAGCGCCAGGCAGAGCGTCACCAGCACCGTCGGATAGCTCCACAGCACGAACGCCAGCGCCGCGCCCGCGACCGCCGCCCAGCCCAGCCAGGCCTTCCAGCGGTGGACGAACCGCCCGACCGGCCCGAGCCGCAGCCCGGCCCGTTCGGCGGTGCTCCGGGCCGCGCCGAGCCCCGCGTGCCAGCCGCTGCGCGCGGTGCGGGCCCAGCGACCGCCGCCGCTGATCCAGGCGCCGAGCGCGACGACCAGGCCGAGCGCGATCACCACCCGGACGGCGGAGCGCAGGTAGCGCACCAGCGCGTCGTACACCGCCTGGGCGGCCGCCTGGTCCACCCCGGCGGGGAGCCCGTCCAGGTAGACGGCCCGGAACACGCTCAGCCCGATGCCCAGCAGCAGCGCCCCGGCGGCCATCCCCAGCGCCACCGTGACCGCCGCCCGGCGCCGCCGGACCGCGAGCAGCACCCCGCCGACCGCGCAGGCCAGCGTGAGCACCGGCATCCAGAAGCCGGCCAGGTCCAGCAGCCGCAGGCCGGTGCGGACCTTGGGGATGGCGTCGGACTGCACCAGCGTGAACGAGGTGTGGATCTCCGGGATCCTCGCGGCCGGCGCGAGCCCGTTGTCGACCAGTGCGGTCTTCACCCGGGCGATCACCGGGGCGAGGTCGAGCACCACGGTGTCGTTCCTGACCTCGACGGCGCCGCCGCCCTGCCCGGTCAGCATCCGGTCGATCGCGGTGTGCGCCTGCCGGTTGACGTCCGTCCAGAGGGTGGCGAAGGCGTCGCTGTCCACCACCCGCTGGACCTGGTTGTGGACGAAGCCGGTGAGCCCGTCGGTGAGGGCCTGGCCGATGCCGTTCAGCAGCGCGCCGAGCTTGGGCCGGTCGTCGGGGGCGATGTTGTCGAGCAGCGAGTCGACCGGGATCCGCGCCACGACCTCGTCGGTGACCCGGTTGGTGACGGCCGCCCTGACCGCCGGGTCCCTGGCCAGCGGCGCCATGGTCGCGACGTACCGGTCGGTGTCGCCGATCTCCGACCTCGCCCACACCGCGACGGCGCTCAGCGGGGTCAGCACGCAGGCCAGCAGGATCAGCAGGACGGCGAAGAGGGAGCGCACCCGGTGGCGGTCCGGGCGGGTCGCCAACTGCCGGGTGAGCTGCGCCTGGTGGGCCTCGGCGGCGCTCAGGCGGGCCCGCAGGTCGGCCAGCTCGTCGGGCGACCCGGCGGGCGGTTCGCCGGATGGTCCGCCCGGGGGTCCGCCGGATGGTCCGCCCGGCGGTCCGGCGGGTGGTCTGGCGGGCGGCTCGTCGCCCGGCTCGTCGGTGGGCATGCCGCGACTCCGTTCCTCCGGTTGGTGCATACCAGGAGATAACGGATTAGATCGGACGGCCAGCCGGGAGGGCCGCGAGCAGCCCGGATGCAGCAGAAGCCCCCGGCACCGTCGTCGGACGGTACCGGGGGCTTCCGGAGGAGAGCGGGACTCAGACGGCCGTCTCGGGCCGCTTCGTCTCGGTGGCCTTGGTCACGTTGGTCGGCGTGACGGCCGGCGGGGTCGTGGCGGCCGGCTGCGGCGCGGCGGTGCTCTGCGCGGTGCCGGCGCTCTGCGCGGCGTCCGCCGGGACCTCGTCCTCGCGCAGCGCCTTCGTCTCCGCCTTCAGGATGCGCATCGACTTGCCGAGGCCGCGGGCCATCTCCGGCAGCTTCTTCGACCCGAACAGCAGGATGACGATCGCCAGCACCACCAGGAGGTGCCAGGGCTCAAGACCGTTCCGCAGCATCCCTGGCCACCGGTCCCTTCTTGTCTAGAGTCAAGGGTGGGCGAGCGCCCGTGCTGGCCAGTATGCCTGGCGACGACGGCGAACGGATACACCGGCCGGGAAACGCTGGCCAAAAAGCAGGTGCCGTTCGAGCGGAACGCGAGCGCCGGCGGCGGCGGCCGGAACCGGCCCGGTCCGGCTCGCGCACCCGTGACCAGCCCGCACGGCACCGCACCGCGCAGCACCTGCCTCTCCGGTCCCTCGGGTCCCTCCGGTCGCGTCGCCGGGGTCCGCGGCCGGCAACCGCCCGATCGGCGGCGGCTCAGTACACGAAGGGCACGAGTCGCTTCGACGTCCGCCGGTATTCCGCGTACTCCGGCCCGAAGGCGGCCAGCAGCAACCGCTCCTCGGCGGCGATCCGCCAGCCGTACGCGCCGAGCAGCAGCGCCGGCACCAGCAGGGCCGCCGGCCAGCTGCCCAGGCCGAGCGCGTAGCCCGTCCAGACCAGCAGGCTGCCGGCGTAGCCGGGGTGGCGGATCTGCCGGTACGGGCCGCTGCGGACGACGCGCTGGGTGTCCACGGTGCGCAGGGTGCGGGTGTAGTAGCGGCCCAGGGTGCGCATGCCCCAGGCCCGCAGGGCCAGCCCGGCGGCGATCAGCGCGATCCCGAACCAGCGGGCCCAGAGCGGCAGTTCGCCGATCCCGGCGCGGCCGAACAGCACCACGACCAGCACCGCGGCGGCGTAGCAGGCGAGCAGCAGCCGGGTCGAGCCGCGGTCGCGGTCGTCCGCGCGCCAGGTGCCGGCGGCGGAGTCCTCGCGGCGACGCAGCATCAGCTCGTAGCCGACCCAGCAGAGCAGACCGAGGAGGGAGAGCAGGGTCGTCAGGGACATGCGGCGGCTCCCGGCGGAGAGGAGGGACGGGCCAGATACCCCTTCACGGTCCTCCCCGGAGCCCGCCGACGCACGCCCCCGGAGGTGGACTCCCCAGCCTCCACCCCCAGGTGGATCGTCCGGCCCGCCGGACTCGATAAGTAACAGATGTACAACTGCTACATTGACGTCATGAGCGAGCCAGTGATCGAGTCGATGGCCGAGGTCCGGAGCCATCTCGCGGATGTGATCGACCGGGCGCGACGTGACGAGACTCCGACGATCATCACGAGGCGCGGTCGGCAGGAGGCGGTGGTGATCGACATCGCCGAGTACCAGCGCCTGCGGGAAGTCGCCGAGCAGGCCGAGGACGAGTGGCTGAACCGCCTTGCGGACGAGGCGGAGGCTGAGGGCCTCGAAGGCTCCGTGTCGCTGGAGGAAATGGCCGCTATGCTCCGCGAACACCACGGCTGAGCGCGATGGGGTATGTCACGCGGTTCAGTCCTGGCGCGCAACGGGATCTTCTCAAGGTGCCCAGGCCGGACGCTGTCCGCATCCTGCACCGCCTCGCCGAGTTGCAGAAGGCGCTGGACGTCGGCGACACCTCGGGCTTCGACATCAAGTCGCTCCAGGGGCACCAAGCTCGGTGGCGGCTAAGGGTGGGGGACTACCGGGTGCTGTACACCGTCGAGGACGGGGTGCTGATCGTCTGGGTCATGGCGGTCGGCAACCGTCGTGAGGTCTACCGGCACCGGTAGGGATCGGTGGGAACGGCGGAGAGCCCCCGCCCGTGGGGGCGGGGGCTCTCGATGACTCGCGTGGATCGGGCCGGGTGGGTCAGACGGTGACGGCCTCGGCTGCGGCCTCGGCCTCGGGGGCCGGGGCGGCGGCGGGGAGGTGGCGCATCAGGCGGTAGGCCAGCAGGGCGGCGCCGAGGGCGAAGAGCAGGCCGACCACCGCGGCGACGTGCAGGCCGTCGGTGAAGGCGGCCCGGGCGGTCTCCAGCAGGTCCGTGCCGATCCGGCCGGGCAGGTGGCCGGCGACGGTGACCGCGCCGCCGAGGGTGTCCTGGGCGGCCCGGGCGGCCTCGCCGTCGACGCCGGCCGGGAGGGCGCCGTCCAGCTGGTGGCGGTAGACGGCGGCGCCGGCCGCGCCGAGCAGGGCGATGCCGAGCGAGCTGCCGAGTTCGACGGCGGTCTCGGAGGTGGCGGAGGCGGCGCCGGCCTGCTCGGCGGGGGCGGCGGAGACGACCATTTCTGCGGTCATGGTCATGGTGCCGACGGTGCCGGCGGCGAGGACGCCCGCCGCGACGAGGATGAGCGCCAGCGGGGAGTGCGCGCCGACCTGGGTCATCAGCGCGAAGCCCGCCGCTCCGACCAGGAACCCGCCGCCCATCAGGGCCGCCGGGCGGACCTTGCCGGCCAGCGCCGAGCTGGTGCCGACGGCCGCGCCGACGCCGACGCTGGGCACCAGCGACCAGAGCGAGGCGGTGAGCGGGCTCATGCCCTTGACCAGCTGCAGGTACTGCGAGGTGAAGAGGGAGAAGCCCATCATCGCGAACATCGCGATGGTGTTGACGCTGATCGCGCCGCTGAAGGTGCGGATCCGGAACAGGCCGAGGTCGATCAGCGGGTCGGCGGCGGTGCGCTGGCGCCGGACGAACGCGGCGGCCAGCAGCAGGCCGGCCGGGACGGCGAGGGCGGGCAGCGGGCTCCAGCCGTCCACGGCGAGGGTCTTGACGCCGTAGACCAGCGGCAGGATCGCGGCCATCGAGAGCGCGGCGCCGGGCAGGTCGAAGCGGCCGGTGCGGGCGGTGGAGCGGTACTCGGGGAGCAGGACGGGCCCGGTGAGCAGTACCAGGGCCATCACCGGGACGGCGACCAGGAACACGGAGCCCCACCAGAAGTGGTCGAGCAGCAGGCCGCCGGCGACCGGGCCGAGGGTGGCGCCGGCGGTGAGGACGCCGCCCCAGGCGCCGAGGGCGATCTGCCGCTGCCTGGGGTCGTGGAACATGTTGCGGATCAGCGCGAGCGTCGAGGGCATCACGGTGGCCCCGGCGGCGCCGAGCAGGGCGCGGGCGGCGATCAGCTGGCCGGCGGTGTCGGCCCTGGCAGCGAGCAGCGAGGCGCCGATGAAGCCGGCGGCGCCGATCATCAGCAGCCGGCGGCGGCCGATCCGGTCGCCCAGCGAGCCCATGGTGATGAGCAGCCCGGCGAGCAGGAACGAGTACACGTCCATGATCCACAGCTGCTGGGTGCCGCTGGGCGCCAGCGTGGTGGAGATGAAGGGGACGGCGAAGAAGAGCACGCCCATGTCCATGGCCAGGACGAGGGTCGGGAGCAGGAGGACGGCCAGGCCGATCCATTCGCGACGGCCTGCGCGGCCGGTGGTTGCGGTCATGGGGAAGACGGTACGGACGTGTCAGACGCTTGTCTAGTACGTATGTGTAAATCGCTCGTGCGAGACGAAAGTGTGAGACGTCAGTGCGAGACATTCGTGCAAGACATCTGTGCAGTCCTTCCGTAGGATCGGGTCATGGGAAACCGCGAAGACCTGATGGCCGGCGCCAAGCGCTGCCTGTACGAGAAGGGGTACGGGCGCACCACCGCCCGTGACGTCGCGACCGCCTCGGGCGTCAGCCTGGCCGCGATCGGCTACCACTTCGGTTCGAAGGACGCGCTGCTCAACGCCGCGATGATCGAGGCGATCGGGGAGATGGGGGCGTCCCTGGGCGCGGTGGTGGACGCCGCCAACCGGGTGTCCGACGACCCGGAGGAGCGCTTCGCCGCGGTCTGGGACGGTCTCAGGACCGTCTTCACCGAGCACCGCGGGCTCTGGGCGGCCCAGTTCGAGGCGCTCGCCCAGGCCGCGCACGCGCCCGAGCTGGCGCACGCGTTCGCGGAGGCGCAGAAGGAGGGCCGGCTCGGTCTCGCCGCGCTGTTCCAGGGGCTGCCCGAAGTGCCGGACACCGAGGAGGAGGTCGTCCGCGGCTCCTTCTACCAGACCCTGCTCGCCGGGTACGCCGCCCAGTGGCTGGCCGCCCCCGAACTGGCGCCGAACGGGCGGGACTTCCTGCGCGGGCTGCGGCTGGTCAGCGGAAGCGTGTTCGGCCCCGCGGTGCCGTCACCGCCCGCCACCGCCCGCTGACGGCGGTTGCCCGCTGTCGACGGCTGCCGCCCCGCTAGGCGGTGACCACCGTCAGCAGCACCACCGAGTCGACGTGGGCCAGCAGCCCGTGCCGCTCCTGGGGCACCGGCTCCAGCCGTCCGACGGGCAGCTCCAGGTGCCGGCCGGCGATGGTCAGCGAGACCCGGCCGCGCAGCACCTGGACGCTGCCGGCGGTCGGCGGGGTGTGCTCGTCCAGCGAGGTGCCCGCGGTCAGCGCGATCACGGTCTGCCGCAGGACGCCGTCGTGAAGCACCAGGTGGGCGCTGCGCCCGTGCGGGCTCTCTGCCGCCCGGGCGACGTGCTCCACGGCGAGCTGTTCGAGATCGGGCATCGCGCGTCCTCCTGACCCGGCGTGCCGGGCCGACCCCGGGCGCCGCCGGACCGGCGCCGTGTGCCCAGGTTCGCGGACGCGCCCGGCTCGCGCACCCGGAGCCGTTCGACGTGCAGCCCCCGGCGAGTGCCCGCATCGTGGAGGCATGGCTATCAACGAGACAGTCTCCGGCGGGTTCCAGGTCAACCGCTCGCTGCTGGCCGGCGGCGCGCTGCTCACCGGTATCGGCGCCGTGCTCGGCGTGGCCGGGGCGGCGATGGTGTGCGCGGCGCTGGCCACGGCCGGCCGCAGCTGGGTGCGCAGCCTGGAGACCGCGCCGGCCGCGTTCGCCCAGCGGGCGCTGCGCGAGGCGAAGGTGGCGTCCAGCGCGGGCTGGGAGGCCTGGCGCGCGGAGCACGGTTCGCCCAACTGAGCGCACCCGCCCAACCGGGCCACACCCGTCCAACCGAGCACGCCGGCTCCGCCCGAGTGCCCCCGGCCGGGTGCGGCGGGCCGCCATGGGGGTGCGGCCCGCCGCGGCTGTGGGCCCGCCTACAGGCCGAGCGACTTGGCGATGATGCTGCGCATGACCTCGCTGGTGCCGCCGTAGATCCGGAACACCCGGTTGTCGGTGTAGAGCCGGGCGATCGGGTACTCCAGGATGTAGCCGTAACCACCGTGCAGCTGAAGGCACTTGTCGATGACGGTGGAGGCCGACTCGGTGCAGAACAGCTTCGCGGCGGCCGCGTCGGCGACGGTCAGCTCCCCCTGCTGGTACAGCTCCAGCGCGCGGTCCACCATCGACTGCTGCGCCACCACCTGGGCCTCGCAGTCGGCCAGGGTGAACTTGGTGTTCTGGAACTCGGCCACCGCCTTGCCGAACACCTTGCGGTCCTTGACGTACTGGAGCGCGAACCGCACCGCCGCGGCCGCCGACGCGTACGCGCTGACGGCGATCGCCAGCCGCTCCTGCACCAGGTTGTGGGTCAGGTAGGAGAAGGCCCGGCCCTCCTCGCCGAGCAGGTTCTCCACCGGCACCCTGACGTCGCTGAAGGCCAGTTCGGCGGTGTCCGAGGTGCGCAGGCCGATCTTCTGCAGCTTGCGGCCGACCGTGTAGCCGGGGGACGTGGTGTCCACGCAGAGGATGGACAGGCCGGCCCGGCGGTTGTCCGGGTCGTACGGGGCGGTGCGGCAGACCACCAGGACGAGGTCGGCCAGCACGCCGCCGGTGATGAAGGTCTTGGCGCCGTTCAGGACGTAGTGGGTGCCGTCCTCGGAGAGCTTCGCGGTGGTGGCGATGCCCGCGAGGTCGGAGCCGGCACCCGGCTCGGTCATCGCGATGGCGGTCATGATGTCGCCGGAGACGAAGCCGGGCAGCCAGCGCCGCTTCTGCTCCTCGGTGGCGTACTCCAGCAGGTAGGGCAGGACCAGCGCGGTGTGCACGCCCGAGGAGCCGAAGCTCACGCCCGCCCGGGCGGTCTCCTCGGTGATCACCGTCTGGTACTTGAAGCCGCTCTCGCCCGCGCCGCCGTACTCCTCCGGCACCTCGATGCCGTAGACGCCGAGCGCGCCGAGCTGCCGGTAGAAGTCTCGCGGCGGGTGGCCGTCGGCCTCCCAGCTCTCGTAGACCGGGACGACCTCGTTGGCGATGAAGTCCCGGATGGTCTCCCGGAAGGCCTCGTGGTCCTCGTTGAACACGGTGCGGCGCACGGCGGCGCTCCCTTCGGTGGTGACCGGCTGCGGGCGCCGGCAGGGGCTGAACGTGCCAGGTGATGGCCTCACAAGTTAATCCCGGGTAGCTTCGGCTGTCCAGGGTCGACGGCGCCGGAAAAGGCCGGTGGTCACCGGGGGTCGGCGCCCTCAAGTGAATCCTTGCTAGCCTTCGGTCGGCAGTCCGGAGCGCGGGAGGGAGGCTCGCCATGGTGGTCCGACGACCGCCCGGGCGGCGCGCCCAGATCCTCGCCGTGGCGGCCGACCGGTTCCACCGCAGCGGCTACCACCAGGTCTCCATGACCGAGGTCGCCGCCGGGGTCGGCATCACCGCGCCCGCCCTCTACCGGCACTTCCGCGGCAAGCCCGAACTGCTCGACCGCGCCCTCCGGCTGGGGCTGGACGCGCTGGCCTGCGGGCTGCGCGGGGCCCGCACCACCGGCGACCTCGGCGCCGCGCTGGCCGCCGTCGCGGTCGGACACCGCCCGCTCGGCACCCTGGTGCAGCGCGACGCCAGGCTGCTGCCGCCGGCCCGGCGGGCGGCGCTGCGCCGCGAACTGCGTGCCGACGTCGCGCTGATGACCGCCGTGTTGTGTGCCGGGCGGCCGGAACTCCCTCTGCCGGACGCCGAGTTGCTCTGCTGGTCGGCGCTCTCGGCCTGCACCGGGCTCTCCTACCAGTCGGCCGCGCCGCAGCCGCGCCGCGCCGAGGCGGTGCTGCGCGAACTCGTCGCCGCCGTCCTCGCGGCCTCCCCGGGCGGCGCCGCCGCCCACCCGGATTCCGCCGCCCACCCGGGTCCCGCCATCGTCCCCGCCGCCGATCCCGTCGCCCCCGGGTCGCCGGAGCCCAGGCCGCAGGCGCGCCGCGAGGAGTTGCTCGCGGCGGCCGTCCGGCTCTTCCACCGGCGCGGCTTCGACAACGTCAGCACCGACCAACTCGGCGCCGCCGTCGGCATCTCCGGCCCCAGCGTCTACCGGCACTTCGACAGCAAGGCCCAGTTGCTCGCCGCCTCGCTGGTGCGCAGCCGCGAACGGCTCTGGCAGGAGGTGGACGGCGCGTTCGCGGCCGCCGCCGGGCCGGAGGCGGCGCTGACGGCCGGCCTGGGCGCGTACGTCGGCTTCGCGCTGCGCAACGGCGACTACCTGGGCGCGATGCTCAGCGAGACGGAGCGGCTGGCCCCGCCGGACCGCCGGGTCGCGGTGGACTTCCGGCGCGACTTCCTGCGCACCTGGGTCGGTCTGCTGCGGCGGGTCCGGCCCGAGTACGACGCGGTCGAGGCCCGGATCCGGGTCCACGCCCTGTTCGCGCTGGTCAACGACGGGGTGCGGAACCGCCCGCACAGCGCCCGCCCGGACCTGGGGGACTGCCTGCTGCACCTCGGCCGGGCCGTCCTCGGACTGCCCGGAACGGACGGCGGCCGGGCGCCCGCCCCGCGTTGACGGAGCGGGCACCCGGCCCGGAGGGTGTGGCTGCGCCCGGGGCGGGGCGGGTCTAGCCGACGGGGAAGAAGGCCCGGGCGTCGAGGTTGCCGTTGCCCTGCAGGGCGCCGATGTTGCCGCCGTTGCCGGTCGCGGCGAGGCCGTTGTTCTGGTTGCTCGCGCCCGAGCCGGTGGCCGTCTGCTGGGTGACGACCACGTTGCCGTGGACGTTGCCGATGACGTTGGCGGAGCCGGTGTTGCTCACGACGCTGCTGTTGGAGTGGTCGATGGCACCGGCGCCGTTGTCGGCGTGGGCGCCGGCGGCGCCGAAGCCGACGAGGAGGAACGCCCCGAGGGCGGTGGCGGCGGCTGCGCGGATACGGGACACGGTGGTCTCCCTGAGCTGGGGTGCGAAATGTGGCGCGATCCGGAGTGGCCGCTCCGTGGCGCCGTTGCCTGACGTCGCACGTTCAGCATTCACCAGCAGCGTGGACGAACTCCACCAAACGGGTGGCAATTCCCCCGATGGTGTCATGGTGACGCCATATCCGGAGATTGCCCGACGGGTCCGACGAAGGCATCTCAGACCATCCAAAACCGCTGGTGGGGACGGAAGTTGACGTACGGGACGGCAAGGTCGGACAACCCTGCGCTGTCAACGTGGAGTTGACCGAGTTTTTTCAGGGAGAAAGAAATGGTGGCCGGATAGTCGCACTGGCACACTGGGGACCCATGTCTGAAGGTGCCCCGCCCGAGCCCGCCCCCGCCGAGGATCTGCGTACGACCGAGGTCGATCTCGGCGGACTGGTGAACGTCCTCGCCACCCACCTCTACTCCACCCCGCTGGTCGCTCTGCGCGAACTCGTCCAGAACGCCCACGACTCGCACACCCGCCGACTCCTGGAGGACCCGGAGGGCGACCACCGCCCGCTGATCCGGGTGCGCGGCGACGCCGTCCGGCGGACCGTCTCCATCGAGGACACCGGCGCCGGCCTCACCGAGCCGGAGATCCACGCCTACCTCGCCACCGTCGGCACCGGCTACACCCGGATGCTGCGCGACCTCACCGGCAACCAGGAGTTGATCGGCGCCTTCGGCCTCGGCTTCCTCTCCGCCTTCTCGGTGGCCGACGAGGTCGCCGTCACCACCACCTCGCACCGCGAACCGCACCTCGGCCACCGCTACCGCAGCCGGGGCGGCGAGCAGTACCAGGTCGACCCGGTGCCCGCCCGGCCCCGCCCCGGCACGGTCGTCGAGCTGACCCTCAAGGCCGAACACGCCCACCTCGCCGACGAGGACGCGCTGCGCGACGTGCTCGGCCGGTACTGCGTGCTGCTGCCGATCCCGGTCTACGTCGGCGACGACGAGCAGCCCGTCAACAACGTCGAGGTGCCCTGGCGCCAGAGCGTGCCGGGTGACCAGCACGCCGCCCGGATGCGCTTCGCCACCGCCTTCGGCCGCCGCTTCGAGCCGCTCACCGCCTTCCCCGTCCACCCGGTCGAGGGCGGCACCGGAGGCGGCACCGAGGGCGGCAGCGGGGGAGGGTCCGGGGGCGGCACCGACGCGATCGGCCTGCTCTGGGTCCAGGACGGCGGCACCTACGGCAGCAGCGACAACCGCGACCTCGCCGTCTACCTGCGCGGCATGCTGCTCGCCGAGGACGCCCGCGACCTGCTGCCCAGCTGGGCCGGGTTCATCGGCGGCGTGGTCGAGTCCAGCCGGCTCACCCCCACCGCCAGCCGCGAGGACCTCCAGCGCGACGACCACTACCGCGCACTCCAGCGCGCCCTCACCGACGCCATCGTCGACGGCCTGTACGAGACCGCCCGGCTGCGGCCCGCCGCCTGGCGCCGCATCCTCACCCGGCACGGCCAGGACCTGCTCGGCGCCGCGCTCTGCGACGAGCGGCTGTTCACCCTGCTCGCCGACGACGTCCCCGTCCCCACCTCCCAGGGCGACCTCACCGCCGGCGCGCTGCGGGCCGCGGGCGGGGGCGCGGTGCACGTCGCGCTCGGCAGCGGCGGTGGCTTCGAGGAGATGCTGTACCGGGCGATGCGGGTGCCGATCGCCCGCGGCGACCGCTACGCCGTCCTGCCCTTCCTGCGCCGCTACGCCCAGCTGCGCGGCTGCCGCCTGGTCGAGCTGGGCAGCGAGCACGGCGACCGCGAGCTGTTCCGCGACCCGGAGCGCCCGCTGCCGGCCGGTGAGGCGGCCTGGCTGGCCGGCGCCCTCGCCGACGAGGGCGAGCAGCTCGTCCCGGCCCGGTTCGACCCGCCCGGCCTGCCGCTGGTCCTGGTGCCGGACCGCGAGGCCGAGCTGAAGGCCCGGATCGAGGACGACCAGGCCGACGCCCGGATCCCGTCCGCGGCGCTGCGGCTGGCCCGGGCGTTCACCGCCCGCACCGACGGCGAGGTCAGGGCCCGCCTCTACCTCAACCTGTCCTGCCCGGCCGTGCTGGGCCTGCTCGCCGCCTACCGCGCCGGGCACACCGGCAGCGCCACGGCGGCGGGGCTGCTCCGCTCGCTCAAGGTGATCATGGCGGCCGCCTCGGCGGGCTCGACCGGCTCGTCCGGCGGCGACCTCACCGCCGCGCTGTCCGGCGTCGGCACCGCGGTCTCGGCGCTGACCGCCGCCGTCCCGGCCGGCCTGCCGGGCGTCCCGGACACCCTCGGCGCCCTCCCGGACGAGGCGTGACGGACGGATTGTCAGTGGTCCGCGGTAGACATCACATCAGCACCACGCAGGGGGACACCACATGAGTACCGACATCTGGGCCTGGGTCCACGACGCCCACCGCCAGCTGGCCGAGGCCGGCCACCGGCGGCTGGCCGACGCCATCTACGAGCTGCCCGGCCACGCCAACGAGGGCCGCAACGACCAGGTGGACGCCGTCTACCCGGAGGCGCTGGCCGCCTCCCGGGCGCTCGGCCTGCCCTGGGTCGAGGTCTACCTGCGGCACTGGCGGATGCAGAACCTGCTGAACAAGCGCCACCAGGGCGAGCAGGCCCTGCCCGAGGCGGTCGACCTGCTGGAGTTCGCCCACCGCGAGGAGACGGCGGGCTGCCCGCAGTCCGTCTGCGTGGTGCAGGACTTCGCGATCTGCCACGCCCGGGTCGACGGCCCCGGCTACGTGCCGGAGCGGCTGGCGGTGCTCGGCGAGACGCTGGAGCGGATCGAGCCCGGCCGCGCCTGCTTCGACTGCCTCTCCCGCGAGTACTCCGACGCGCTGGAGGACGACGGCCGCCACACCGAGGCGCTCGCCCACCTGGACACCGCCGCCACCCGGATCCAGGCGGCCGGCGAGCGGCTCTCGCTGCACTTCCACCACGCCCGGGCCGGCACCCTGCACCGGCTCGGCCGGCACCAGGAGGTGCTCGCGCTGCTCGACACCGCCGAGCAGGCCGAGCGCTCCCGCGGCCACGAGATCGACGAGAGCGACCGGCTCTGGGGCGGCCTGCTGCGGGCCCGCGCGCTGGCCTCGCTCGGCCGGACGGAGGAGGCGCTGGCGCTGCTGCCCGACCGGGAGGCCGCCGAGCGCCACGCCGACCTGCGGGACGGCTGGACGCACACGGTCGAGCTGCTGGTCGCGGCCGGTGCCTGGGAGAACGACGCCGAGCTGGGCGCCGCCGTGGCCGGCTGGGTCGGCTACCTGGACGGCACCGGCTCGCACCGCCCGTGCGTGGACCTGCTGCTGGCGGCGGGTCGGCTCGCCCTCGCCCGCGGCGCCCGGACGGTGGCGCTGACCCTCGCCGCGACCGGGGAGCGCAAGCTCGCCCAGCTGCGCCGCACCGACGGCGTGGCCGCGGAGGTCGCCGCGCTGCGGGCGGCCGCCGAGGCGCTGCCGGAGCCCGAGCTGCCCGTCCCGCCCGGCGAGCTGGCGGCGCACCTGGCCGAGGTCGGTGTGCCCTACGAGACCGGCGCCGACCTGCTCTCCGTCGCCCTGGACCGGTACCGGGGTGAGCAGGCCGGCGCCACCGAACTGGCCGTCAACCTGGCCGCGGTGCTCGGCGGCCTCGGCCACGCCAGGGCCTCCGCCGACCTGCTCTGGAGCTGGCTCGACACCGCCCCGGCCGACGAGGTGCTGATCGGCATGCTCGGCTCCGCCCTGATCGACGCGGGGGACGGCGAGGGCGTCCGCCGCCTCGCCGACCGGCTGGCCGACGACAGCCCGGAGGACGGGCACTGGATACGCGCCCGCTGGGCCGCCGCCGAGGGCCGCTGGGCCGAGGTGCTGGAGCAGTGCGAGGCGATCCTGGCCCTGGACGCCAGCCGGATCAACACCCGCCGGCTGGCCGCCGGCGCCGCCACCGAACTGGGCGACCACGCGACCGCGCAGCGGCTGTACCAGGAGCTCCTGGAGCACGCGCTGCCCGCCGAGGCCGCCCCGGAGGAGGAGCGCCACCGCACCGTCCAGGAGTCCGACCTCTGGCACCTGATCACGGCGGCCACCGCCAACCGGGACTGGGCCGCGGTCCGTTCCGCGGGCGCGCTGCTCGGCATCGAGTTCGACGAGCCCGAGGGGCCGGTGGACGAGGAGTGGCAGCTGGTCACCGTCCGGGCCACCCGCACCAACGGCGCCACCGCCGACCTGCCCGCCGTCCGCACCGGTCCGGCCACCGCCCGGATCCTGCCGGTGCTCGGTGAGGACCTGACGCTCAACCACGGCGACGTGGTGGTCTTCGCCCCGGCGCTGCTGGAGCCGCCGCCGGCCGAGGACGCCCCCGAGGAGGAGCGGCACGGCTGGCGCCCGGTGTTCGAGCTGCTCACCCTGCTCGACCCGGCGGGGTACACCACGTACTGGATCGACGGCGGCTGGCCCGGCGACGAGCCGTGGGCGGCGCTGCGCGAGAGCCTCCAGCAGGCCGGCCACGCGGTCTGGGCGTACAGCGGGGAGCAGTACCGCATCACCGACCCGGCCGACGAGGACGGCACGCTGCCCGGCGTGTACGCCGCCCTCGGGGTGCCGCCGACGGCCTCCGCCGCCGAGGCCGACGCGCTGCTGCACCGGCTCACCGGCGACTGGCCGCACCCGCTCGCCTGGCTCGACCTGGCCAAGGCGGCGGGCGCGGACGCCGCCCGGCACGAGGAGATCGTCGAGCGCTACGGCCTCTGACCTCTGACCTCTGGCCCGGTCCGGCCCGGGCACGCGCGCCACGGGGGGCGTCGCGCGCGTGCCCGGAGCGGGAACCATCCCGGGATCTGTCGAGTCTTGGTAAATGCTTTACCATTTCATTGCCAAGACTCGACCCCCAGGAGTGTCCGCCCGTGACCAGCCTCGCCCTCGGCCCGTCCTGGCTCGATCCGACCAACCTGATCTCCGCCTTCGGCCTGATCGGCATCCTGGCCATCGTCTTCGCCGAGTCCGGACTGCTGATCGGCTTCTTCCTGCCGGGGGACTCGCTGCTGTTCACCACCGGCCTGCTGGTGGCCGGCGGCACCTACCTGCACCAGCCGCTCTGGCTGGTCTGCGCGCTGATCGTGGCCGCCGCGGTGGCGGGGGACCAGGTCGGCTACCTGTTCGGCCGCAAGGTCGGGCCGAGCCTGTTCCGCCGCGCCGACTCCCGGCTCTTCAAGCAGGAGAACGTGGAGAAGGCCGCCGCCTTCTTCGACCGGCACGGTCCCAAGGCGATCGTGCTGGCCCGCTTCGTGCCGATCGTGCGCACCTTCACCCCGATCGTCGCCGGGGTGAGCAGGATGAACTACCGCACCTTCGTGGTCTTCAACCTCGTCGGCGGCGTGCTGTGGGGCGCCGGCGTCACCGTGCTCGGCTACTTCCTGGGCCAGATCCCGTTCGTGCGGGAGAACATCGAGGCGATCCTGGTCGGCATCGTGCTGGTCTCGGTGGTCCCGGTGGCGGTCGAACTGCTGCGGGCCCGCCGTTCCGGCGCGGCGTCCGCCGACCGCCACCGCGCCGGGTAGGCGTCCGCGGCCCCCGCCGGGGTACGCCGCGTACATGTGCGTCCGGCAGTTCGATCAGGCAAGGTGTAACCCGAGATCGAACGGTGGCCGACGGCCACCAGGGGCGGCAAGGAGCGGAAGTGCCTAAGCGGGGCCGACCGGGCGCAGGCAAGCGGGCGAGGGGAGGCCGGGCGGTCCGTCAGACCCGGCGGACGCCGCCGCCACGGCCGGTGGACCCCGCCGAGGCGCCGCCCACCGAGGGCCTGCTGGGCCATCCGGCCCCGACCGTCGAGCCCGCCACCGTCGTCCCCTTCGTCCCGCCGATCACGGAGACCAGGGGCCTGCTGTCCCCGGAGCCGGAGCGGGAGCCGGCCCCCGAGCCCGGGGCGCCCGCCGGGTCCGGGCCGCACCCCGCGCTCGGGCCGCACCCCGCACTCGGGCCGCACCCCGCGCCCGGGCAGGCGCCCGGCCCGGAGGACGCGCGCCCGGCCCGCCGTCGATCGGTCGCCGAGGACACCCTCACCCCCGAGGAGTGGCGGGCCGCCGGCTACACCCCGCCGATGGGCATCCCGGTCGTCCCGGAGCTGACCGCCGGCGCCCCCGGCGAGGCGCCCTGGCCGGACCGGATGCGCACCCTGCTGCGGATGCCGATGTCCGAGCGCCCCGCCTTCGAGCGGACCGCCCGCGAGCTGCACCCCTCCGCGGGCGCGACCCGCAACGTCCCCCGCATCCTCGACCTGACGCTGCGCATCGGCGAGCTGCTGCTCGCCAGCGGCGAGGCCGCCGAGGACGTCGAGGCGGCGATGCTCGGCATCGCGCACGCCTACCGGCTGGACCGCTGCGAGCCGCAGGTGACCTTCACCCTGATCGGCATCTCGCACCAGCCCTCGCTGGTCGAGCCGCCGATCACCGCCGACCGGGTGGTGCGCCGCCGCACCTCCGACTACACCCGGCTGAACGCGGTCTACGAGCTGGTCGCGGACATCACCGCGGAGAAGGTCACGGTCAACGACGCCTACCGCCGGCTCGCCCTGATCCGCCGCAACCGGCACCCGTACCCGGGCTGGATGCTCGCGCTGACCACCGGTCTGCTGGCCGGCGCGGCCACCTTCCTGGTCGGCGGGCGGATCGACGACAAGGCCTGGCTGGTCTTCGCCAGCGCCTTCGTCGCGGCCGTCCTCGGCGACCGGCTGGCCTCCACGCTGGCCCGGCGCCGGCTGCCGGAGTTCTACCAGTTCGTGGCGGCCGCGATGCCGGCCGCCGCCTCCGGGATCATCCTGTCCTTCAACGACTGGGGCCTGCGCGGCTCGGTGGTGATCACCGGTGGCCTGTTCGCGCTGCTGCCCGGCCGGGCGCTGGTCGCCGCCGTCCAGGACGGCCTGACCGGCTTCTACATCACCGCCGCGGCCCGCCTGCTGGAGGTGATCTACCTGGTCGCGGGCATCGTGATCGGCGTGATGCTGATCCTCTACCTGGGTGTCGGCTTCGAGGCGAAGCTGCGGCCGGACGAGAGCCTGGCGGGCGTCACCTACCCGCCGGTCCAGATGATCGCCGCGATGCTGCTGACCCTGGCCTTCGCCACGCTGCTGCAGACCGACCGCCGCTCGCTCGCGCTGGTCACCCTGAACAGCGGCATCGGCTGGGCCAGCTACGGCGTGCTGGCGTACAACGCGGGCATCTCCCCGATCGTGGCGACGGGGGTGGCGGCCGGCCTGGTCGGCCTGTTCGGCCAGCTGATGGCGCGCTACCGCAACGGCTCCGCGCTGCCGTACGTGACCGCCGCGATCGGCCCGCTGATGCCCGGTTCGGCGCTCTACCTGGGGATGCTGTCCTTCGCCCAGGGCCACGCCAGCGCGGGCCTGGTGTCCGTCTCCCGGGCGGCGGCGATCGCGATGGCGCTGGCGATCGGGGTGAACCTCGGCGGTGAGATCGCCCGGATGTTCATGAAGCTGCCGGTCGGCGGCGAGCGCCCGTCGCTGTACCCGGTCGTGCCGCGCCGGGCGGCCAAACGCACCCGCGGGTTCTGACCCCGCGTTGGACCGGTGTTGGGCTCCGGGCCATGTCACGGCAGGCCGCACGCAGGACCAGGAACGAAGGTAAGACGCATGACCACACTGCTGGACGGCTACCGCGAGCACATCGTCGCCGCGCACAAACAGCCGTTGTTCCTGCTGCTGGTCGGCTTCATCACCTCCTTCGTGTGCATCCGGTTCAGCGTCCGGATGATCCGCGCCGAGGTGCGGTGGTGGTTCCGCAACGTCACCCCCGGCGGCCTGCACATCCATCACATGGTCTTCGGCCTGGGCTTCCTGCTGGTCGGCGGCGTCGGGGTGTTCGCCACGTACGGCGGGCACCCGTGGATCGACTGGTTCGGGCTTGTCTTCGGCATCGGCTGCGGCCTGGTGCTGGACGAGTTCGCGCTGATCCTGCACCTGGACGACGTGTACTGGAGCGAGCAGGGCCGCAAGTCGGTGGACGCGGTGATCTTCGGGATCCTGTTCACCGCCCTGCTGCTGGTCGGGTACGTGCCGCTCGGCGTGGTGCCCAGCCAGGAGACCAGGTGGGGCCTGATCACGGTGATCTCGGTGAACGCCCTGGCCTCGGTGATCACCCTGATCAAGGGCAAGATGTGGACCGGCCTGCTCGGCATCATGGTTCCCGGCCTGTCCTGGATCGGGGCGATCCGGCTGGCCCGCCCGAGCAGCCCGTGGGCCCGCTGGCGGTACGCCACGCGCCCGCGCCGCCGGGCCCGTGCGCTCCGGCGCGAGCGCCTGCTGCACCGGCGTGCGGACCGGGCCCGCACCTGGCTCTTCGACCTGATCGCCGGCGCCCCCGACAAGGTGCCCGCGAACCACCCCGCCGCCCACCGGGTGGCCGAGCGGATGTCCGCCCGGGCCACCGCCCACCTCGACGCGCACGCCGCCCGGGCACTGGCCCGGCGTCAGGCGCGGCTGGCGGACCGCCGCTCGGCGGCCGCCGCCGGTGCCGGAGCGGCGAACCCCCCGGCGGCGGGTGGGCCGTACGGCGCGGGCGGCCCCGGCGGCGGCCCGGCCCTCGGGGCGCAGCAGCGCCGTCGCGCGATCCGGGCGGGGCGCAATCGGACGTACGCGGTTCGTCCGACCGGGGTGGAGCACCGCTCCGGGCGACACCCCCACCTGCGGCCGCACACCCGCCGGATCCACCGGTAGTTCGCATACCCTGTGCGTCTGACCGAAGGTGACTGGCGGTCAGATCATCTGATGGTCACCCGCCCGGCGGAGTGCGTTAGAGGTGTGAAAAGCGCCGGAGTTGAGAACATGATCGGCGAGTGACCGTTCTGTCATGTGATGGGATGATTCGTCGGACCTGCTCCGCCCGGCCGCCCCGCCCGAGCGCCGCGGACCGTCCGCCGCCGTCCCCTCCGGACCCGTGAGAAGGGGATGTCTCGTGGCGCGCAGGCTCCTGCCGACCCTCCTGTTGTCCCTCACCGCCCTGCTCGGGCTGCTCCCCGCGGCCCAGGCCGCCCCGGCGGACCCCGAACCGGCCGCCGGCCCCGCCCGGACGGAGGACCCGTACCCGACCACCGGGGAGATCGACCGGGCCCGCGCCGAGGCCGACCGCACCGCCGCCTCCGTCACCGCCATCGAAGCCGGCCTCGCCGCCGCCCGGACCGAACTCGACCAGGCCGGCCGCAGCGCCGAACAGGCCGTCGAGGCCTACAACGGCGCCCAGCTCGCCCTCGCCCGGGCCCGCGCCGACGAGACCGCCGCCGCCCGGAGCGCCACCGCCGCCGAGGCCGACCGCACCGCGGCCGCCGAGGACGCCGCCCAGCTCGCCGCCGAAACGTACCGCCAGGGCGCGGGCGCCGCACTCTCCGCCCTCAACGCCCTGCTCGGCGCCCACGGCCCGCGCGAAGCCGGCGACCGCGCCGCCGTGATCGGCGTCGCCAGCGAGCGGACCCGGCAGATCCTCGACGCCGCCACCTCCACCGCCGCCGCCGCGACCCGCGCCTCCGCCGCCGCCCGCGCCGCCACCGAGACCGCCGAGAAGGCCGCCACCGAGGTCGGCGCCGCCAGGGCCAGGGCCGAGGCCCGGCTCGCGGCCCAGCAGGAGGCGGTCACCGCCGCCGACCGCCGCCGCGAACAACTGCTCACCGACCTGGCCGCCGCCCGGCACACCACCGTCGACCTGGAACGCCGGCGCAGCGAGGCCCTGGAGGCGATCGCCGCCCGCGAGGCCGAGGCCGCCGCCCGCGCCGCCGCCGAGAAGGCCGCCGAGAAAGCCGCCGCCGAAGCGGCCGCCGCCGCCGAGGCCGCCGCTGAGGCCGCCGCCAAGGCCACCCCGGCCGCACCCCCCGCCGCCCGCCGCCCGTGGTCCGCCGAGGGCGCCGGCGCCGCCATCGCCTTCGCCCGCTCCAAGATCGGCCTGCCCTACATCTGGGGCGGCGAGGGCCCGGCCGGCTACGACTGCTCCGGGCTCACCATGATGGCCTGGCGCGAGGGCGGCAAACAGCTCAACCACTTCGCCGCCGACCAGTACGCCCAGAGCACCCCGGTCAGCTACCAGCAGCTGCGCCCCGGCGACCTCGTGTTCTGGACGGACACCGGCCGCGCCGCCGACATCTACCACGTCGGCCTCTACATCGGCGACGACCAGATGATCGAGGCCCCCCGCGTCGGCATGCCGGTCAAACAGGCCAGCCTCTGGATCATGGGCACCCCCGACTTCTACGCCCGCCCGTAGCGCCCGGCCCGCTTCTGCGCCCGCCCGCAGGGCCCGACGTGCGCGCCCGGCTCGCGCCGGGGCTGTCGGTGGCGGAGGCTAGCGTGGCCGCGTCGACCACTCGGGAGGAGACGCGATGAGGCTGCGGGACGTCGAGGCGGGGGACGCCGGGGCGTACGTCCGGATGCGGTGCGACGCGGTGATGATGGCCGAGCTGGGCGGGCCGCTGCCGGAGGAGCGGGTGCGGGAGCGGCTGCGCAAGGACGTCGTGGAGGTCGCCGAGGACCGTTCGTGGATCAAGGTGATCGTCCCGGACGGCGCCGGGCCGGAGGTGGCGGCCGGGACCGTCACGCTCTGGTCGCACGAGGAGGACGGCGCCGCCGTGGCCGAGATCGGCTGGATGGTGCTGCCCGAGTTCCAGGGGCGCGGCCTCGCCAAGGCGGCCGTCCGGGAACTGCTGGACGCGGCCGCCCGGGACGGCCGGTGGGGCCCGGTGCACGCCTTCCCGGCAACGGCCAACGGCCCGTCCAACGGGATCTGCCGGGCGCTCGGCTTCCGGCTGCTCGGCGAGCAGGACGTCGACTTCGCCGACCGCGTCCTGCACTGCAACCACTGGGTGGTGGTGCCGGGGGAGCACTACGCATCGGGCACGGAATAAATGGGATGCCGCCCGAAAGCGGCGCCCGTACGGTGGCCCGATGGGCAACACAACCGATGACGGGGCCGTCGACATCGTGAACGGCCTCCAGATCCGCGCGATCGCCGAGAGCGAGGTGGCCGCGTGGGACCGGGCGCTCGCTCTGGGCTTCCTGCGCTCGCACGCGGAGAGCTCGGCCGACTTCCGCCGCCTGCAGTGGGAGCCGGGCCGGATGCTGGCCGGCTTCGACGGCGACCGCTGCATCGCCACCTTCCGCAGCTTCGACGTCGAGCTGACCGTCCCGGGCGGGGCCGCCGTCCGGGCCGACGCCATCACCGCCGTGACGGTCAGCGCCACCCACCGCCGCCGCGGCCTGCTCGGCACGCTGATGCGCCGCGACCTCGCGGCCGCCGCCGAGCGCGGTTCGGCGGTCGCCATCCTGATCGCCGCCGAGTACAACATCTACGGCCGCTACGGCTTCGGCCCGGCCACCCGCGGCCACGGCTGGAACATCGACCTGCACCGCACCCGAGGCCTGCGCGACGGCCTGCCCACCGTGCCCGGCGGGCGGATCGACTTCGCGACCATGGCGCAGGCCCGCGAGCTGGGCCCCGACCTGCACGAGCGCTGGCGGCGCACCCAGCCGGGCGCGATCGCCCGCGACGAGCTGTGGTGGAAGCGGAACACCGGCGAACTCAAGGTGCCGGGGAACGAGTTCAAGGAGCCGTTCGTGGCCGTCCACCGGGACGCCGACGGCACGGTCACCGGCCTGGTGGCCTACCGGGTCGACGACACCTGGGACGGCAGCTACCCGAACTGCACCCTGACCGTGGCCGACTTCCTCGCCCTCGACCGGGCGACCGCCGCCGAGCTGTGGCGCTTCGTCCTCTCCGTCGACTGGGTGCGCAAGGTCGTCGCGGAGAACATCGGCCCGGACGACCCGCTGCCGCTGCTGCTCCAGGACCCGCGCGCCGCCACCCCGTACGTGGACAACGCCGACTTCACCTGGCTGCGGGTGCTGGACGTGGCGGCCGCGTTCGACGCCCGGACGTACGGCGCGCCCGGCCGGGTGGTCCTGGAGGTCGAGGACCGGCTCGGCTACGCCTCCGGCCGCTGGGCGATCGAGGTCGCCGCGGACGGCACCGGCCGCTGCACCCGGACCACGGACGACGCCGACCTCGCCCTGGGCGCCTCCGCGCTGGCGTCGCTCTACCTGGGCGGCGAGACGGCGCCCCGGCTGCTCGCGGCCGGCCTGCTCACCGAACTGCGCCCCGGCGCGGCGGCCGCCGCCGACCTGCTGCTGCGCACGCCGCTGCAGCCCTGGAACCCGGACGGCTTCTGAGCCGCCGCTACGCCGGGGGCCGGATCGCAGTGCTGCGGTCCGGCCCCCGGCGCGTCCGAGCTGTTCTCCGGGGGGGGGGGCTACTTGACGGCGGTTTTCCCGATGGTCGGCAGGATGAAGTCCTGGATGAGGCCCTTGGCATCGCGGACGATCGGGCGGAACACCCGATAACGCGAGAGGTTGATGACCCGGGCCGCCATGGGAGTGGACCGGCGGACGAATTCCCGCGTCCGCTCGGTGTCCTCGGTCCGGTCGAAGACCCAGTAGAGCACCACGACCATCAGGTGCAGCCAGAGCACGTCGGGCAGCAGCTCGCCCAGCTCGGCGTCCAGCTTGGGCGCCAGTTCCGATCCCTGCAGCACGTCGCGGAACAGCTCCACGGCGGTCGCCCGCGCCGGGTGGGACTCGTTGGAGAACGGGCTCAGCGAGCTGGTCGGGTCGGCAGCGGTGCGGAAGAACTGCGCGGCGAACTCGTGGTACGGCGCGGCCGTGTCGAGCCAGGAGGTCAGCGCGATTTCCAGGCGCTCGGCGAAGTTCCGCGTATGGGCCATGCGATTCCTGGCGTCCGCCGCATGGTCGTACGTCATTCGGTCATAGAACCCCTGAATCAGGAATTCCTTCGCCGAAAAATAGTAGTAAGCATTGCCGACCGAGACGCCCGCCTCGGTGGCGATCGCGCGCATGGTGGTCTTCTCGTAGCCGCGCTCCTGGAAGAGCCGCATCGCGGTCTCCAGGATCAGTGCCCGGGTCTGCTCGCTCTTGTCGGTCTTCGGCTGCGCCCGGCCGCCGGGCATGGGCCCGCTGTCGGTACCGGGTCCGCTGTCGGTACCGGGTCCGCTGTCGGTACCGGGCCCGCCGACGGTGTCGGGCGCGGCCGCAGGGTCGGTCGGGGTGTCGGCCGGGGTCGCGGCCGCACCGCTCGTGCCGTCCGTTCGGTTCGTCGCTGCCAGGTCGTCCACGGGCACGAGCCTAACCGGAGACGAAGCTCCGACCCGTGTCGGTGGACGCGGCACCGGGCGTCCCCTCCGCGCTCGGTGCCACATCCACCACCCCCGCCATTTCGAACGCGTTCAAAATGATGTGAGCACTGTAGAGGCTCAGCTTGAACATGTTCAACTCCAATCTGTGGGAGGCTCGCCACATGATCAGTCCCGTGCAGACCACCATCCGGCACGGCGGAGCGCAGGACGCCGCGGCCGTCGCCGACCTGCACGCCCACAGCTGGAGCACCGCCTACCGCGGAATCGTCCCCGCGGACGCACTCGGCGACGGGCTGCCCGCCCAGCGGCGCGAGCTGTGGGAGCTGCGGCTGACCGTCGACTACGGCGATCCGGCCGCCGAGCCCGAACTGCTGATCGCCGAACAGGCCGGGGAGACGGTCGGGTTCATCTACCTCGTCCCGCAGCCGGACGGCCGGGTACTGGTCGACAACCTGCACGTCCGCCCCGGGCGGACCGGCGGCGGCATCGGCCGCGCGCTGTTCGCCGCGGCCCGCGCCCACGTCGCCGAACGGCACCCCGGGGCCGAGCTGTACCTGGAGGTGCTGCGCGACAACATCCGCGCGATCGCCTTCTACGAGCGCGAGGGCGGCGTGCGGACGCGGGTGCAGGAGGGCGTGTTCCCGGGCGGGTACGTGTTGCCCGAGTACGTGTACAGCTGGCCCGCCGAGAGCCTCGCGGAGCAGGCGCCGCCTGTACAGGCGGTGCCAGTACAGGCGGCGCCGGCTCAGCCGATGTCGTAGACCGTCACCGGCACCCCTCGCTCCACCAGCCGCGCGGACACCAGCGGTTCGACCCGCTCCCAGCGCCCGCCGGCCAGCCCGCAGCCGATCCGCGGCATGTGGACGGAGGCGCCGAGCTCCCGCGCGTGGTCGCCCAGCGCGGCCAGCGCGGTGTCGATCGCCTCGTACCGGACCGGCACCCCGGTCGAGCGCCCCGTCCGGATGCCGCGCTGGCCGACCAGGTTGGCCACCCAGAGGTACGGCTCGACCTGCACCAGTTGCAGGGCGCCGAGCCCGAAGTCGTTCCCCGCCCGCTCCCGGTGCCAGCGCCGGAACGCGGCCTCGGGCTCGGGCCAGCGTCTGGACAGCGCGAGCACGAAGCCCTTGCCCCAGCCGCCGAGGTCGTTGCAGACGTGCGCGATCACCTTCACGCCCGAACCCTGCGGCGCGGTGGCATCGCCCTGGACATAGGTGATTTCCGCCATGCCCCGAACGCTAGACCGAGGCACTGACAGTTCGCTCGGCACTGTCCGCCGGGGTGCGCCGCGACTGCCCCAGGTGCCGCCGCCCGGCGAGGGCGATCAGCAGGGCGAGCGCGGCGGCGCAGGCGGGCAGCGCGTAGCCGGTACCGGGGGCGGCGTGCTCGGCGACCGCGCCGGCGAGCGCCGCACCGCCCGAGATGCCGACCACGATGCCGGACACCGCGACCGCCATCCCCTCGTTGAACTGCCGCCCCGGCAGCAGCTCCTGGACCAGCGTCATCCCGGTCACCATGGTCGGCGCGGTGGCCGTGCCGGCCGCGAACAGCGCGACCCCGAGCAGGCCGAGCCCGGCCCCGCCCAGTCCGGCGGCGAGCGGCAGCAGCAGCACCCCGGCCATCGCCGCGGCCCCGGACAGGAAGCGCACCCCGGTCGCCCGGCGCGGCGTCAGCAGCCCGAACAGCAGCCCGGCCAGGCAGGATCCGCCCGCGACCAGGGCCAGCAGCGCGCCCGCCGCCGCCTTGTGCCCGAGTGCGTCGGCGTACGCCACGGTGGTGATCTCGGTCGAGCCGAAGACGACGCCGGTGGCGAGGAAGGCGAGCAGCAGCACCCGCAGCCCGGGCACCCGCAGCGGCGAGCCGTGGCGGTCGCCCTCCGAGCGGGCGGGCAACGGTGGTTCGGTGCGCCGCTGGGCCGCGAACAGCAGGGCGCCGGTGGTGCCGAGCGCCCCGGCGGCGAGCAGCCCGGCCTCCGGGGCGACCGCCGTGCAGAGCGTCATGGCGAGGACGGGCCCGGCCATGAAGCAGAGTTCGTCCAGGGCCTGTTCGAGGGAGTTGGCCAGGTGCCGGGCGGCCGGGTCGGCCCGGTACAGGTGTGCCCAGCGGGCCCGGGCCATGCCGCCGAGGTTGGGCGCGGCCGCGCCGGCCGCCCAGCAGGCGTAGAGCGTCCAGTCGGGTGCGCCGAGCCGGAGGCAGATCAGCAGCGCGGCGAGCGGGGCGGCGTTGTAGAGCGCGGCCGGTACGGTCACCCGCGCCTGCCCGTACCGGTCCACCAGCCGCCCGAGCAGCGGCATCCCGATCGCGCCGGTGACCAGCCCGGCGGCCGAGACGGTGCCGGCCAGCGCGTACGAGCCGCGCCGTTCGGCGAGCAGCACGACCAGCGAGACGCCGTTCATCGACAGCGCGAGCCGGCCGAGCAGCCCGGCGAGGGTGAAGGCGGCCGCGCCGGGGGCCGCGAACAGCCGCCGGTAGGAGGCGAGGAGGGCGCGCGAGGGCATCGGGCTCCTGGGGGAGGTCGAGGGGGATGGCCCCAGCCTCCCGTCGGTGCCCGGCGGCGGTCCAACACCTGTTCCGCCGCATTCACAGCAGGGTGTTGTTAATCTGCCGCCCATGCCCCGTGACCTGCACCCCCGCCTGCTCCGCGGCTTCGTCGCGACCGCCGAGAGCCTGCACTTCGGCCGGGCCGCCGGGCGGCTGCACGTCGCCCAGCAGGCGCTCAGCCGGGACATCCGGACCCTGGAAGGACTGCTCGGCGACGCGCTGTTCACCCGCACCACCCGCAGCGTCGAACTCACCCCGGCCGGGCAGCGGTTGCTGCCCCGGGCGCGCCGGCTCCTCGCCCTGCACGACGAGATCCTGGCGGGCGCCGCGGCCCGGCCGCTGCTGCTGGACCTCAACAGCGACGTCACCGGCCCGGACCTCACCGCCGACCGGGTGCTCGAACGCGCCCGCGCCGCCTGGCCGGAGGGCGAACTGCTGGCCCGCTTCCACGGCGGCCTCGCCGCGGCCGCCGCCGAACTGCTGGCCCACCGGCTGGACGTGTCCTTCGGCCGGTTCGCCGGACTGCCCGCCCCGCTGCGCGACCAACTCGCCCAGCGGCCGGTCCGGTTGGAGCGGATCTCGGTGATGATGGCGGACACCCACCCGCTGGCCGACCGTCCGGTGCTGCGGGTCGCCGAGCTGACCGGGCACCCCGTCGACGTCTGCGCCGGCAACCCGGCCACCACCGAGTGGACCGATCTCGGCGTCCGCCTGCTGCGCGAGCACGGCCTGACGCCGGCCGCGCCGTACGTGCCGCCGGTGGGCGTGGACGAGACGGCCCGCTACCTGGCCCGGCACGGCGATCCGATGCTGACCACCGTCGGCGGGCCGAGGATTCCGGGGGTGGTGAACGTGCCGCTGGTGGAGCCGGTGCCGCTGAGCCTGGTCAGCCTGGTGCACCGGCCCGGCGAGCGCCACCCGGGGCTGGCCGCGCTGGGTGCGGCGGCCGCCGGGCTCGGTGCGGCCGAGGGCTGGCTGCGGCGGCCGGCGGGCAGCTGGCTGCCGGCGGCGGACGCGGTGCTGCTCGGGTGACCGGGCCGGGTGCCGGGGCCGGGTGGGACCGGGCCGCCGGGACCAGCCGCCGGAAACCGTGGGACGCGACACCGCCCCTGCCGTCGGGGGGTCGGCAGGGGCGGCGGGTGGGCGGACCGGGCCGCGCGGCGGGTCCGGTGGCCCGGGTGGCAGTCGTGGACGGCCGGGTCAGGCCGCCTTGACGGCGGAGATGTCGAAGCTGAGCTTGACCTTCTCGCCGATCAGCACGCCGCCGGTCTCCAGGGCCGCGTTGTAGGTCAGGCCGAACTCGGTGCGGTCGAGGACGGCGCTGCCCTCGAAGCCGACCCGCTCGGCGCCGTAGGCGTCGGTGGCGCTGCCGGTGTACTCCAGCTCCAGGACCACCGGGCGGGTGGTGCCCTTGATGGTCAGCTCGCCGCTCATCCGGTACGTGTCGCCGCGCAGCCGCTCGGCCGAGGTGCTGCGGAAGCGGATCTCCGGGTAGGTGTCGGCGGCGAAGAAGTCGCCGGTGCGCAGGTGCTCGTCGCGCTGGGCCTGGTTGGTGTCGATGCTGGAGACCTTGATCACCAGGTCGGCGGAGGAGTTGCCCGGGGTGCTGCCGTCCAGGTGCAGCTTGCCGTCGTACTCGGTGAAGCGGCCCTTGACGTTCGTCACCATGGCGTGGCGCACCGAGAAGGCGACCTCGCTGTGCGTGGTGTCGATGGTCCAGTCGCCGCTCAGGTGGGCGAGGTCCGGGCCGGCCGGGGTCTCGACGACGGCGGTGGGGGCGGCGGTCTTGGTGCGGTTGAACAGGCCCATGGCTCCTCCTCGGGTCCGAAGCCATTTGTTTAGGCTTCAACTTGTTGGCTTCAGCGTAGGCCGCTTTCGTTCAAATTTCAACCACAGTGCTCGGCGTTTCGCGAAAGACTTGGCGGAGCGGCACTGTCGGACCGCCCGGTTAGGCTGCGAAGGACGGTTCCGCCGACCGGAAGGCCTCCCGCATGTTCGTCCTGCACGCGCTCTGGCGGGCGGGCGGACGGCTGGCCCTGTGGGCCGAGGACGCCCGCTCCCACCCGGGCACCGCCGAGCCCCGCCCCGGCCGGGCGGCCCCGCGCGCCCACCCCTACGCCTGCCCGGCCGGCGAACTCGCCGCCGTCCTCGGCGGCATCGGGCCCGGCCTCGGCTGGCTCGCCGGCCAGGCCCCCGAGCGCTGGGCCACCCTGCTGCTGCCCACCACCGGCGCCCTGCCCGCGCCCTCGCCCGACCTGCCGGTCACCCCGGTGCGGGGTGCGGCGGTCCTGACGCCCTGGCGCGTCCCCGCGCTGCTCTTCGACACCGGGGCGGCCGCCCAACTGCTCGGCGAGGTCTTCGACCCGCACTGGGCCGTCACCAGCACCGATCTGCCCGGCACCGGGCGCGTCGAGGTCGTCCAGGGCCCCTCGCTGCGCTGGCTGACCGGCGTGCACGACCTCGCCTGGCGAACGGTCGGCCGGGGCCGGGTGCTGCCGCTGCCCGTCCTGGCGGACGGCCGCCCGCAGGCCCGTTGGCGGCCCGACCCCACCCCGGCGGGCCGCCGGGAGGCCGCCGCGCTGGCGGACGCCTGCCCGCCCGTCCTGCTGGGGGAGTGGCCGACCGGCGGCGCCGGCACCGGCGAGGCCCTGCTGGACGCCGCGCTGGGCGCGCTGGTGGACGCCGAGGCCCGGGCCGCCCTGGCCGGCGCGCCCCCGTTGGGCCCGGGCGGTGCCCGAACCGGCGACGCCCGACCCGGTGTTGCTCCAGCCGACGCCGTGGTGGAGGCCGCTGCCACGACGGTCGCCGCGGTGGGGAGCGTCGCGGTGGGGACCGCTGCGGTGGGGGCCGCCGCCGAACGCTGGCTGCACGCCCTGACCACCCCGGACGGCGGCCTCACGGACGTCCGGTCCGAGGGCTTCGCCGAACTGCGCCGCCGAATCGCCGCCTGGTACGCCGCCGCCGAGCCCACCGCGCCCGCGCTCCGGCTCTGCTTCCGCCTGCTGGAGCCACTCGGTCCCGACCCGGACGACCCCGAGGGCCGGCCCTCCGACGACGCCTGGCAGCTGGAGTTCCTGCTCCAGGCCGTCGACGAGCCCTCCCTGCTGGTCCGCGCCGCCGACCTGCACGAAGGCGGCGCCGCCCACGCCGCGCTGGCCCGCAAAGCGCCGGACCCGGCCGACGTCCTGGTCACCGAGCTCGCCCGCGCCGCCCACCGCTGGCCGGCCCTGGACGGCCTGCGGCACCGTTCCCGCCCGGCCGCCCTGCCGCTCGACCGGGCCGGCGCGCTGGACTTCCTGCGCACCGCCGCGCCCGCCCTCGCCGAGGGCGGCTTCGGCGTGCTGCTGCCCGCCTGGTGGCGCCGCCGGCCCAGGCTCGGGCTCGCCCTGCGGGCCACCACCCCGCCCGCGCCGGGCTCGCTCGCCGTCTCCTCCCAGGTGGACCGGGACGCCGTGGTCGCCTTCCGCTGGCAGGCCGCGCTCGGCCCGGAGGGGGCGCCGCTCACCGAGCAGGAACTGGCCGAACTCGCCGCCGCCAAGCAGGGGTTGGTCCGGGTCCGCGGCACCTGGCTGGAGGCCGACCCGGAGCAGATCGCCGCCGCGCTCGCCTTCCTCGCCGACCGGCGCGACGGCGTGCTGGCCACCGCCGACCTGCTGCGGCTGGCCCTCGATCCGGAGGCGACCGTCGCCGGGCTGCCCGTCACCGCCGTCCGCGCGGACGGCCCGCTCGGCGACCTGCTCGCCGGGCGCGCCGCCCCGGCCCCCGCCCCCGCGCTGCCGCCCGACTTCCGGGCCACCCTGCGCCCCTACCAGGAGCGGGGCCTGGCCTGGCTGCGGGCGATGGCCGGGCTCGGCCTCGGGGCCGTGCTGGCCGACGACATGGGCCTCGGCAAGACCGTCCAGACCCTCGCCCTGCTGGCCACCGAGCAGGCCGAGGGGGCGTCCGGCCCCACCCTGCTGGTCTGCCCGATGTCCCTGGTCGGCAACTGGCAGCGCGAGGCCGAGCGCTTCGCCCCCGCGCTGCGGCGCCACGTCCACCACGGCTCCGGCCGCCTCGGCGCCGACCGACTCGCCGAAGCCGTACGGGGCGTGGACCTCGTCATCACCACCTACGGGCTGGTCCAGCGCGACCTCGCCGCGCTGCGGGCGATCCGCTGGCGCCGGGTGGTCGCCGACGAGGCGCAGTACGTCAAGAACGCCGGCACCGCCCAGTCCCGGGCCGTCCGCGCGCTGCCCGTCACCCGCCACCGGATCGCCCTGACCGGCACCCCGGTGGAGAACCGGCTCGCCGAACTGCACGCCGTCCTGGACTTCGCCAACCCCGGGCTGCTCGGCCCGGCCGAGCGCTTCAAGGAGCGCTACGCGATCCCGGTCGAACTGCACCGCAGCCCCGAGCGCACCGCCGAACTCCAGCGCCGCACCGCCCCGTTCGTGCTGCGTCGGCTCAAGTCCGACCCGGCGGTGGCCGCCGAGCTGCCGGCCAAGCAGGAGATGACCGTCTGGTGCAGCCTCACCGCCGAGCAGGCGGGCCTCTACCAGGCCGTGGTGGCCGACCTGCTGCAGCGGGTCGAGGGGATCCGGGGCGTGGAGCGGCGCGGCACCGTGCTGGCCGCGATCGGCAAGCTCAAGCAGGTGTGCAACCACCCGGCCCAACTGCTGCACGACGGATCGGCGTTGGGCGAGCGCTCGGGCAAGGTGGCCCGGCTGGCGGAGCTGCTGGAGGAGGCGCTGGCCGAGGGCGACCGGACGCTGGTCTTCACCCAGTACGCCGAGTTCGGCACGATGCTGCGCCCGTACCTGGCCCGCCGGCTCGGCGAGGAGGTGCTCTACCTGCACGGCGGCGTCCCCCGGGCCCGCCGCGAGGAGATGGTCGAGCGCTTCCAGTCCCCGGACGGGCCAAGGGTGTTCCTGCTCTCGCTGCGGGCCGGCGGCACCGGCCTCAACCTGACCGCCGCCAACCAGGTGATCCACCTGGACCGCTGGTGGAACCCGGCGGTCGAGGAGCAGGCCACGGACCGCGCGTTCCGGATCGGCCAGCGCCGGGACGTCCAGGTCCGCCGACTGGTCTGCGTCGGCACCGTCGAGGAGCGGATCGACGAACTCCTCGCCGCCAAGCGCTCGTTGGCCGCAGCGGTGGTGGGGGAGGGGGAGCGCTGGCTCACCGACCTGCCGGTCGAGGCGCTGCGTGAACTGGTCGCGCTCACCCGCGAGGACGCCGTCGCCGAGGAGGACGCATGACACCCGACCACCCCGCCCCCGTCCCACCCGGGAACACCCCCGCCGGGAACGCCCAAACCGTGGACTCCCAACCCGGGAACGCCCCTGCCGGGAACGCCGCCGCCGTGAACGTCGCCGCCTACTGGGGCGGCGGCTTCACCCTGCGCCCGGCCCCGCCCGGGCCCGAGGAGGAGCCCGACGAGCCCTCGCTGCGCCGTCTCGGCCGCTCCGGCGTCACCGTGCGCGGCCGCGACCTCGCCACCCTGCTCGCCCCCGCGTACGAGGCGTTCCGCGGCTGACGAGGCCTCGGCTCGCCGCCGCCCGTGCGGTAGCGTCGGAGCGGTGACCGACACCCTCACCGACCCCGCCCTCGACGACTTCGAGCGGCACCGCCGGATGATCTTCGGTATCGCCTACCGGATGCTCGGCAGCGTCGCCGACGCCGAGGACCTGGTCCAGGACACCTGGCTGCGCTGGAGCGGCGTCACCGGCCCGGTCGCCAACCCGGGCGGCTACCTGGCCCGGACGGTCACCAACCTCGCGCTCAACCGGCTCGACTCGGCCGCCGTCCGCCGCGAGGCCTACGTCGGCCCCTGGCTGCCCGAGCCGCTGGTCGCCGAGCCGGACGCGACCGCCGACGTCGAGCGCGCCGAGACGGTCTCGTTCGCCCTGCTGGTGGTGCTGGAGAGCCTGTCCCCGCTGGAGCGGGCCGTCTTCGTCCTCAAGGAGGCCTTCGGCTTCTCCTACCGGGAGATCGCCGAGGCGCTGGAGCGCACCGAGGCCGCCTGCCGGCAGGTCGGCAGCCGGGCCAAGGCGCACGTCCGGGCCCGCCGGCCGCGCTACGACGCCCCGCCGGAGCTGCGCCGCCGTGCCACCGAGGAGTTCCTCGCGGCCTGCGTCGGCGGCGACCTCAACCGGATGCTGGACCTGCTCGCCCCCGACGTCACCTCCTGGACCGACGGCGGCGGCGTGGTCCGCGCCGCGCTGCGCCCGGTCACCGGCGCCGACAACGTCGCCCGCTTCCTGCTCGGGGTGCTCGGCCAGCTGGGCGAGGGCGCCGAGCTCCGGCCGGTCCTGGTCAACGGCCAGCCCGGGCTGCTGGTCACCCAGGACGGTGCGATCGACGCCGTCTCGGTGTTCGACTTCGTCGAGGGGCCCGACGGCGGGCTCCGGATCGCCGAGCTGCGCATCGTCCGCAACCCGTCGAAGCTCGCCCACCTCACCGGCCGGGCTTGACCCTCGACCTGGTCGAGCCCGCAGAGTCACCGGCATGGAGAGCGAGCTGCACAGCATCGGCGAGCTGGCCCGCGTCAGCGGCCTGGGCGTCGGCACCCTGCGCTACTACGACGGCGCCGAGGTGCTCACCCCCGCCTGGGTCGACCCGCAGACGGGCTACCGCTGGTACCGGCCCGGGCAACTCGCCGACGCCCGCCTGCTGGCCCGGCTGCGCCGGGTCGGCCTGCCGCTGGCCGGCATCCGCGCCGTGCTCGGCGCGGCGCCCGGCTCGGGCGCGGCCGCGCGGGTGCTCGACGCGCACCTGCGCCGGCTGGAGGACGGCCTCGCCGACGCCCGCCGCGAGCTCTCCCTGATCCGCGTGATGATCGACCAGAGGGAGCAACCGATGACCACCACCCCCGCCGAAGTCCGCCTCACCGTCCCCGCCGAGGAGCTGGCCGCCGCACTGGACGCGGTCCGCTTCGCCGTCGGCGGCGACCCCGACACCCCGGCGCTCGCCGGGGTGCTGTTCGAACCGGACGGCCCGGTGCTGCGCCTGGTCGCCACCGACCGCTACCGGATGGCGCTCGCCGAGGTGCCCGCCACCACGGCGCCCGCCAGGGCGGACGGCGGCACGATCGTCCCCACCGCCCTGGTCGACGCCCTGCGCGCGCTGCTCGGCGCGGGCGCGGGCACGGGCGAGGTCGAGGTCGAGGTGACCCTCGGCGGCGGCCTGGTCCGGGCCGAGACCGGCGGCCACCGGATCGAGGGCGCCGCCCTGGACTTCGACTACCCCGACCACCGGGCGCTGACCCGGCTCGAACCGGAGCACCGGATCGACCTGTCCGCCGCCGAACTGCGCGGCGCCGTCGAGACCGGCGCCACCCGCACCCTGCCCTCCGGCCCGAACGGCGCGGACTGCGCGGTCACCGTCCTCACCCTGACGGCGGACGGCCGCCTGGCGGTGGCCGGTGCCGAGCCCGGCCCCGGATCCACGTCCGGAGACCTGAGGGTGGCGGTCAACCGCGACTTCCTGCTGGACGCCCTGCGGGTCGGCCGGCCCGAGCAGCTGGTGCTCGAACTCGGCGGCCCGATCGCCCCCTTGGCGATCCGCACGCCGGGCCGGGAGGGCACCTTCTCGCTCCTGATGCCGGTCCGCGTCCCCGACCTCGGCTGAGCCCGCCCGCCGTTTGCTGTTGTTAGCATCCTGCTTGCATCTGCAAGCAGGATGTTGCAGTCTGCCGGTATGGCCTCACTGAACGTCGGCTCGCTGGGCGAGTACATCCGCGAGCAGCGCCGGAACGCGCAGTACTCACTGCGCCAGCTGGCGGAGGCCGCAGGCGTGTCGAACCCGTACCTCAGCCAGATCGAGCGAGGGTTGCGCAAGCCGAGCGCGGAGATCCTGCAGCAGATCGCGAAGGCGCTGCGGATCTCGGCGGAGACGCTGTACGTCCAGGCCGGGATCCTGGAGGAGCGGCGAGGTGAGGGCCTGGAGCTGCGGGCCTCGATCCTGGCCGATCCGCTGATCAACGAGCAGCAGAAGCAGGCGTTGCTCGCGGTCTACGACGCCTTCCTGAAGGAGAACGCCGTCCAGCGGGGCGCGGTGGCCGAGCGGTCGCCCGCGGCCGGCACCGGCACCGGCGTTCCACCAGCCTCCGGCCCGACGACCGACGGCTCAGTCACCCAGAACACCCACCGGGAGGACCGGTAAGCATGCCGATCACCGACGAGATCAAGAAGACCCTCAGCGACCCGACCCCGCTGTACGCCATCGCCGGCGCCGGGGATCTCGCGTACGAGAAGCTGCGCGAGGTGCCGGGCCGGGTGGAGGCGCTCACCGCGGACCGCAAGGGCGCGCAGGAGAAGGCCACCGCCCGGTTCCAGGAGGCGCAGACGAAGCTGGCCGAGGCGCAGGCCAAGGTCACCGAGACCGTCACGACGCTCCCCGTCGACCTGCGGACCTTGCAGGAGCGGGCGCAGGGCTTCGCCCTCCAGCAGGTCGGCCGCGCGGTCGAGCTGGCGGTGAAGGCCAAGGAGACGTACGACGAGCTGGCCGAGCGCGGCAAGGTCGTGGTGGACCGGGCCCGCCCGGGCGCGCCCGCCGAGCCGGGGCTGCCGGCCGGGGAATCGGAGCTCGCCCGGGCGGCCGAGCCGGTCGAGGCCGAGCTGGTCGAGGACGACACCGACACCCCGGCCACCGCCCCGGCCGCGGACGCCCGGCCCGCCCCGAAGAAGGCCGCCCGCCCCCGGAAGGCCGCCGACCGCGCGGAGTGAGGGAAGGGCCGCCGGACGGGCACATCCGGTGACCGCTGGACGTTGACAGGAGAGCGGACGGTCGACCGTGCCAGGATGGGCGGTGGCCGGAGCGCCGGAGGCGAGAGACAGAGGAGAGCGTGATGGGCGGAGTGGCCCAGATTCTGGACTTGGCCTATCTGAACCCGATCTGGTGGCTGTCCGTCGCCATCCTGGGCTTCAAGCTGTTCGCCCTGGGCGACGCGGTCACCCGCCGTGAGGACGCCTACCGGGCGGCGGACAAGAAGACCAAGCCGTTCTGGCTGGCGATCCTGGCGATCGCCTTCGGCTGGGACCTGCTGTTCGGGGTGAACTTCTTCACCGGCATCGGGACGCTCGCCGGGCTGGTCGCGTCGATCGTCTACATGGTGGACGTGCGCCCGGCGATCCGGGAGCTGACCGGTGGCGGCGGCCGTGGCGGCCGCAGCAACACCGGTCCGTACGGCCCCTGGTAGGCCGCGCGATCGGGCAAAGATCAGGCAACGGCGAGGCCCGGGCGGGGAGTTCACCCACCCGGGCCTCGCCGTACCCGGCTCCGGTCGGCTCCGGTCGTCGCCGGCCGGCTCAGCCGAGGATCAGCTGCACCGGGTTGCGTTCCAGCAGCAGCACCGCGACGTCGTCCGTCAGCGCGCCGCCGTTGAGCTCCTCGACCTCGGCGATGGCGCTGTCGACGAGCCGGCCCCGGGTGAGCCCGGCGGACTGGTGGTCGCCGATGAGGTCGGCCAGCCCGTCCTGGCCGAGGCGGCGGGAGCCGGCCCCGACCCGGCCCTCGATCAGCCCGTCGGTGTAGAGCAACAATCGCCAGCCGGGCTGGAGTTCGAGCTGCTGGGCGGGCCACGCGGCCTGCCCGTCGTGGCACGGCAGCAGGCCGAGCGCCGGACCGGCGAGGTCGGCGGGCAGGGTGACCGGCTGGTGGTCGCGGCCGAGCAGCAGCGGCGCCGGGTGCCCGGCGAGGTAGAGCCGGGCGGGCTCGCCGGCGCCGAGCGAGTCGAGGCCACCGCTGGCGCCGCCCGGCTCGATGACGAGCATGCAGAGCGTCGCGAAGATCTCGTCGCTGCGCCGCTCGTGTTCCAGCACGTGCTGGAGGGTGGTCAGCAGGGCCTCGCCGGTGAGGCCCGCGAAGACGAGGGTGCGCCACGCTATCCGGAGGGCGACGCCGAGCGCGGCCTCGTCCGGGCCGTGGCCGCAGACGTCGCCGATCACGACGTGGACGGTGCCGTCGTCGGTGCGGACGGCGTCGTAGAAGTCGCCGCCGAGCAGGGCGCGGCGGCGGCCCGGGCGGTAGCGCCGGGTGAAGGAGAGGCCCGCGCCGTCGAGCAGCGGGGTGGGCAGCAGGTGGCGCTGGAGCCGGGCGTTCTCCTGGCCTCGCAGTTCGGCCTCGACCAGGCGGCGCTGCGACTCGTCGGCGCGCTTGCGCTCGACGGCGTAGCGCAGGGCGCGGCCCAGCAGTGGGCCGTCCGTCGCGTGCTTGATCAGGAAGTCCTGGGCGCCCGCGGCGACGGCGGCCGCGCCCAGTTCGGCGCCGGCCGCGTCGGTGAGCACCACGACCGCGGTGTGCGGGGCGCGGCGGAGCAGTTCGTGCAGGCCTTCGAGGCCGTCGGAGTCGTCGGACGGGTGCGGCAGGTCGGCGGGGGCGGCGAGGTCGAGCAGCACGCAGCTGAAATTGCTGCCGCGGGAGCGCCCGCGCCGGGTGCCGGACGGGGACACGGCGAGCAGTTCGGTGGCCTGTTCCAGCCCGCGGGCCCAGTGGATCTCGATCGAGGTGCCGCTGTCGGCGACCGCCGCCTTGATCAGCTGGGCGTCGGAGGCGTCGTCCTCGATCACCAGCAGTTTGAGCGGTGCGGTGCTGCTGGCGGCCGCGGCGGGGGCGTCGGCGGGGGCCGAGGTGTGTCCGGTCTGGTGCCGGGGGTGCGGTATCGGGGGAGCGGCCGTCACCTGGCCGGCCGGCGTCGGGCCGGTCGGGGCCGGGCGGTTGCGGGCATGGTCAACGGGGGCGCCGGCCTGGGCGCCCGACAGGCTCGTGGCACCAGGTGCCCGCCCGTCTCCCGTTGCGGGCATCGGTGGTTCCTCCCTTTCCCCGAGTGCGTAACGGTCAGCGCCCGTCCGCAGTGCCCGCCTGGCACCGTGCGCCGGGGAACTTCTCGCGACCATAACGTGATCTCCGGGGATTTCTCTGGCCGACCGGCGCCGTTGTGGTTTTTGCCACGCCGGTGGCGGTGCGGTGATCTGACTCGGACGACGGCTGGCATCCCCGCGGTGGCGGGGGAGGAAAGGGGACGGGCGATGGTGACGCGGATCACCCTGGTCGAGGGTGACGTCGGGGGCCGCAGGTGGACGCCGTGGCGCCGGGCGGCGACGGCGCACGGGCAGGTCGTCCGGCGGCGTCCATCGTGACGTGATGGGGCGTCAACACGCCAGTGGTATTCGATAACTCGTTCGAGTGAATGCGGTGAGTCGCTCACCCGCACCGGCCCCGGTCCGTGCCGGGCCGGCGTCCCCGGCCGCGTGGCCCGCTACGGCGCGAGCGCCCTCCAGGGCACCGTGACCTCGCCCTGCCGCCACCGCCCGCGCGCGTCCACCAGGGGCCAGTCGCCCGCCAGCGCCGTGCAGGCCGCCACCCAGCGCTGCCGCGCCCCGAACGCCCCGTACGGCGCGGCCGCCGCCCAGGCCCGGTCGAAGTCGGCCAGGAAGGAGTGCACCGGCCGGCCCGGCACGTTGTGGTGGATCAGCGCCTTCGGCAGCCGTTCGGCCAGGTCGGAGGGCTGGCCGAGGCCGCCCAGCCGGGCCGCGAAGGTCACCGTCCGGGGCCCCTCCGGGCCGAGCGCGACCCAGACGTGCCGCCGCCCGATCTCGTCGCAGGTGCCCTCCACCAGCAGCCCGTCCGGGGCCAGCCGGGCGCAGAGCCGCTCCCAGACCCCGGCCACCGCCGACTCGTCGTACTGCCGCAGCACGTTGGCGGCCCGGATCAGCTGGGCCGGCGCGCCGCCGTCCAGCGGGACCTCGAAGCCACCGCGCCGGAAGGTGAGCAGCGGCGGTTCGGCGTACGGCAGCGCGGCCGCGACCCGCTCCGGCTCGATCTCGATCCCGACCACCCGGACGTCCGGGCGCACCGTGCGCAGCCGCCCGGCCAGTTCGACGGCCGTCCACGGCGCGGCGCCGTAGCCGAGGTCGACCGCCACCGGCGGGCGCCCGCCGGCGCGCAGCGTGCGGCCGAGGGTGTGGGCGATCCAGCGGTCCATCCGCCGCAGCCGGTTGGTGTTGGTGGTGCCCCGGGTGACCGTCCCCACCGGCCGTCCGGTCCGCCCACGGGCGGGTGCGGTCGCGGAGTCGAAGGAGGCAGCCATGCCTGGAAGGGTAGTCGGGTCCGCGTCGGCACCGCTGTGACCTGGGACGTCGCCCCGTCCGGCATCTCGTCGGCCGGACCGGGAATGCCGGACGCGGGCCGGGTGGTTGGCTGTCTGGTGGTGATGTGTGCCCGGGACGGGGCAGCGCACACCGGACAGCGGGCGGCCCGTGCGCGGGCCGCCGAGACGGGCCGCACAGAGGAGGCTTCAGCCAGGTGATCCAGCACCCCGTCCGTTCGGTACGCCGTGCCCAGCCCGCCGCGCCCGCGCGGGGCCGGCTCCAGTCGCTCGTCCCGGGCCGCCGCCGCCCGCGCCGGATAGCGATGCTGAGTGTCCACACCTCGCCGCTGCACCAGCCCGGCACGGGGGACGCCGGCGGGATGAACGTCTACATCGTCGAGCTGGCCAAGCGCCTGGCCGCGCTCAACATCGAGGTCGAGGTGTTCACCCGGGCGATCTGCTCGGACGACGCCCCCACCGTCGAGCTGGCCCCCGGCGTGCTGGTCCGGCACGTCACCGCCGGCCCGTACGAGGGCCTGCTGAAGGAGGACCTGCCCGCCCAGCTGTGCGCCTTCACCCACGGGGTGCTGCGGACGGAGGCGGGCCACCGCCCCGGCCACTACGACCTGGTGCACTCGCACTACTGGCTCTCCGGGCAGGTCGGCTGGCTGGCCGCGCAGCGTTGGGGGGTGCCGCTGGTGCACACCATGCACACCATGGCGAAGGTCAAGAACGCCGCGCTGGCCGAGGGCGACACGCCCGAGCCCGCGGCCCGGGTGATCGGCGAGACCCAGGTGGTCGAGGCGGCCGACCGGCTGATCGCCAACACCACCGAGGAGGCCGCCGAGCTGGCGCTGCACTACGCCGCCCGGCCGGACCAGCTGGCCGTCGTCCACCCCGGCGTCAACCTGGACGTCTTCCGCCCCGGCGGGGCGTCGGCGCGGGCCGCCGCCCGGGCCCGGCTGGGCCTGCCGCAGGACGCCGCGGTGCTGCTCTTCGCGGGCCGGATCCAGCCGCTGAAGGCCCCGGACGTGCTGCTGCGGGCGGTCGCCGAGCTGCTGGCGCGCCGCCCGGGGCTGCGCGAGCACCTGCTGGTGCCGGTGGTCGGCGGTCCGTCCGGCACCGGACTGGCCCGGCCGGAGAGCCTGCACAAGCTCGCCGCCCAGCTGGGCATCAGCGACGTGGTGCGGTTCCACCCGCCGGTCGGCCAGGCCGAGCTCGCGCAGTGGTACCACGCGGCGACGGCGCTGGTGATGCCCTCGTACAGCGAGTCCTTCGGGCTGGTCGCGCTGGAGGCGCAGGCCTGCGGCACCCCGGTGGTGGCGGCCTCGGTCGGCGGCCTGCCGGTCGCGGTGCGGGACGGCGAGACGGGCACGCTGGTGCACGGCCACGACCCGGCGGCCTGGGCGCACGCGCTGGAGCCGTACGTCACCGACCGGGGCCTGGTCGCCCGGCGCGGCGCGGCGGCGGCCCGGCACGCGGCCGGCTTCGGCTGGGACACCGCCGCGGCCGGCACCGCCGAGGTGTACGCCGGCAGCCTGGCCCGCCCGGCCGGCCGCTTGGCCGCCGCCCGGCGGCGGCTGGCCTGACCTCGGCCTGACTGCGGCCGGACCACGAGCCGGCTGCGGCCCGACTGCGGCCGCCGGGGGCACGCACCGCTGGTGCGCGCCCCCGGTACCGCCGAGTAACGTCACCCCCATGGCAATCCGCACCAAGGACGAGGCCCTGACCCTCCTGCGCACCGCCCTGGACGACGCCGGAGCGGCCTGGGAGCCCGCCGCCACCGACCCGTTCACGCTGGTGGTGACGCTCCCGGGCACCCGCAAGCTGAGCACCGCCTGCGCGCTGCGGGTCGGCGACCACACCCTGTCGGTGAACGCCTTCGTGATCCGCCGACCGGACGAGAACCACGAGGCCGTCTACCGCTGGCTGCTGGAGCGCAACACCCGGCTGTACGGCGTCGCGTACGCGATCGACCCGCTCGGCGACGTCTACCTGGCCGGCCGCCTGCCCCTGGAGGCGCTCACCCCGGACGCCGTGGACCGGCTGCTCGGGACGGTGCTGGAGAACGCCGACGAGCCGTTCAACACCCTGCTGGAGCTGGGCTTCGCCTCGGCGATCCGGCGCGAGTGGGAGTGGCGGACCAAGCGCGGGGAGTCCACCCGCAACCTGGCCGCCTTCGCCCACCTGGCCGCCCCGGCGGCCGACTGACCCGGCAGCGGGGCCGGCGCCCTCAGATGCCCGCCGGAGCCTTCTTCTCCGCGGCGGGCTCCGGCACCTCGGGCTCCGCCACCTCGGGCTCCGTCACCTCGGTCACCGCCACGGTCACCTCGGTCGCTGCCGCCTCGGTCACCGGCACCTCCGTCACCTCGGCCACCGCGGCCTCCGGCACCGCCCCGGCACGGCCCGCCGTCGCGTCCGTGCGCCGCCCGAGCACCACGTGCCCGGCCGCCGCGACCGTGCCGCAGACCCCGCACACGACCCAGAGCACCGCGGAGCCGGCGTGCTGCAGCAGCAGACCGCCGATCGCCGGGCCGAGGAACGAGGCGAGCGACCAGGAGAGCGAGTAGACGCCCTGGTAGCGGCCGCGCGCGTGGGTCGGCGCCAGTTCGGCGACCAGGCCCATGATGGTCGGCGCGTTCAGGACCTCGCCGACCGTCCAGACCGCCACCGAGAGGGCGAACAGCCACGCGGACGACCCGGCCAGCGCCGCCAGCCCGAAGCCCCAGCCCGTGATCAGGCAGCTGGCTATCAGCATGGCGGTCCGGGAGCGGCTCTCCATCCACCGGGTGAGCGGGATCTGGAGCACCACGATCAGCAGCCCGTTCAGGCCGATGACCAGCCCGTACTCGGTGGAGCTGATGCCCGCGGCGCCCATGTCGACGGCCAGGGTGGTGCTGCCCTGCTGGAGGATCAGGGCGAGCAGCAGGTTGAGCCCGACGACGGCCATGAACCGCCCGTCCCGGAACACCGCGCCGAGGCCGACCGTCGGCTCGTCCGTCCCCTTCCCGTGCCGGGGCGAGTCCTGCGGCTTGGTCTCGGGGATCCGGATGAAGATCACCACCGCGCACACCAGCGTGGAGAGCGCGTCGAGCAGGAAGAGCGTGAGGTAGCCGTGGGTGGCGATCAGGCCGGCCACGGCGGCGGAGAGGCCGAAGCCGATGTTGATCGCCCAGTAGTTCAGCGAGTACGCGCGGACCCGGTCCTCGGCCGGGACGAGGTCGGCGATGATCGCCGAGGTCGCGGGCCGGGTGGCGTTGTTGCAGAGGCCGACCAGGAAGGCCACCGTGGCGATCGCCACCTGGCCGTCCGTGAAGCCGAGCACGGCGGTGAACAGCGCGGTGCCGAGCTGGGCGGCGACCAGGGTCGGGCGCCGGCCGATCCGGTCGGTCAGCACGCCGGCGCCGATCGCGGCGACCGCCGAGCCGAGGCCGTAGAGGGAGGCCACCAGGCCCGCGTAGGAGGCCGAGTACCCCCGGTTGGTGGTCAGGTAGAGCGCGAGGAAGGTGAGCACGAAAGCGCCCAGCTTGTTCACCAGTGTGCTGACCCAGAGCCACCAGAACTCCCGTGGTAGCCCGCCCACCGTCTCCTGTATCAGCCTTCGGATCCGGGGGTTGGTGAACAGGGCGACGGGCATGTGGGGGGCTCCCGGGGCAGGCGTCCGCCGAGCGGCACGGGCAGGTCCGGTCAGCCGACGTATGTAAGTGTCAGATAGGCGGTGCACACATTACACATCTGCCGTAGGTCCGGACCAGCGCTTTTCCTGCCTCCACTAAGCTGGGGGCCATGGCTGACACGACGTACCGACTCATCCTGCTCCGCCACGGCGAGAGCCAGTGGAACCAGAAGAACCTGTTCACCGGTTGGGTCGACGTCGACCTCAACGAGAAGGGCGAGAAGGAGGCCGCGCGCGGTGGCGAGCTCCTGGCCGCCGAGGGCCTGTTCCCGGACGTGCTGCACACCTCGCTGCTCCGCCGTGCGATCCGCACCTCGCAGATCGCCCTGGACAAGGCCGACCGCCACTGGATCCCGGTCAGCCGCAGCTGGCGCCTGAACGAGCGACACTACGGTGCGCTCCAGGGCAAGGACAAGGCCCAGACCCTGGCCGAGTTCGGCGAGGAGCAGTTCCAGCTGTGGCGCCGCTCGTACGACACCCCGCCGCCGGTGCTGGCCGACGACGCCGAGTACTCGCAGGCCGGTGACGCCCGCTACGCGGACATCCCGAGCGAGCTGCGTCCGCGCACCGAGTGCCTGAAGGACGTCGTCGACCGGATGCTCCCGTACTGGTACGACGCTATCGTCCCGGACCTCGCCGCCGGCAAGACCGTCCTGGTCACCGCCCACGGCAACAGCCTGCGCGCGCTGGTCAAGCACCTCGACGGCATCTCCGACGAGGCCATCGCGGGCCTGAACATCCCGACCGGCATCCCGCTCGTGTACGAGCTCGACGCCGACTTCAAGCCCGTCACCAAGGGCGGCCGCTACCTCGACGCCGACGCCGCCGCCGCGGCCATCGAGGCGGTCAAGAACCAGGGCAAGAAGTAACCCGCCTGGCGAAACGGCCCCGCCTCCGGTTCGCCGGGGGCGGGGCCTTCGTCGTTCAACCGGCCTGTGCGGAAGTCGAGTTGTGCTTGGTGCCGGCGGCCGGATCCGGGCTCGTCCCAATAGTGGTTCAGACCATTGACGGGTGGCGGAGTCCGCTCCTACGGTGAGGGCGCCGGACTGCCGCAGGCATGCCAAGGATCTCCCCGTCCCGGCCGCCGCGCCCCCACGCGCGCGTCTGCGTCCCGGCGCACTCTCCATCCACCCCCACGGAGGAGCATCATGCGCACACGTCACATCGTCGGGGCGGTGGTCGCCGCCCTCGCGGTGCCGCTCAGCCTCGCCGTCCCGGCGCAGTCCCACGGGTACATCTCGACGCCGCCCAGCAGGGCCGCGCTCTGCGGAGCGGGCGGGGTGTCGTGGGACTGCGGCGACATCCAGTGGGAGCCGCAGAGCGTCGAGGGTCCCAAGGGCTTCCCGGACTCCGGGCCCGCCGACGGCACCATCTGCGCCGGCGGGAACTCCCGCTTCGCCGAGCTGGACGACCCGCACGGCGGCGCCTGGCCGACCACCGCGGTGACGGCGGGGCAGCAGCTCACCTTCACCTGGACGTTCACCGCCCGGCACGCGACCACCGACTTCCGGTACTACCTGACCAAGCCGGGCTACGACGCGAGCCAGCCGGTCACCCGGGACAGTCTGGACCTGACGCCCTTCCTGATCGCCCCGTACGGCGGGAAGCAGGTGCCCAGCACGCTCAGCCACACCGGGACCGTCCCGAGCGGGCGCACCGGCCACCAGGTCGTGGTCTCGGTCTGGACGATCGCCGACACCGGGAACGCCTTCTACTCCTGCACCGACGTCCAGTTCTGACGCCCGGGGCGGCACGGCGGACGCCGTGCCGCGGACGCGCGGCACCAGGACGCGCAACGAGGTGCACGGCCGACGGCCGTGCACCTCGGGGACTCCTCGGCGGCGGACCGCTCAGTGGCCGCCGCAGCAGCCGCCGTCCGCGCCGCCGCACTGGCAGGGCGCGCCGGACTGGCAGCCGCAGCCGCAGCCGGGGCCACAGCCGCAGCCGGCCGCGAGGACGGGCAGGAGCTTCGGGGTGGGCGGCTCGACGGTTTCGTGGGCGCGTGCCGGTCGGGTGGGGTTGGCCTTCATCGAGCTGTTCCCTCCTAGTGACGGGCACAGTCCTGTGCCCCCAACGTCGAGTGAAGCCGCCGATCGGAGGGAGCGTCAACAGGCGCGCAGTGGTGGGATGTACCAGCGTCGTGCGCCCCCACCACCCCTGTCGCAGGTTTACTCACCCCGCAGGGGGAGCGGCCGCCCCTTGAAGCCCCGAGCCCGAGCCCCGAGCCCGAGCCCCGAGGCGCCGAGCCCGAGCCCCGGTATGCCGAGCCCCGAGCTGCCGAGCCCCGAGGCGGCCGCACCGCACCCGCACGAGGTCACTCCGCCGCCGCGGCCTCCGAGGCGGCCACGAACTCGGCCACGTGCTCGCCCGTCACCAGGTACACCACGCGCTTGGCGACCGACACCGCGTGGTCCGCGAAGCGCTCGTAGTAGCGGCCGACCAGGGTGATGTCGACGGCGGTCTCGATGCCGTGGTGCCAGCGGTCGTCGATCAGGTGCGACAGCAGCTCGCGGTGCAGGGAGTCGATCGCGTCGTCGTCCTGCTCCAGCTCCAGGGCCTTGTCGACGTCCTTGGTGGCGATCACCAGGCCGGTCTTGGCCACCAGGCGCTGGGCGAGCTGGCCCATCTCCAGGACGGTGGAGTGCAGGTCGCCGGGCACGGCGGAGTCGGGGTAGCGCATCCGCGCGACCTTGGCGACGTGCCGGGCGAGGTCGCCGCAGCGCTCCAGGTCGGAGCTCATCCGCAGCGAGGTGACGACGATGCGCAGGTCGGTGGCGACCGGCTGCTGGCGGGCGAGCAGGTCGATCGCGCGGTTCTCCAGCTCGTGGTGGAGGTCGTTGATCTTCTCGTCGGCGGCGATCACGCTCTCCGCCAGTGCCAGGTCCGCGTCCAGGAGTGCGGTGGTGGCCCGGCCCAGGGCCGAGCCGACCAGGCGGGCCATCTCGACCAGGCTGTCGCCGATCGCATCGAGTTCCTCGTGGTACGCGTCGCGCATGCTCTCTCCTCAGTAGCTGTGTCGGTGGCGGTGCCGACCGGCCGGCCCGTCCGACGATCGTCTTGTCGTCCGGGTGACCGCTGCTGGTGGCGCGAATCGTACGCGCACACCTGAGACGGCGGCCGGTGGTTCGGCCCGCCGCCCACTCCCACACGGGCTGCATGGCCAACTCTGGGCCGTCCGGGCGACGATGCACGGCCGGTGTGGTGAATCAGCGGCCACGTGAAGGTGAATTCTCGGCAACGCGTGGCCGATGCCTTGATCGGGCCCTTGGGGAGTGGCCTGGCCGTGCGCTTACGCTGGCCACATGGACGTGAACGTGGCCGCCGCCGCTGCCTGCGCCATAGCCGGGCTCGGCGTCGGCCTCACGGCCTCCATCGCCTTCCGTTGGAGCGAGCGCGAGCAGGCCAGGGGCAGGTACGGCGGCACCAGCAGCAGACACCACGGTCGGCACCAGGGCCTGGGCACCGGCACCCCGGAGCCCCCGCTGCCGCCGGGGGTGGACACCGTCCTCTCCGTCCTCCGCTCCTGCGCGATCGTGCTGGGCGAGGGCGACGAGGTGGTCAAGGCCAGCTCCGCGGCGTACGCGATGGGACTGGTGCGCGGTGGCGCGGTCGCCGTGGACCAGATGCTCTCGCTGGCGCGCGCCACCCGCCGGGACGGCGAGATCCGCCAGGTCGAGCTGGAGGTGCCCCGCCCCGGCGTGGCCCGTGCGGGCGAGCCGCTCGCGGTCTCCGTCCGGGTCGCCCCGCTGGGCTCCCGGCTGGTGCTGGTGCTGGTCGAGGACCAGACCGAGCGCCGTCGGGTGGAGGCGGTCCGCCGGGACTTCGTGGCCAACGTCAGCCACGAGCTGAAGACCCCGGTGGGCGCCCTGTCGCTGCTCTCCGAGGCGGTCGCCGACGCGTCCGACGACCCGGAGGCGGTGCAGCGCTTCGCCGGCCGGATGCAGATCGAGGCGACCAGGCTGGCCAGCCTGGTCCAGGAGATCATCGACCTCTCCCGGGTGCAGGACGACCGGCTGATGGTGGACCCGGAGCCCGTCGCGGTGGACGAGCTGATCGCCGAGGCGATCGACCGCTGCCGCCAGCAGGCCGCCGCCAAGCAGATCCTGATCACGGCCGGCGGCATCGCCGGGCTCTACCTGCACGGCAACCGCGGCCAGCTCGCCGCGGCGCTCGGCAACCTGGTCGAGAACGCCGTCAACTACAGTCCTCCCCGTACCCGGGTGGCGATCGCCACCCGCCGGATCTCCAGCGCCGCGGCGCTCGGCGAGGCGGACGGCGAGCTGATCGAGATCTCGGTCACCGACCAGGGCATCGGCATCTCGGAGAAGGACCGCGAGCGCGTCTTCGAACGCTTCTACCGGGTCGATCCGGCCCGCTCCCGGGCGACCGGCGGAACCGGCCTCGGCCTGTCCATCGTCAAGCACGTCGCCGCCTCGCACGGCGGCACGGTCTCGGTGTGGAGCGTCGAGGGCCAGGGTTCGACCTTCACCATCCGCCTGCCCGCCGGGCAGGCGCCCGAGGCCGAGGACGGCGACGACCTCGACGACAGCGGCGACCTCGACGCCCGCGGTGCCACCGGCGGCCGTGGCGCCGCCGCCGCGCCCACCAGAACCCTCACCACGGACCGGACGGCCACCACAGGCCGCACGGACCGTCCGCTCCCCACGGGGGAGCGGGAACACCCCCTGTCAGACGCAACCCCCCAGCTTGCCCCGGAGGCCTGATCGTGACCCGAGTACTGGTGGTCGAGGACGAGGAGTCGTTCAGCGACGCCCTGTCGTACATGCTCCGCAAGGAGGGCTTCGAGGTGGCCGTCGCCGCCACCGGCCCCGACGCCCTGGAGCAGTTCGAGCGCAACGGCGCCGACCTCGTCCTGCTCGACCTGATGCTGCCGGGCCTGCCGGGCACCGAGGTCTGCCGTCAGCTGCGGGTGCGCTCCAACGTGCCGGTGATCATGGTCACCGCCAAGGACAGCGAGATCGACAAGGTGGTCGGTCTGGAAATAGGTGCGGACGACTACGTCACCAAGCCCTACTCCACCCGTGAGCTGGTCGCCCGGATCCGGGCGGTGCTGCGCCGCCGCGGTGAGGACGGCGGTGCCGGCGAGAACGGCGGCGGCCCGGGCGCCCTGGAGGCGGGCCCGGTCCGGATGGACGTCGACCGGCACGTGGTGACGGTGGACGGCGCCAAGGTCGACCTCCCGCTGAAGGAGTTCGACCTGCTGGAGATGCTGCTGCGCAACGCGGGCCGGGTGCTCACCCGCATGCAGCTGATCGACCGGGTCTGGGGCGCGGACTACGTCGGCGACACCAAGACCCTGGACGTCCACGTGAAGCGCCTGCGGGCCAAGATCGAGCCGGACCCGGGCGCCCCGCGCTACCTGGTCACGGTCCGCGGCCTGGGCTACAAGTTCGAGCCGTAAACCGCGGGCGCGGACAGACGCGGAAGGCCCCCGCCGGCAGTCGCCGGAGGGGGCCTTCGCGTTGGTGTCCGGCAGGCCCGGGAGGGCCCGCCGGACGCCGGGTGGTGCGTCAGTGGGCGCCGGCGGACTGGGTGGCACCCGGGGTGGTGGCGGTACCGGACGGCGTGGCCGCACCGGTGGTGGCCGGAGCGGCCGGGGTGGTGCCGGCGGCCGGGGTGGTCGCGGCGGTGGCGCCCTTGGTGGGCACGGCCGCCGGGGACGACGTCGGGCCGAAGCCCTTGTAGAGGCCCGTGTTCGGGCTCACGCCGGCCTGGGCGTCGACCTTCTGGCCGTCCTTGAAGGTGAACGAGGTGGTGGCGAAGCCGCCGACCTGGACGCCGACCGAGGCGACCTTGGCGGACGGGTTGCCCTCGCCACCGATCGCCACGGCGCCGCCGGCCGGGACGACGATGGTGGACAGCGGGGCGCCCGCGGCGTCGGAGAACGCGGCGGTGGCACCGTTGCCGACGGTGACGGACTGCAGCTCCGCCGGGGTGCTGCCCGTGTTGGCGATGTTGACGGTCACGTTGGCGGGACCGTTGTGCTCGCCCGAGGACTCGTCCCCGGTGACGACCACGATGTTGTTCAGCCGAAGGTTCGTTCCGAGGGTTGCCGCCGCGTTGTCGGGCTTGACCTGCAGCGTGTCCGGCGTGTTGCCGGCGGCGCAGGACGACAGCGAGGCGATGGCGATGGCGGCGATGGCGGCGATGCTGCCGCGTCGAAGGCTGCGGCTCACGGCGGCGGCTTCTCCTAAGTCAACGTGTCGATAGGTCAGGCCTCAGATTATCGACCTCACTTATGCGCTCCTCACGGGGTGGTCCCCGTGTCGCACTCCCGGGGTTCGCGGGGCGGCCGTCCGGCCGCACTTGTGGCGTGTCCGGGTCACTCTCGGGACAAGCTTCGACCAAGATCGAATAACGATGTGGATACGGCCCGATAAACGGTGAAAACCCAAGATCCAATCATGGTTTCCAGGGTGTTGCCCAGGGTTTCGCCGAACGCTGGAACCGCCTCCGACCTGCGGGAAGCCTCCCTCGAACACCGGTCGCAGCACGTCATGGGGGTCCTTGTCAAGCCCCGAGACCGGCCCTGACCTGCGAAAACGCCCTTCGGGTGCGCTGAAAAGCGTGTTATTCTGGAAAGCCACGGAAGGGGTCCTGTCACATGACGTTCAAGGTTGGCGACACGGTGGTCTACCCCCATCACGGGGCCGCGCTGATCGAGGCCATCGAAATTCGCCAGATCAAAGGTGTGGACAAGACCTACCTGGTGCTCAAGGTGCAGCAGGGAGACCTGACGCTCCGCGTGCCCGCTGAGAACGCGGAGTTCGTCGGCGTGCGCGATGTGGTCGGCCAGGAGGGTCTGGACCGGGTCTTCGAGGTGCTGCGCGCACCGTACACCGAAGAGCCGACCAACTGGTCCCGTCGCTACAAGGCGAACCTGGAGAAGCTCGCCTCTGGCGACGTTATCAAGGTCGCCGAGGTTGTGCGCGACCTCTGGCGCCGTGAGCGCGAGCGCGGCCTCTCGGCCGGCGAGAAGCGGATGCTCGCGAAGGCGCGCCAGATCCTCGTCAGCGAGCTCGCGCTGGCGGAGAACACCAACGAGGACAAGGCGGAGACGCTGCTCGACGAGGTGCTGGCCTCGTAGCGCAGTCGGGCTGCCGCCCACCGCTCACAGCGCCCGGTGTCGGCGCGCCGCTCCCAGGACGAAGCGTCCGGGGGTGGTGCAGTGGCACTTCGGGCGCTGAGGCGTGTCCGGACGACGCCCCCGCCCCGAGCCGGTCCAGGCCCGGCAAGGCCGTTCTCCGCCCTGCAAGACCGATTCTGCGGGATTGTGCGGCGGACGGTTGGACCGTAATTCTTCGGAAGGGGCCCGTAGCGCCCGCCGGGCACGCCAAGGCCATACCCACTTCTCCGAAGGAGTGAAACCTGAACGCCTCAGCAGCAGTCGCAGCAGCAGTGGTGCCCGCCGCCGGACGCGGTGAGCGGCTGGGGCCCGGTGCCCCGAAGGCCCTGCGGGAACTGGGTGGCGTGCCGCTCCTGGTGCACGCCGTGCGGGCGCTGGCCCGCAGCCGTGCGGTCGGCCTGGTCGTGGTCGCCGCGCCCGCCGACGGGGTGGCCGAGGTGGTCGCCCTGCTGGACAGCCACGGGCTGGACGGCAAGGACATCCGGGTGGTCGCCGGTGGCGCCACCCGCCAGGAGTCGGTCCGGCTCGGCCTGGCCGCGATCCCGGCCGAGGTGGAGATCGTCCTGGTGCACGACGCGGCCCGCCCGCTCGTCCCGGTCGAGGTGGTGGACGCGGTGGCGGCCGCCGTCCGGGCCGGGGCCGGGGCGGTGGTGCCCGCGGTGCCGCTGGCCGACACGGTGAAGCGGGTCGAGCCGAGCCCGGGCCGCCCCGAGCCGGTGCTCGACACGCCCGACCGGGCCACCCTGCGCGCGGTCCAGACCCCGCAGGGCTTCGACCGGGCCACCCTGGTCGGGGTGCACGCCAAGGCGCTGGCCGAGGAGGCCGCGGGCGTCGACGGCGCGCCGCCGGTCACCGACGACGCGGGCCTGGTGGAGCGCTACGGCGGCCAGGTCGTCGTGGTGCCCGGCCACGAGGAGGCGTTCAAGGTCACCCGTCCACTGGACCTCGTGCTCGCCGAGGCCGTACTCGCCCGCCGGAGGGCCGCCGATGCCTACTGACCCGCTGACGCCCGCCGACCGGGCCCCGGCCCCCGTGCTGCCGCGCGTGGGCATCGGCACCGACGTGCACGCCTTCGAGGCCGGCCGCCCGCTCTGGGTGGCCGGACTGGAGTGGCCGGACGCCGGGGTCGGGCTCTCCGGGCACTCGGACGCCGACGTCGCCGCGCACGCGGCCTGCGACGCGCTGTTCTCGGCCGCCGGGATCGGCGACCTGGGCGCGCACTTCGGCACCGACCGGCCGGAGTGGGCCGGTGCCTCCGGGGTGAAGCTGCTCGGTGAGGCGGCCCGGCTGGTGCGCGCCGAGGGCTTCGAGATCGGCAACATCGCGGTCCAGGTGGTCGGCGTCCGGCCGAAGATCGGCAAGCGGCGGGCCGAGGCGCAGGCCGCGCTGTCGGCCGCGGCCGGTGCGCCGGTGTCGGTGTCCGGCACCACGACGGACGGCCTGGGCCTGACCGGTCGGGCCGAGGGGCTGGCCGCGATCGCCACGGCCCTGGTGTACGAAAGGCGTTGAGCCGGGCGCGGTCGGCAGGGTGCGGTCAGCAGGGCCGGAATAGCCGGGCCCTGACGAGTGTTCACCCGGTGTGGCGGGGGATCGGTCGGTAGTGTGCGGTTTCGGGCCCGGGCGGGGCTTCCCCTCGGGCCGTACCGCCGACGATGAGAAGAGGTTCTCGATGGGCGTCGAACTCTCTGGCCCCGCCAAGGAATTGCTCGACCGCAAGAGTTTCGCCGTGGTGTCCACGATCCAGCCCGACGGCAGCCCCCAGTCCTCGGTCGTCTGGGTCACGCGGGACGGCGACGACATCCTGTTCTCCACCGTCCAGGGCCGCCGCAAGCACCTCAACCTGGTGCGGGACCCGCGCATCTCGCTCGTGGTCAACCCGCCGGAGAACCCGTACGAGTACGTCGAGGTGCGCGGCTCGGCGACGATGACCACCGAGGGCGGCCGGGAGCTGATCGACGAACTGTCCCGCAAGTACCGCGGCGAGGAGTACGGGTTCGACGGCCCGGACGACGTCCGGGTGGTCGTCCGGCTCAGCCCGCGCAAGGTGGTCGGCAACATCTGACCGGCCCGCGCGGCCCGTGGTTCCCCGGGAGTGCTGCATATCATTCCCGGGGAATGTCGCGGGGCACCCCCTCCTGCCCACTACGCTTGACGCTGTGAGCATTCGCCTGTACGACACCAGCACCCGCCAGGTACGCGACTTCGTCCCGCTTGTACCGGGTTGTGTCTCGATCTACCTGTGCGGCGCTACCGTCCAGTCGGCGCCTCATATCGGGCACATCCGGTCCGGTCTCAACTTCGACATCATGCAGCGGTGGTTCGCCTACCGCGGCTACCAGGTCACCTTCGCCCGGAACGTCACCGACATCGACGACAAGGTGATCGCCAAGGAGCGCGAGTTCGGCATCCCGTGGTGGCAGATCGCCTACGAGAACGAGCGGGCGTTCAACGACGGTTACACCGCGCTCGGCTGCCTGCCGCCGACCGTCGAGCCGCGGGCCACCGGGCACATCCCCGAGATGGTCGAGATGATGCGGGGGCTCATCGAGAAGGGCCACGCCTACGCGGCCGACGGCAACGTCTACTTCGACGTGAAGTCGTACCCGGACTACCTCGCGCTCTCCAACCAGAAGCTGGCCGACCTGCGCCAGCCCGAGGGCGAGGGCGAGACCGGCAAGCGGGACCAGCGCGACTTCGCGATGTGGAAGGCCGCCAAGCCGGGCGAGCCGAGCTGGGAGACCCCGTGGGGCCGCGGCCGGCCGGGCTGGCACCTGGAGTGCTCGGCGATGGTCCACAAGTACCTCGGCCCGGCCTTCGACATCCACGGCGGCGGGCTGGACCTGATCTTCCCGCACCACGAGAACGAGATCGCCCAGTCCAAGGCCTACGGCGACGCCTTCGCCAGCTTCTGGGTGCACAACGCCTGGGTCACCATGGCCGGCGAGAAGATGAGCAAGTCGCTGGGCAACTCGGTGCTGGTCTCCGAGATGGTCCAGCGCTGGCGTCCGATCGTGCTCCGCTACTACCTGGGCACCCCGCACTACCGCTCGATGATCGAGTACAGCGAGGACGCCCTGCGCGAGGCCGAGGCCGGCTTCGGCCGGATCGAGGGCTTCATCCAGCGCACCGTCGAGCGCTGCGGGGCGGTCGACGCCGCCCCCGAGGTGCCGCCGGCCTTCGCCGAGGCGATGGACGACGACCTGGGCGTTCCGCAGGCGCTCGCCGTCGTGCACACCGCCGTCCGCCAGGGCAACAGCGCCCTGAACGCGGACGACAAGGAGAACGCGGTGGCGCGTCTGGCCGAGGTCCGTGCGATGCTCGGAGTGTTGGGTCTCGACCCGCTCGACCCGCAGTGGGCCGGGTCGGAGCGCGGCGAGCCTGGGACAATGAAGAGCATGCACGGTGTGGTCGACTCGCTGGTCCGCCTGGTCCTGGACCAGCGGCAGGCGGCGCGTCAGCGCAAGGACTTCGCCACCGCGGACGCCATCCGCGACCAGCTCGGCCTGGCCGGGCTGGTGATCGAGGACACCCCGTCCGGCCCGCGCTGGACGATCAACAGCCAGTAACCCCATCTGACGATCGGGGTGAGGGTGGGCCGTACCGGACCGGTGCGGCCCTCCCGCATGACGTAGCGCATGCAGTCGGCCGCCGCCGGACAGAACGGGGCGGCCGGGCATGCCGGACAGACAGGAAGTACAGCCATGGCCGGCAACAGCCAGCGCAGGAACCGCCGCAACCCCGGGTCGAAGAAGGGCGCGTCTGTCGGTACCGGCGGCCACAGCCGGAAGGCGCTCCAGGGCAAGGGCCCGACCCCGCCCGGAGCGGAGCGCAAGGGCCACCCGAAGCAGCGCGCCGCCAACGCCGCGGTCAAGCGCGAGCGGGACGCCAAGGCCCGCGCCGGCATGCGCCGCGCCGGCGGTGCCGGTCGCGGCGGCCGGGGCGGTGCGGGCAGCGCCGAGCTCGTCTTCGGCCGCAACTCGGTCGTCGAGGCCCTCCAGGGCGGCGTCCCGGCCACCGCGCTGTACGTCCAGCAGTTCGTCGACACCGACGACCGCGTCCGCGAGGCCTTCCAGGCCGCCAACGACCGCGGCATCCCGCTGATGGAGGCCCCGCGCCCGCAGCTGGACCAGATGACCGGCGGGCTCAACCACCAGGGCCTCGTGCTCCAGGTGCCGCCGTACGAGTACGCGCACCCCGACGACCTGCTGGTCGAGGCCTCCGACTCGGGCCAGGACGCGCTGATCATCGCGCTGGACGGCGTCACCGACTCGCGCAACCTCGGCGCCGTGGTCCGCTCCGCCGCCGCCTTCGGCGCGCACGGCGTGGTCATCCCCGAGCGCCGCGCGGCCGGCATGACCGCCGGTGCCTGGAAGACCTCCTCCGGCGCCGCCGCCCGTCTGCCCGTCGCCCGGGCCACCAACCTCACCCGCACCCTGGAGGCCTACCAGAAGGCCGGCCTCATGGTGGTCGGCCTGGCCGCCGACGGCGAGGCCGAGCTGGGCGACCTGGAGCTGCTGACCGGCCCCGTGGTGATCGTCGCGGGCAGCGAGGGCAAGGGCCTGTCCCGGCTGGTCTCGGAGACCTGCGACATGCGGGTGCGGATCCCGATGTCCGGGCTGACCGAGTCGCTGAACGCCGGTGTCGCGGCGGGCATCGTGCTCTACGAGGCCGCGCGGCTGCGCGCCAAGCGCTGATCACAGCCGGTGTGCGGGGCGCAGGGGAACTTCTGAATTCTCCGCAATCCGAGTGAAAAGCGATCGGGCCCGACCAGGCCCGATCGCTTTTCTCATGATCATTTCAAGTATGCGCCGGACATCCACTCGGGAGAGTGTCCTAAGCGGTGGTCACCCGGTTAGACGGGCGTGGACACCAGAACACCTCGGCGCCCCCTGTTCGGCGGCGGCAGCACCGGGATAGACGCGGGCCCCGGCCTTGACACGGTCAAGGTGCCGTCCGACCCCGCGCGCCTCAGCATCACCCAGGCGAGCTTCCGGCTCCGGCTCGGCGCCCCGGTGGCGCCGCTGATCGAGGCCCCGGCCGGACTGCTGTCCACCGGCGCCGCGTTCGGCGACCCGTACGCCAACCAGGGCCTGATCCGCCGTCCGCTGGTCACCCCGCAGGTCGTGGTGCCCGCCTCCGCCGTCCCGGCGCTCGCAGGGGCTGTCGGAGGCGGTGCGCCGCGCCGCAAGGGCCGGGTCACCGCCGTCACCTGGACCGGGCAGGCGCCCCCCGGGGACCTCGCGGCCACCCAGCTGCTGGACGCCGTCCGGCTCACCGGCTCCGGACCCGACGACGGCGGCCCGGGCATGTCGGACACCCAGGTGATCCCGTCCTACTCGGGCGCCCGGACCGTCCCGCGCCAGCCCAGGGAGGGCGCCGGCACCGCCACCGACGCGGGCATCGGCCCGGTCGGCGCACCGCAGGGCTGGACCCCGAGCGGCGAACTCCCCGAGGTCTCCGCGACGGCCGCCGAGGGCAAGCAGCCCTGGTACCCCGGCCGCCGGGTCGACCTCGGCCTGGTCCTGCTGCCGCTGCGCGCCGTCCTCGGCTCGCTGTCCGTCTACGCCGGGTTCAGCAAGCTCTGCGACCCGGTCTACTTCGACGGCGGCGAACGCGGCTCGATGATGCGCTGGCTCGCCTCGCTGCACCCCTGGAAGGTCGCCGAACCGCTGCTGGCCTTCGCCATGGCGCACCCGGTCGGCGCCGGCCTGGTGGTGTCGTTCACCCAGGTCGTGGTCGGCGTGCTGACCCTCCTCGGCCTCTGGCAGCGGCTCGCGGCCGGGGCGGCGATGCTCCTCTCCGCCGCGCTGCTGTTCACCGTCAGCTGGCGGGCCGTGCCGGTCTACGACACCCCCGACCTGATCTTCCTGGCGGCCTGGAGCCCGCTGCTGATCGCCGGAGCTCCGTTCGCCTCCCTGGACGGGCGGCTCAACCTGGAGGCCTGGCGGCGCTACGGCGCCGACGCCCCCGCCGCGCTGCGCCGCCGGGTGCTGCGCCGCGGCACGGTGGTCACCACGGTCGTGGTCGGGGCGACCCTGCTGCTCGGCTCGATGCTCGGCGCGGCGGTGCGCACCGGGGCCCGGACGCACCAGGCGCCGGCCCGTCCGGCCACCGACTACGGCACGCCGGTCTGGCCCAGCGGCGCCCCGACCGGCACCCCGGGCGGCCAGGGCTCGTCCACCTCGCCCTCGCCCGCCCCGCGCCCGGCCACCCCCACGCCGAGCCCGACCACCCCGCCCTCCTCCGCCCCGGCCACCCGCCCGGGCAGCCCGACGCCGAGCGGCAAGGGGCACTCCGCCAAGGCGGAGACCGGGGCCGGCACGACCCCGGCCCCCGCCGCGCCGTCCGCCGCCGCGCCGTCGGCCGGTTCCTCGCCCGCCCAGCGCAGCACCCCGGCCCCCGCCGGCTCGGGGGCGGCGTCCAAGCCCAGCCCCAGCTCTGGGGCGAGCCCCGGGCTGCTCGGCGGGGTGCTGGGCAGCGGCCCGCTCGCCGACCTGTCCGGCGGCTCCCGCTCCTCCCACCCGGGGGCGCCCACGTCCACCTGACGGCCCGTGGACGCGATCGGCCGGGTGCTCCTTGGTGGAGCACCCGGCCGATCGTCGTGCGGGGGGCGGGGGAGGCTGGGGGGGATGGTTACTGCGGTGCGCGGCCGGCCCCGGAGGCGAGCTCCTTGGCCGCCTCGGTGAGGTCCTTCGCGGTGTCGATGGCGCGCCAGTACACGCCCTGCGGCAGCTGGTAGCCCGCCAGCCGCTTGCTGCGCGCCAGCTGCGGGAACGTGGTGCGCTCGTGGTCGCCCACGTCCGGCAGCAGCTCGGCGAACTCCGGGCTGAACACGTACAGACCGGCGTTGATCAGGAACGGCGAGGGCGGCGCCTCGATGAAGTCCAGCACGTTGCCGAACTGGTCGGTCTCCACCGCCCCCCACGGGATCCGCGGCCGGGCCAGCGCGAGCGTCGCGACGGCGTCCCGCTCGTGGTGGAAGGCGGCCATGTCGCGCAGGCTGAACCGGGTCCAGATGTCGCCGTTGGTGGCGTACCAGGGCTCGTCCGGGCGGGGCAGCGCCTTGGCCGCGTACTTGAGGCCGCCGCCGCGTCCGAGCGGCTCCTCCTCGACCACCGTGCGCACGCGCAGCGGCAGATCCGCTTTGTCGAGCCACTCCTCCAGCACGGCGGCGAGGTGCCCGCAGGAGACCACCGCGTCGGTGACGCCCTCGGAGGCCAGCCAGGCCAGCTGGTGGCCGAGGATCGGCGTGCCCGTCCCGGGGATCTCGACCAGCGGCTTCGGGCGGTCGTCCGTGTAGGGCCGCAGCCGCGAGCCCTGGCCGCCGGCCAGGATCACGGCCTGGGTGACGGGCGTCGTGGTCGGCCGGGACGGGTGGGTCGGCGGGGACGTGAGGTCGGCGGTGGGGCCGGAGTCAGCGGTCATGCCTGAACAATAGGGCGCCCGCCGGAGCCGGGAGCCCGAGGCCGCGGGCGTCGTCGGCCCGCGGCCCGCGGCCTTGAGAGGTCAGCCGGCGATGCCCGCCGCGAACGACCCGTCGCAGACCGGGCGGGCGAAGGACCGGGCCCGCTGGACGTCGCCCTGGTACTTGCGCACCGCCGCCTTGCCCAGCTCCCCGGCGAGCGAGGTGCAGTACGGCGTCAGCGACGGCTGCTCGCGCATCGAGCGCTCCAGCAGGTCCAGCGCGGCGGACGGGTTCTTGGCCCGCAGCTCGTCCAGCAGCACCACCCGCAGCGACTCCTGCGGGGCGAGCCCGTCCGGGGACGTGCCCGCGGCGGCGGTGGCGGAACGCCCGATCCCGGCGCCGTCGCCACTGGACGCCGCCACGACCTGCTGGTCGAGGTTGGTCGGCGGGGCCCATGGCACCCGGGTCACGGCGAGGGTGCCGGTGGTCACCAGGACGACCGGCAGGGTCAGGGCGACGGTCTGGCCGATACGGCGTACAAGCTGCTTCACCCTCAGGAGAGTAGCGGTGGGTACGGGCCGGATCGCCCTCCGTGACACCATCGAGTGACACCGTGTCCGGTTTCGTCCCCACACCGTGTTGACGTGGGGGTGTACGGACGGAGCCCGCCGGACCAGGAACGGTCCGACGGGCTCCGTCGTGTCGGCTTGCCCGCCGGTCGACCGACCGGCAGGGCGCGCCGTGCTCAGCTGCTCAGACGGGCGCCCGAGCTGGTCGAGAACACGTGGGTCTCGTTGGCGATCGGCACGACGTGGATCGTCTCGCCACGGGCCGGGATCTGCCGGCCGTGCACGCGGACGACCAGCTCCTTGTCCTCGCCGCCGATCTTGGTGGTGCCGTACACGAAGCCGTCGGAGCCGAGCTCCTCGACGACGTTCACCGTCACCGCGACACCCTCGATGCCGCCCGCCGGGACGATCTCGAAGTGCTCCGGGCGGATGCCGACCGTCACCGACTTGTCGGTGCCGGCGCCGGCCAGGTCGTCGCGCGAGACGTTGACCACCGAGCCGCCGAACTTCACGCCGCCGTCCACCAGCGGCACCTCGACCAGGTTCATCGCGGGCGAGCCGATGAAGCCGGCCACGAACAGGTTGGAGGGCTTGTCGTACATGTTGCGCGGGGTGTCGACCTGCTGGAGCACGCCGCCCTTGAGCACCGCGACCCGGTCGCCCATGGTGAGCGCCTCGGTCTGGTCGTGGGTGACGTACACCGTCGTGATGCCCAGGCGGCGCTGCAGGCCTGCGATCTGGGTACGGGTCGAGACGCGCAGCTTCGCGTCCAGGTTCGACAGCGGCTCGTCCATCAGGAAGACCTGCGGCTGGCGCACGATCGCGCGGCCCATCGCGACACGCTGCCGCTGACCACCCGACAGCGCCTTCGGCTTGCGGTCCAGGTACTCCGTCAGGTCGAGGATCTTCGCGGCCTCCTCGACCTTGGTGCGGATCTCCGCCTTGTTCACGCCGGCGATCTTGAGCGCGAAGCCCATGTTCTCGGCGACGGTCATGTGCGGGTACAGCGCGTAGTTCTGGAACACCATGGCGATGTCCCGGTCCTTCGGCGGCAGGTGGGTGACGTCCCGGTCACCGATCCGGATGGAACCGCTGTTGACGTCCTCCAGACCGGCCAGCATGCGCAGGCTGGTCGACTTGCCGCAGCCCGAGGGGCCGACCAGCACGAGGAACTCGCCGTCCGCGATCTCCAGGTCCAGCGCGTCCACCGAGGGCTTGTCCGCCCCGGGGTAGACGCGGGTCGCCTGGTCGTACGTGACAGAAGCCATGGTCGTTCTCTCCTTCACCGGCAGGAACGTGCCGGACGATCCGAGTAAAGGGGCGGTCGTTCGTCTCCGTCAGCCCGACCAGTGGTCTGAACCACCTCGCGAACCGACTCCGGGCGACGCTACCTGCGCCTCCGTCGCTTGTCAGCCCCCAGCCCGCCCGATTTCGGCATCGGTTCCATCACACCCACCCACCCCGCCAACCCCCGGATATCCCCCCACCCCACCTGCCGGGCCCGGTAGACTGCCCCCGGTGCCGCCGTGATCCCTCGCGGACGGTCACCGTGCCTCCTTAGCTCAGCTGGCCAGAGCACCGCTCTTGTAAAGCGGGGGTCGTCGGTTCGAACCCGACAGGGGGCTCGCAGTGTGAAGGGCCAGCTCGCCCGGGTGATCCGGCAGGGCTGGCCCTTCGTCGTTGGTGCGGTGCGAGGCCCGGTGGTGTGGGGTGGTTGGTCAGCTGGGTTCGGGTGTGGATTCGGACGGTTCGCCGGGTTCGGCCGGGTCGTCGGACTCCTCCGATTCCTCCGGGTCGTTCGGGGGGCCGGAAAGGGCGGGCTCGCTGCTTTTGTGCCAGGTTGCCGTCACCTTCAGGCTGGCCTTTCCGTCGACTCCGGTCACCGCGCTGACGAGGACTCCCGTCTTGACGGAGAGCTCGATTCCGAATTCGAGTGTGAATTCGTCGGGGGCGGCCGCCCGGAGGCCGGATCGTACGTTGCCGACCACGGTCTGGAGGGTGCTCGCGAGGTCGTCCAGCTGGTAGCTGGGGCGGCGCAGGGCGACGTCCCTGGGGCCGCGCTGTTCCTCGATGCGGGCCCAGAACGTCCCCTCGGGCGTCACTACTTGGACAAGCTCTGACATTTCTCCTCCAAGGGGTGTCGTTGCCGGGGTCGAATTGCCGGAAAACCGGTGTCCGGCCCGGGTCGTGGGCCTATCCTTCTTCTTCGCGAGGGGAACTGTATCGGGCGCCGAGGGGTGGCAGGCCATGGATATGGGACAGCGGGCGGCGGGTGCCGAACGCATCTACCTCTCCGATGTGGAGCCGCACGCGGCGGCGCCGATCGACCGGGCCTCGGACCTGCGGTCGCGGGTGCTGCTGCACGTCCTCTTCGCCGACACCCTGCTGATCGGCGACTCGCAGGGCCTCAACAACAGGTACTTCCGGGCGCTCGTGGACGCCGAGGAGGCGCGGAAGGTCCGCTGGTCCCCGGGGACGGCGGCGCTGTCGGACTTCGGCGCTCTCCTGGAGGCCGGCCGGCTGCGGGTCGCGCTGCGGGCGGGCGGGACCCTGCACCGGATCAGCGACGGCCACCGGGCCGAGGGCGTGGAGAACGCGCCCGACGTCGCCTACGTGGAGCGGCTGACCGGGGTGTCGTCCGCGCACACGGTGCCGTACGACGGGTCGGCCGTCGCCGCCGCGTTCAAGTCCGGTGTCCTGGCGCGGATCGAGGCCGCCGAGCGGGACTTCGCCGGGAGCGCGCGGGAGGCCCTCGAAGCCGCGCGGGCCTGGGTCGCCGAGCAGGATCCGCTGCTCTACAAGCAGCTCCGGGACTGGCTGGCCGGCTACCGGAGCGCGCACCCCGGGGGCAGTGCCGAACTCGTCCTCGTGCTCCAGTCGGTGGACGACTGGGCCGGCGAGTCCTACCGGCGGGCGCTGCCGCAGGCCCTGGGCGTCGGCATGGCCGGCCCGCGCGACGGCGAGGGCACCATCCCGGTCTTCCGGAGCCGGCGGCTCGTCGAGTACGCGGGGTTCCCGGCGGTGATGCTCGACAACCTGCTGCTGTCCCAACTCCCGGTGGAGGTGGTGTTCGAGGCGATCGAGCAGCCCTCCCGGGTGGCCCTGGTCGCGGAGTTGGGGCGGCTGCGCCGGGGGATCCAGCCGGACACGGCGGTGCTGCGTTCGGCGGTCGAGGAGTTCAGCTCGTGGACGCTGGAGGCGTTCGAGCGCACCTTCCGCCGCGTCGGGGGCCTGGCGTGGGAGCACCTGCGGGGCGAGGTCCGGCTGATGCGCTTCGGGCTGGACGAGGACCCGGTCGCCGGTCGGCTGGGGGCCGGCCTGGAGGTGGTCTCCCCGGCGGCCGACGGTGTTCGCGACCTGTCGCTCCACGTGGTGAACGGCCCGGGTGCGGCGGGCCCGGATCCGCAGCACCGGGCCCATCCGCGGCCGTTGCGCGAGCTCGACCCCTTCGAGCGGGTGGTCACCCTCTGACGGTTCCGGTCCGCGGGTCGGGGTGGGCCTGGAGGAGGGCGAAGGCGGCCAGGGTGACGCCGCAGGTGATCCGGCCCTGCCGCAGCCAGTGCGCCATCAGGTCGGGGGAGACCCAGACCGGGTCGGTCACCGATTCCATGGCCTCCGGGCGGGCGGTGGTGGTGCCTCCGGGGAGCACGGTGGCGCGGCAGACGTGGATGCCGTTCTCGATCAGGCCGGTGTCCGCGTGGATCAGGCCGAGGCTCTCCACGGTGGAGGCGACGAGGCCGGTCTCCTCCCTGAGTTCGCGTGCGGCGGCCTCCTCCGGGGGTTCGCCGGGCTCGCAGCCGCCGCGCGGGAACTCCAGCGAGGCGGCGCCGACCGGGTAGCGGTAGGAGGGCACCAGCGCGATGCCGTCGGGGCCGGTCGCCACCACGACGACGCCGGTCTGCGACCACTGCCACCGGAGGTAGTTGCCGGCCGTGCCGCCCGGGGCGACGACCTCGTCGTTGTAGAGCCGGCCGAAGCGGTTCCCGAAGACCTCGACGGCCTGGCGGCGTCGGATCGGGGCGGGTGCGGCGAGGTCCTGAGAGTCCGTGGGCATCATGCTCCTACCTGCCGTCGTAGGGCCGCAGGTGGCGGCGGCCTCACCTGCCATGATTGCCCATGGTCGCCAGCTGCTCCACCCAGTGTGCGCGCTCGTCGGTGAACTCGGTTATCTCCGAAGAGAGTTGGACCAGCATCTGGAGCGAGGACCGTTGTGCGGCGAGCCGTTGCCGGTCGCCGGGCGGAAGGGTGGCGCGCAGTTGTGCGGCCTCGCGCAGTGCACGGTACGCCTCGTCGTCCCGTCCGGCCCGGACGAGGCCGATCGCGTGCCGGTGCAACGCCTCCGGGAGCCTGGCCAGGTAGCGGCCGGGCTGCTGGTCGGCGAGCTCGCGCAGCAGCGCGAGCGCCCGGTAGCCGGCCGCCACCGCCTCGACGGGCCGGCCGGCCAGTTGCCCGCACCGGGCGAGGAGTTGGAGGCAGGTCAGCAGGGTGTCGTCCTGCCGGGCCCCCGATTCGGCCTCCTCGCACAGCTCGACGCCGTGCGCGGCCGCGTCGAGGGCCGCGCTCACCTGGCCGTCCTCCATCCGCACCAGGGCCAGGGTGCTCAGCGCCGTCGCGGTGTCCAGGAGGTACGTCTGGCGCAGGGTGTCGTCCTCGTCCGCCCCGGCGAGGAGTTCCTCGTAGCGGGCGACGGCCGACCTGGCGTGTTCGAGCGCCGGTTCGGTCCGGTGGGCGCGGTGCAGCAGGAGGCTCACGTTGTGGAGCGCCCTCGCGTACTCGGGGAGGTGGCGTCCGGTCTGCCGGACGAGGTCCCGGCTGAGGCGGACGGCCTGCTGGGCGGCGGTCAGCGCCGAGTCGCCGGGCCGGACGCCGTCCGAGGGGAGGACGCGAGGGGTGAGTCCGTCCGAGGCGAGTACGCCTGGGGCCAGTCCGTCCGCGGCCGGCCCGTCCGGGGCGGTTTCGTCGAGCCGGAGGCTGTAGCTGATGAGGCGGCGCAGCCTGCGCAGCTGGTCCTCCTCGCCGAATTCGGGGTCCGGCTGGTCCAGCAGGCGCTTCAGGACCAGCGCCGCCACCGGCGACAGGCTGGAGGGGTAGCCGGGCAGCCGGCTCTCGACGGCGGCGAGGACGTCCGGTTCGCACGCCCGTACGGCGGGCAGCATGAGGGCCGCCAGCGGTTCGGCGTGCGGCAGTACGGCGCCGTTGGCGGCCAGGGCCGGAAGGAGCGCGTCGGGCCGCTCGGCGATGCTTCGGGCCAGTGCGGCGTCCAGGGCCGGGTGGGCGGGGTGGTCCACGACCCGCCCCACCCCGGTGCAGCCGCGGGCGCGGGCGAGGATCTCCACGGTCTCGGTGGCCGCCGCGATCCGCTGCTGCGGCGAGGCGGGGTGCGGCGGGTCCAGCAGGGCGAGCAGGTACTCCTCGGAGCGTCCCGAGCTCTCCGGCGTGCTCAGCACCCGGCGGACCAGGATCTCGCCGATCCGGCTCGGGCCGACGGGGGCGACCAGGCCGTCCTCGGCCGGGTAGAGCATGCGCAGGAGGGCGGTGACGACGTTCATGTTGAGGGGCGGATGGTGGGGGAACGCCTCGGCCCTGACCCGTTCCAGCAGGGCGATCAGCCCGTCCGAGCGCCGCCCGGGGGCGAGGACCGGGACGAGGAGGAGCCCTTCCGCCAGGAGCCGGCCGGCCTCGCCGGCCAGGGCCGGCTCCGCGGGCAGCCATGCCGTGAGCTGCGCGTGCCAGACCCGGACCTCGTGGTCGCAGAGCCGTTCCAGCGGATCGCCGTGCCCGGACCAGGTGCTTCCCCGGGCGAGGGTGAGGACGGCGTCCAGCGCGAGTGCCAGCACGCCGAGCAGTGAGTCCTCGCGCCCGGCGCGCGAGGGGAGGCTCCTCGGGACGGGCAGGCGGTCGTGGCCGAGTCGTCGGGCGAAGACCTCGAAGGCCGAGACGACCAGTGCGGCGGGCGAGGAGTCCCCGGTGGCAGTGGTGGCAGTGGTGGCAGTGGTGGCAGCGGTGGAAGGGACGGAGGCGGCGGAGGGGAGCGTCCTGGGGAGCTCCACGACGCTGGCGTCGGCCAGCGCCCAGTCGTCGACGCCGCTCTGCAGCGCCCGCCAGAAGGGCTCGGCCGTGCGGGCGAGCAGCAGCAGGCGCAGCCGGGGCTGCTCGGGTCCGAACCGCGAGACGTGGTCCACCAGGGCGCGGATGTCCTCCAGCCGGGCCTGGGCGTAGTCGAAGACGGCGAGGACCGCCAGACCGTCGTCGAGGGCGGTGGTCAGCTCGTCCAGCCACCCCGCCCCCGCGAGGCTGCTGCGCTGCACGAAGCCCGCGAGCCAGCCGTCCTCGGCCATCAGCCGGCACAGTTCGGCGGCGAGCCTGGTCTTGCCGGAGCCGCCCGGCGCGTGGAGCAGGCGCAGCAGCAGCGGGGTCGCGTCGGCGCACCAGGCCCGCAGTTCGGCGAGTTCCGGGCGGTCCACGAAGGGCATCGCGCCCTGCGTCAGCAGCTGGGCGGGGGTCGGCCGGGGTGTCTGGCGGGGGCGGTGGTGCCCGTACGCCCCGAAGAGCCGGACCTGGCGCCCGGCCCGGTCCATCGCCAGGTCGTACCAGGCCGTGCCGGGCCGGTGGCCGAGTCCGTTGCGCCGGGCCAGTTCGGGGAAGCAGGCCCGTACCGCGTCGACGGGGACCATCCAGCCGCCCAGGACGGCCGTCTCGTCGCGGGAGGTCTTGAGCACTCCGCACACCCGCCCGGTGGCGGGGTCGAGCACGAGGCCGCCGCTGAACCCCTGGACGACCTGGTCGCTCCTGAGCCGGACGAAGTGGCCCGCTTCGCCGGAGCGGCCGACGACGGAGAGGTACAGGGTGTCCCGGTGGGTGCCGGCGTCCAGGGTCGCGTCGCTGAATCCGTGGACGATCACGTCCGAGCCGCCGGGGGGCACCTGGTCGGCGAGCCAGACGCCCGCGGTGTCCAGCGGTTCGGGGAGCCGGAGCACCGCGAGGTCCGGGTAGGCGTAGATGCCGCCGTCCGGGTCCTGCCGCGGTTCCCGGGCGACCACCTCGGCCCGGAACGTGCGCCCGTGCACCGTCACCGTCGGGTGCGGGTCGGAGCGGACGACGTGGGCGCAGGTCAGCACGGTGTCGGGGGCGACCAGGAAGCCGGTGCCGGAGCTCTCCGCGGTCTCGATCAACACCGCTTGTTCCGTGGCGAGTCGGCTGACGGCCTCCCGGCGCCGCCGGGTCTCGTTGTCGGGGATCACGCGGGGTCCCTTCGATCGGGGGTGCCAGGGTGTCGTGCCCGGCCGTCGGAATCCGGTGACGGAGGTGTGCCGGGACGTAGTTGACGCAGGGTCCAGCCGTGGGCGCCGGGGGTCAAGGGGGCGGTGTGGGCGGTGAGGAGTTCGGCGGCGCGGCGGTAGGAGAGGCGGGCGCGGCCGGTGTGGGGGCAGCGGTCGGGGGCGGGGGTGCCGGCGGGGGCGCGGCGGTCGGTGAGGAAGAGCGGGCCGGCGGTGCGGCCGGCGACGAGGAGGGGGAGCAGCCGGGCGGTGCCGCTCCGCCAGTGGACGGGGGTGCGGCCGGGCCGGTGGAGGGTGCGGTGCCGGGGCAGGTCGAGGTGGTCGGTGTCGAGGGCGAGGACGGTGTCGATGGCGGCGCCGGACTCGTGGAGCAGGTGCCAGAGCGACTGTTCGCGCAGGGGCGCGCGGAGGGCGAAGAGGGCGCGCAGGTCGTCGGGGGCCAGGGGAGTGGCGGTCGGTCCGGGCCGTGGGGCGGGGTGCAGGTCGGTGGTGGGGTCGTCGTCGAGCCAGCGCTGGGCCCGCCACCAGGCCACGGCGGCGCGCAGGGTGGAGAGTTCGCGGTTGAGCGTGCGCGGGTCGGTGTCGGTGCGGCGGCGGTCGGCGGCGGTGCGCAGGCGGCGGGCGGCGTCCGGGTGGTCGAGCAGGGCGAGCGGGAGGACGGGCGGCCGGGCGCGCCGCCGTTCGGGGCCGGTGGGGGCGGGGCGGTCGGCGAGGGCCCAGGCCCAGGTGTCCAGGGCGATCCGGTAGATCCGCCGGGAGCCTTCGGCGAGCCCGGAGGCGGCCAGGTAGCGCTCGACGGCGACGGCGTACTCGACCGGGGGGAGCTCTGCCATGGCGGGGCCTCTTCCGCAGTAAATCAACTCGGTCCGGACTCCTCAAGGTTATCCACGGAGCGCAGTAAATCGCAGGTGAACGGCCATATTTGAGGCCGTTTACTGCGGCAGTCGGCAGAGCGCGAAATATTGATGCCGAAAGACTCAACTTTTCCCCGGGAAACCCTTGAACGCCGTTCCCGTCCGGAGGCAGACTGCCGCCCATGGCAGTGGATGTGGAACGGATCCCGGCCCGCCGCCGGCGGTGGGGAGACCGGCTCGCCGTGCTGGGCGAGCGCGATTTCGCGTGGTTCTTCGTCGGCTACTCGACCTCCCTCCTCGGCTCCTCGATGGCGCCGGTGGCGGTGGCCTTCGCGGTGCTCGACGGCGGTGGCGGCGGAACCGACCTGGGGTGGGTGATGGCGGCCCGGATCCTGCCGGTGGTGCTGGTGCTGCTGGCCGGCGGGGTGATCGCGGACCGGTTCGGCAGCCGCCGGGTGATGCTGGGCTCGGACGTCCTGCGCGGGCTCGTCCAGGCGGTGTTCGCCGCGCTGCTGACGGCCGGGCGGGCGCCGGTCTGGGCGATGGTCGCGCTGGTGGCGGTGTGGGGGATCGGGGAGGGGCTGTTCCTGCCGGCCCTCGGGGCGATCGTGCCCGGCCTGGTGCGCCGGAAGGAGCTCCTGGCCGACGCGAACACCCTGCTGGGGCTGGCCCGTTCGGTGGCCACGGTGGCCGGGCCCGCGACGGCCGGCCTGGTGACGGCGACGCGGGGCCCGGCGGTGGTCCTGCTGGTCGACGCGGTGACGTACGGCGTCGGCGCGTTCGCCCTGGCCAGGCTCCGGCTGCCCGACCGGGCGGCGGACGCGGCCGGTGGCGAGCAGTCGATGCTCGCCGAACTGCGGGCCGGCTGGACGGAGTTCGCCTCCCGGCCGTGGTTCTGGATCACCACCGTCCAGATGGGCCTGTTCAACCTGCTGGTCTGGGCGCCGTTCCTGGTGCTCGGCCCGCTCACCGCGCAGCGGGACCTCGGCGGCGCCCGGGCCTGGGGCCTGGTGATGGGGGTGTACGGCGTCGGCGCGGTGCTGGGCGGGCTGGTGATGCTCGGGCGCCGGCCCGGGCGGCCGCTCGCGGTGGCCACCGTGGCCACGCTGGCCTGGGCGCTGCCCTCCGCCGCGCTCGCGGCCGGTGCGCCGCTGCCGTGGGTGGTGGCCGGCGCGCTGGCGGCGGGGGTCGGCTCGGCGGTCAGCGGGACGCTGCTCAGCACGGCGATGCAGAGCTGGGTGCCGCCGGAGGTGCTCGGCCGGGTCAACTCCTTCGGGGCGCTCGGCGCGTTCGTGCTGGGGCCGCTCGGGCTGGCGGCGGCCGGGCCGGTGGCGGACCGGATCGGCGTGGCCGAGGTGCTGCTGCTCGGTGCGGTCTGGCAACTTGTGGCCGGTACGGTGGTGTTGGCGGTGCCGGCGGTCCGGAACCGCCGCTGGGAGGGGAACCGGCACGGCGAGGACGGGCGCCCGGGCGAGGACGGGCGTCACGGCGACCAGGAGGGCGCGCCCTGACCCGCGCCGGTCCGACCTCCCCGTGATCCGCCGACCACCCGCCCCCGAACGGCTCCGGGGCGCACCCCCGGCCCCGGTGCGGCCCACCGCGCCCGGCCGGCTCCGGAGCGCGACCAGGTCCGGCCGTCGCACCCCCGCCGCCCGCGGCGGGCGCCGCGGCCGGACCGGTCGTACGGTGGAGGGAGTGGGGGTGGACGGAGGAGGTTTGACCATGCCCGGTTCGCTCACCATCAGCCACCACGAGTCTGCGGCCACCCTGGACCGCACGGACGCCGAGCGGCTCGCCACCGTACTGGCGGAGCTGGCGTACCTGCTGGAGATCCCGGGGCCGAACCGGATCAACGACGCGCAGCTCACCCTGCTGTGCGAGGGCCGGGCGCCGGACCGCGCCGAGCTGTCGCACTGGTCCCGGGCGCTCGCGGCCGAGCTGAAGGGGCGGCGCTGACGGCCCCGCTGCCCGCGCCGCGGCCGACGGTTCCGGTGCCCGCCGACGCCGGAGGCACGCCGCCCCGCCCGCCGTACGATGGCGTGCGGGGCGGGCGGACGTCGTGCGCCCCGCGGGCGCCGGGGTGGCCGGCGGCCGGTCCGGCGGAGGGCGGGGGCCCGAGCGTGCCGCAGTCCTGGTCGATGTCCTGGCTGACCGTGGAGACGCCGCTGCCCAGCGGCCCGATGCACATCGCCGTGACGCCGCTGGGTGTGGCGGCGGCCGGGTACGGCGGGCGGGAGGGCGAACTGCCGCCGTGCACCGACGCGTCGAAGACCGCCGCCGTCCGGGACCGGATCGGCGCCTATCTGGCGGGCCGCAGCCGTGAGTTGGGCCTGCCGATCGACTGGAGCCTGAGCTCCGGCCCGCACCGCACCGTGCTGCGCACGCTCTGGCAGGAGGTGCCGTACGGCCGGACCGTCACCTACGGCGAACTGGCAGCCCTCAGCGGGGTGTTCGAGGACGTGGCCGAGCCCGGCCTGGCGGCGCGGACGGTCGGCCAGATGATGGCCGCCAATCCCGTCGCCCTGCTGGTGCCCTGCCACCGGGTGGTGGCGGCGGACGGGATCGGCGGCTTCGGCGGCGGCCGGGTGGGGATCGACGTGAAGCGCTGGCTGCTCACCCTGGAGGGCGTGCTGGAGCCGACGCTCGACTGGAACGGCCCGCTGTAGCACCGGGGTTGCCGTCGGTGCGGCCGCACCGAGATCCGCGAGCCGAGAGCCCCGCACGAGCCGCCCGCCGTGGCGTCCGGGCCGCCGTCGTCGCGTCCGGGCTACCGCTGCCGGACGAGGGAGACCGGGGCGGGCGCCCGGCGCTGCTGCACCGGCTGGATGCCGGAGACCAGCGTGTACTCGACGCCGTGCACGTCCGGATCCACCCCGGTGGGCTCCGGCCGTTCGCCGAGCGCCAGCCGGACGGCGTCCCAGGGCAGGTTGAGGCCGCACAGCCGCAGCTGGTGGAGCCCGGCGGCGGGCCGGGTGTTGACGTCGATCACCACCGGTCGCCCGGCCAGTTCGCGGAACTGGATGTTGGACAGGTACGCCATCCGGCTCGCCCCGACCAGGCGCCGGACCGGCTCCAGGTACCGCGGATCGGTGGTGAAGCCGCGGCGGCGGCCCGCCTTGGTGCGGCCGACCACGGTGAGCGGGTGGCCGTCCCGGTCGGCTAGGCAGTCCACCGAGACCTCCGGCCCGTCCAGGTAGGGCATCACCAGCAGGTCGACGGGCTCGTCCCGCTCGCCCCCCGGGCCCGGTCGGGCGGACAGGGCGGCGGCCACCTGCTCGACCTGGACCCGGTGGTCCCAGCCGTGCAGCCGCCGCGGCCCGTACGGCTCCCGGGTGAGCACCCGGAAGCCCGCGCCGCCCGCGCCGGTGGTGGGTTTGAGGCAGGCGGTGTGCCCGGCGGCCTCGATCCGGTCGACGGCGTCGAGCAGTTCGTCGGCGGTGCGCACCCGCCACCAGGGCGGGGTGGGCAGTCCGGCGGCGGCGATCGCCCGGTAGCCGTCGGCCTTGCTGGTGTAGGTGGCGACGGCGGTGGCCGGCGGGCAGAGCAGGGTGGTGCCGATCGCCTCGAACTCCGGCCGGGCGAGGGCGATGGCGAGCTGGTGCAGCTGCGGGAGGAAGACGGTTATGGAGTGCCGGGCGCAGTAGTCGAGCGCGTAGCCGACGTAGGCGTCGGCGGGCAGGTCGGCGGGTTCCAGGGCGCCGTGGTCGGCGGCGGCGAGCACCGGGGAGTCGGGGTCGGCGTGGGTCGCGTGGACCGCCACCGGGCGAGGGGCGGTGCGGAGTTGTTCGATGAAGAAGACGTTCTCGGCGTAGGTGCGGTTGAGCCAGACACGGACGGGGGCTGTCAAGACTGCCTCCCAGGGCATGGGGTGACGAAGGGTCAGGGCTCGTGGTCGGCCGTGCTCGTCAACTGGCCTGGCGGCCCTGTGAGGTGGCACCTTAGCGGCCGGCTCCCCGGGCCCGGACGGGAGGGGCGCCGGGTGCGCGGGCGTCAAGGGGTGGCGACGGAGGGGGTGCCGATGGGGGAAGATGGGAGGCGGTATTCCCGATAAGTTCGAATAATCAGTCGAACAGATATCGATCGGGTGATCCAGTCGTACTATTTGTTCGGTTATCCCGAACCACTCGAACGAGTGATTGCGGCATGCACCCGAATGGGCCCACCATGAAGCTGCAACATGAATGCGCAAGGCGACACTTCATCGGGCATGCGAAGGGCTCCCCCTATGTCGACCGAAACCAATGCCGGTGTTCCCGCGCCCAGCGCGCAACCGGAGATCCGGCAGCAGCAGAGTCTGAGCACGGCGGGTGCGCGGAACCTCGCCACGACCACCAAGTCCGCGCCGCAGATGCAGGGCATCAGCCCGCGCTGGCTGCTCAGGACGCTGCCCTGGGTGCAGGTGTCCGGCGGTACCTACCGGGTCAACCGCCGTCTGCGCTACTCGGTCGGCCGCGGTCGGGTGAGTTTCGTCAAGACCGGCTCCGAGGTGCGGATCGTCCCGCCGACGCTGGCCGAGGTGCCGGTGCTGCACGGCTTCCAGGACGAGGCCGTCCTGACGGAGCTGGCCGGGCGCTTCGTCCAGCGGGAGTTCGCCGCCGGCGACGTACTGGTCTCCGCCGGTTCGACGATCAACGAGGTCTTCCTCATCGCGCACGGCAAGCTCGAACGGCTCGGCACCGGCAAGTACGGCGAGGAGACGGTGGTCGGCACCCTCGCCGACGGCGACCACCTCGGCGACGAGGCCCTCCAGCAGGAGGACGGCACCTGGCCGTACACCGTCCGGGCCGCCACCTCCGGCACCGTGATGGCACTCTCCTGGCCCGCCTTCCAGGAGCTCCACGACCGCTCCGAGGCCCTGCAGCTGCAGGTCATCGAGTACCTGAACGGCTTCCAGCAGGCGCAGAACAAGCACGGCGAGGCCGCGATCGACCTCTCCGCCGGCCACCAGGGCGAGTACGAGCTGCCCGGCGCCTTCGTGGACTACGAGCTCAAGCCCCGCGAGTACGAGCTGAGCGTCGCGCAGACCATCCTCAAGGTGCACTCCCGCGTCGCCGACCTCTACAACCAGCCGATGAACCAGACCGAGCACCAGCTCCGGCTGACCATCGAGGCGCTGCGCGAGCGCCAGGAGCACGAGCTCGTCAACAACCCCGAGTTCGGCCTGCTGGAGAACGCCGCGTACGACCAGCGGATCCAGACCCACTCCGGCCCGCCCACCCCGGACGACATGGACGAGCTGCTCAGCCGCCGCCGCGGCACCAAGATGTTCCTCGCCCACCCCAAGGCCATCGCCGCCTTCGGCCGCGAGTGCAACAAGCGCGGCCTCGTCCCCGGCACGGTCGAGGTTGAGGGCAAGCACGTCACGGCCTGGCGCGGGGTGCCGGTCTTCCCGTGCAACAAGATCCCGATCAGCGGCGGACACACCAGCTCGATCATGGCGCTGCGCGTCGGCGAGGACAACCAGGGCGTCGTCGGCCTGCACCAGACCGGAATTCCGGACGAGTACCAGCCGAGCCTTTCGGTGCGGTTCATGGGAATCGACGACAAGGCCGTCATTTCCTACCTGGTCAGCGCCTATTACTCCGCCGCGATTCTCGTCCCGGACGCGGTCGGCGTCCTGGAGAACGTGGACGTCGCGCAGCGCTAGGCGCTGTCCGGGGCGCGGCTCCGCCATTCCGGCCGGGCGCGCGATATCCGGGCACGCGCCCAGGCCCGGGGCCGGGCACCGACCGACCGGAGCCGGTCGGAATTTCCACGCCGCCCGGCCGGGGGACCCACACCCCGGCCGGGCGGCGCGCCGCGGCACGTCCGGAAAGCGGGCCGGCCGCCGACTGGCCCGACTGCCGACTGGCCCGGCCGCCGGCCGATCCGGCCACCGACCGGGTCGGCCGACCCACGACCGGCACCTCACACCAGGCCGCCTCACCGCAGGCCGACAGGGGGAGAAACCCATGACGAGCTCCACACTGGAGCGGGACCACAAAGAGGGGAACGAGGCGGCGGACGTCCTCGCCCGGGCCCGCAACCTGGTCGACCCGGTCCTGCGGGCCGCCGTCGACTCGCTGCCCGGCGCGATGCGCAAGGTCGCCGGCTACCACTTCGGCTGGTGGGAGGCGGACGGCTCGCCCGTCGAGGCCCCCTCCGGCAAGGCGATCCGGCCCGCCATGGTCCTCGCCGCCACCCAGGCGCTCGGTGGCACGACCGCCGAGGCCACCGCCGCGGCCGCCGCCGTCGAGCTGGTGCACAACTTCACGCTGCTCCACGACGACGTCATCGACCGGGACGAGACGCGCCGCCACCGGCCCACCGCCTGGCGGGTGTTCGGCACCACCGAGGCCATCCTGGCCGGGGACGCCATGCACTCGCTGGCACTGCGCCTGCTCGCCGAGGACGCCCACCCGGCCGCCCGCGGTTCGGTCCGCCGGCTCACCGACTGCGTGGTCGAGCTGTGCGAGGGCCAGCAGATCGACTGCGCCTTCGAGCAGCGCAGCGACGTCTCGCTCGCCGAGTGCCTGGCGATGGCGGAGGCCAAGACCGGTGCCCTGCTCGGCGCCGCCTGCGCGATGGGCGCCCTGTACGGCGGCGGGTCGGAGGAGGCCGCGCAGGCGATGGACGGCTTCGGCCGGGAGATCGGCCTGGCGTTCCAGCTGATCGACGACCTGATCGGCATCTGGGGCGATCCGGCGGTGACCGGCAAGCCGGTGGGCGCGGACCTGGTCGCCCGGAAGAAGTCGCTGCCGGTGGTCGCGGCGCTGGGCTCCGGCACCCCCGAGGGGGCCCGGCTCGCCGGGCTGTACGCCCTCGAACGCCAGCTCAGCCCCGAGGAGTTGGCGCAGTGCGCGGCGTCCGTCGAAGGCGCCGGCGGCCGCGGCTGGGCGCAGGGCGAGTCCTGCGAGCGGATGGCGGCGGCGATGGCGCAGCTGGCCACGGCCGTCCCGGAGCCGTCGGCGGCCGACGAACTGCTGGTGCTGGCCGAACTGGTCACCCGCCGCAGCCACTGACCGGGCTGGTCCGCCCGGGCCGGTCCGACCGGGCCGGTCCGACCGGGCCGGTCCGACCGGACTCGGCTGACCGGGTTCGTCGGAAGCGGGAAGTCGGCCGGCCCGACTTCCCGCTCCGGGCCCGGCGCCTCAGCGCCGGTGGTCGGCGGCCGTCGGCCGGTGCCCGTCGGGCGCCCGGGAAGCATCGGACCACCCGACATGCTGACCCGCCCCGCCCCGCATAGCATCCCCTATGTACTCGTATGTCCAGAATTCCGGTGTGCGCCTGCGCCGCCGGCCTTCCGCGTACTGGGGAGAGCGACGAGCATGGCCAACCCGGCACTCGTGGACCCGGCCACGATCCGCGCGACCGCCGCCGAGGCCTGGATCCGTGGCTACCCGATCCTGCAGAACTACCGCACCCTGTACGCACAGGCACTGGACGACGCGGACCCGGGGTACGTCGGCGGCTTCGGCGTCTTCCGCCACCGCTCGCAGCCGTTCACCCCGGCCGACACCGACGTCGCCTCCCCCGACAACGACACCCTGCACTCCTGGGCCTGGCTCGACCTGCGCGCCGAGCCGTGGGTGGTGTCCGTCCCGGCCACGGACCGCTACTACGTCCTCCCGCTGCACGAACTCGACACCGTGTACGCCGGGTTCGTCGGTGCCCGGAGCACCGGCCAGGAGGCCGGCGACTACCTGGTGGCCGGCCCCGACTGGCAGGGCGAGCCCCCGCCCGGCGTCCGGGGCGTGCTCCGCACCGCCACCCGCCTGGTCGGCATCCTCGGCCGCACCCACCTCACCGGCGACACCCCCGCGGACGTCGCCGAACTGAAGGCCGTCCAGCAGCAGTACCGGCTGCGCCCGCTGCACGAGTACGCCGGCACCCCGGTGCCCGCCCGCGCGCCGGAGCCGGTCTGGCCGGTCTGGCGCGAGGAGGTGCTGGACACCGTCGAGTTCCTCGGCTTCCTCGACTTCCTGCTCGGCTTCTTCCCGCTCCGCGGGCCCGTCGAGCTGCCGCCCGCCGAGGTCGACCTGCGCGGCCGCCTCACCGACCTCGGCGTCGACGGGCGCGGCGAGTTCGAGCCCGCCACGCTGCCGATCGAGGTCCGGGCCGAGATCGTGCGCGGCATCGTGGACGGCCGCGCACGGCTGGAGCGCGCCGCCGAATCCGAACCCACCAGCCCGGCCGCGCTCTTCGGCACCCGTGAGCGGATCGGCGGGGACTTCCTCCGCCAGGCCCTCGGCGCCAGGCTCGGCCGCTACGGGCTGCCCACCGAGGAGACCTGGTACGGCGGTTGGGCGGCGGACAGCGCGGGCAACCGGCCGCCGAACGCCAGCGACCGCGACTACGTCGTCCGCTTCGGCCCGGACGACCTGCCGCCGGCCCGGTACTTCTGGTCCGCCACCATGTACGCGCTCCCGGACCGCCTGCTGGTCGACAACACCCTGGACCGCTACGCGATCGGCGACCGCACCCCCGGCCTGGTCCGCGACCCGGACGGCGGGCTCACCCTCCACCTCCGGCACAAGCGGCCCGCCGACGCCCAGCACTCCGCCAACTGGCTGCCCGCCCCGGACGGCCCGTTCACGGTCGTCGTCCGGCTCCACGGCCCGGACCGGTCCGCCCTCGACGGCCGCTGGCACCTCCCGCCGCTCGACCCGAGCTGACCCGCATCCCAGAGACACCGCAGAGACCCGCACCCCAGAGACCGCGCCACAGAGACCGCACCCCAGAGACCGCGCCGACCGGACGAAGGACACCCCGATGAACCACCCCGAGCTGGAGGCCCTGGCCGCCGACGCCTACGTCTACGGCTACCCGCTCGTCGCCGACCTCACCATGGTCGAGCGCTTCTCCCGGGGCGGCCTGGGCACCCTGCCGGCGGCGTCGTTCAACCACTTCAGCCACGCCACCCGGCTGGCCGGGCCCAAGGACCACTTCGTCTCGGTCAACAACGACACCCTCTACTCGATCGCCCAGCTCGACCTCTCCGAAGGCCCGCAGGTGCTGCGCGTCCCGGACACCGCGGGCGCCTACTACGTGCTGCAGGTCGTCGGCGCGTGGACGGACAACGTCGCCTACGTCGGCAGCCGCGCCACCGGCACCGGCGAGCAGACCTGGCTGATCGTCCCGCCCGGCTGGCACGGCACCCCGCCCGACCCGGCCCGGGTGATCGAGGCGCCGACCACGGTGGCGACCATCGTCGGCCGCTTCGCCTGCGCCGGGCCGGACGACCTCCCCCGGGTCAAGGCCCTCCAGAAGGCCCTCACCCTGGAGCCGCTGGAGCCCGGCGGGCTGGTCGCCGGACTGCCCGAGCCCGATCCGGAGGTGCCCGAGCGGCTGGCCTTCTTCGAGCGGCTGCGGGTCTGGATGCAGGCCTTCCCGCCGGCCGGTCCGGACGTCGAGTACCAGCAGCGCTTCGCCCCGCTCGGCCTGCTCGACGAGGGCATCTCGCCGTACCGCGCGGCCGCCGCGGACTGGACCCTCGCGCTGGCCAAGGGCCTGGCCGCCGGCCGCGAACGGGTCGAGGACGCCACCCGCCCGCCCGAGGACCACCCGCCCGGCGAGTGGCGCTCGGCGCTCCACCTGTTCGACTACAACATCGACCACCTGGGCCCCGGCACCCTCGACGACCCCGAGTGGCGCATCCCCGACCGCCGCGCCGGCTACCTCAGCCGGGCCGCCGCCGCCCGGGCCGGCCTCTGGGGCAACCACGCCTACGAGGCGTCGTTCGCGATGACCTACGACGACTCCGGCGGCCGCCCGCTCAGCGGCGCGAACCGCTACACGTTGCGGTTCGACCAGCCACCGCCCGCCGAGGCGTTCTGGTCCGTCACGATGTACGCGCTGCCGGACTACTACCTGGTGGACAACCCGATCGAGCGCTACGCGATCGGCAACCGCACCCCGGGCCTGGTGTACGGCGCGGACGGCTCGCTCACCCTGACGCTCCAGCACGAGCAGCCCGAGGACGAGGTGGAGGCGGCCAACTGGCTGCCCGCCCCGGTCGGTGAGTTCCGGCCGATCATCCGGCTCTACCAGCCGAAGCCGGCCGTGCTGGACGGCAGTTACCGGGTGCCGCCGATCGACCGGAGCTGACCGCCGTCACCGCCGGGCGCGGACGTCGAGTGGGGCACCGGACGCTCAGCGCGGAGCCGGGGTCGCGGTGCCCGTCGGGGTGCCCGAGGGCGGTGGCGAGGACGGGTGCGCCGACGCCGACGCCGACGCCGACGCCGAAGGCGAGGGCGAGGGCGACGCCGAGGAGGACGCCGACGACGAGGGAGCACCGGACGACGGCGACCCCGACGGGGACGGAGCCGCCGTGGCCGTCCCCGACGGCTGCGGGGAACCGCTCGGCCGCGGGTCCGTCGTGGCCGACGACGACGCCCCCGGGGCGGCGGGGGAGGAGGCCGAGCCGCCCCGGTTGTGCGGTCCGCCCTCCAGGGTGACGACCGCCTGCGAGGGCGGCAGCGCGATCCGGGCGGTCCAGTGCGTCGTGGGCGCGAGGTCCTCGTCCACGGTGACGGTCACGGTGATCCGCTGGCCCGGTGCGAGGGTGCCGGAGTCGCGGCTGAGCCGCAGCCAGGCGGCGTCCGTCACGGCGTGCCAGTGGATCTCGGTGGTGCCGGAGTCGGTGAGGGTGAGGATGGTCCGGCTGCCGTACTCGGCGGCCTCGACGGTGAGGAGTCCGGCCGGGGCCGGTGCGGCGCCGCCCGGGCCGCCCCCGGCCGCGGGTGCCCGCCCGACGGCGGGGGCGGGGGCGGGGGCGGCGACCAGGGCCGGACTGCCGATCGGGGTCGCCCCGCGGGCCGGTACCGGGACCGCCGGGCCCTGGAGGGTCAGCCGTGGAAAGCCGAGGGGCAACGTTTCTGCACCGATCACCCCGGCACCCACCGTCCCCGCACCCGCCAACTCCATCCCCGGCACCCCCGGCACCCCTGTGCCCGCCGGTGCGCCCGCCGTCGGCCACGGCTTCGACGGCTGCTGCCCGCCCGTCCGCCCGGCCTCCTCGACCCGCACCGCGGACACCGCGGCCGCCGTCCCCGCCCCGCTGCCCCGGTGCCCCGCCCACAGGGCGACCACCGGCGCCGCCAGGACGGCCGCGAGCACCCCGGTGGTCACCACCCGCCGACGCACCGCCAGCGCCCGGCCCGCGTCCGGCGCCCGGTGCCGGGGGAAGCCGCCCTGGTCGAACCGCAGCCCCGACTCGGCCGCCGGCGCCGCCCCCGCCCGCCGCACCGCACCGACCGCCGACGGCAGGTGGCCGATCACCGACGGCAGGTACGCCGCTCCCTCGCCCGAGGGCGCCGGAGAAGGCGCCGGAGCAGGGGCGGGAGCCGCCAGCAGCGGCAGCCCGGACATCCCCGCCGCGCCCTCCGCCACCTCGCCGGCCACCCGCCCCGCCGTCCCCCGGCAGGTCGGGCAGTCCACCACGTGCTGCACCAGCTCCCGGCGCAGCGCCGGGCCGAGCACCCAGTCCCGCCAGGACTCCGCCCCGGCCCCGCCGAGCCGGTCCAGCTCCGGGCAGCTGCCCACCCCGAGCACCAGCAGCGCCGCCCTGGTCCTGGCCACCTCCGCCTCGGCGGCGGCGAGCAGCGCGCGGGTCCGCTCGAACGGCAGGCCCAGCACCGCCGCCACCTCGTGCGGGGTCAGCCGGTGTCGGACGGACAGCTCCAGCGCCTCGCGCTGCTCCGGGTCGGTGCCGGCCGCCTCCGGCCAGGCGAGCGCGGCCAGCTCGCGCCGCCGCCGGGCCGCCTCGGCCTCGGTCGGCTCCGCCGTGGCGTCCCGCCCGGCGCCGCCCGCGAGCCGCCGCAGGCAGCAGTACCGGGCCAGCGAGAACAGCCAGGCCCGGACCAGCCCGGGCTCGGTCAGCCGGGCGCCGTGCCGCCGTGCCAGCTCGCGGGCCTCGCGCAGGGCGCCGGTGGCCGCGTCGTGCTCGCACAGCACCGAGAGGCAGTAGGTGAACAGGCCGTCCACCTGCCGGTCGTACGCCGCCAGCACGGCGGCCGGCGGCCCTTCAGTACGCGTTGTCACCCGTCCGACGGTAGAGACGGTGGGCGGCGCACCCCGGCCGTTCGCCGTGTATGTACTTCTTTCGGGTAACAACATCGCCCATCTGTGTGGGTTTGGGCCCGGCTCCGGTGGAGCAAGGCGTTGTCGGACCCAGGCGCTACGGTGGGCCGCATGGCTGCCCGTACCAAGACCACCGCCAAGCCGCGCCCGGCGTACCGCTGCACCGAGTGCGGCAACCAGCTGCCCAAGTGGGTCGGCCGCTGCCCGGAGTGCAACGCCTGGGGCACGGTCGAGGAGTACGGCGCGGTGCCGATCCGGACGACGGCCGCGGGCCCGGTCAGCTCGCCGGCCCGTCCGATCGGCCAGGTGGACGGCCAGGTCGCGACGGCCCGCTCGACGGGCGTGCCGGAGCTGGACAGGGTGCTCGGGGGCGGGCTGGTCCCCGGCGCGGTCGTCCTGCTGGCCGGCGAGCCCGGCGTCGGCAAGTCCACCCTGCTGCTGGACGTCGCGGCGAAGGCCGCCACCGACCGGCACCGCACGCTCTACGTCACCGGCGAGGAGTCGGCCGGTCAGGTCCGGCTGCGCGCGGACCGGATCAACGCGCTCTCCGAGCACCTCTACCTCGCCGCCGAGTCCGACCTCGGCGCGGTGCTCGGGCACATCGACGCGGTCAACCCCGGTCTGCTGATCCTGGACTCGGTGCAGACCATCGCCTCCGCCGAGCTGGACGGCGCCCCCGGCGGTCCGGCCCAGGTCCGCGAGGTGGCGGGCGCGCTGATCCGGGTGTCCAAGGAGCGCGGCATGGCGACGCTGCTGGTCGGCCACGTGACCAAGGACGGCCAGATCGCCGGCCCGCGCCTGCTGGAGCACCTCGTGGACGTGGTGCTCAGCTTCGAGGGGGACCGGCACGCCCGGCTGCGGCTCATCCGCGGGATCAAGAACCGCTACGGCGCCACCGACGAGGTGGGCTGCTTCGAGCTGCACGACGAGGGCATCGTCGGCCTGGCCGATCCGTCCGGCCTCTTCCTGACCAGGCGTGACAAGCCCGTCCCGGGCACCTGCCTCACCGTCACCCTGGAGGGCAAGCGCCCGCTGGTGGCGGAGGTGCAGGCGCTGATGGTGGATTCGCAGATCCCGTCCCCGCGGCGCACCACCTCGGGCCTGGAGTCGCCCCGGATCGCGATGATCCTGGCCGTGGTGGAGCGGCACGGCGGGGTGAAGCTCGGCAAGCAGGACATCTACACCGCGACGGTGGGCGGGGTGAAGCTGAGCGAGCCGTCCGCCGACCTCGCGATCGCGCTCGCGGTGGCCAGCTCCTCCTCGGACACCCCGCTGCCCAGCAACCTGGTGGCGATCGGTGAGGTCGGCCTGGCGGGCGAGGTACGGCGGGTGACGGGGGTGCAGCGGCGGCTCGCCGAGGCGCACCGGCTGGGCTTCACGCACGCCCTCGTCCCGCCGGATCCGGGCAAGGTGCCGCCGGGCATGAAGGTGGTCGAGGTGGCCGACATCGGCGAGGCGCTGCGGGCCATCCCGGGCCGCCGCCGGGCCGCCGCCAAGCCGCGTGCCGAGGCGCGTGCTGAGGCGCCGTCGGCGCCGCCGGCCCCGCGCGCGGCCCGGGTCGTCGCGCACCCGGAGGAGCTGATGGAGGGCTGGGAGCCGCTCGACTCCGACGAACTGCGCTGACCCAAGCCCTGTCGATGCCGCACGCAGTTAGACTTTCCCCAGTCTCATTGGCCAGAAGGCAGTACCGAGCGGTACTGAGCGACAGAGCAACAGACCGCGGACCGGCGCACGGCGCGAGGCGCGCGGCACGGGGTCGACCGGAGGAGTCACGTGGCAGCCAGCGACCGGGGGGCGGACAAGGCCTCCCGTGAGGAGGCCCTGCTGCGGGCCTCCCTCAGTGCCATCGCACCCGGCACGGGGCTGCGCGACGGCCTGGAGCGGGTGCTCCGGGCCAACACCGGCGGCCTGATCGTGCTCGGTTTCGACAAGACGGTCGAGTCGATCTGCACCGGCGGCTTCGTCCTGGACGTCGAGTTCACCGCGACCCGGCTGCGCGAGCTGTGCAAGCTGGACGGCGCGGTGGTGCTGGACAAGGACATCACCAAGATCGTCCGGGCCGGCGTGCACCTGATGCCGGACTCCACCATCCCCACCGACGAGACCGGCACCCGCCACCGCACCGCGGAGCGGGTCAACCGGCAGACCGGCTTCCCGGTGGTGGCGGTCTCGCACTCGATGCGGCTGATCGCGATGTACGTCAACGGCATCCGCCGGGTGCTGGAGGACTCCACCACCGTCCTGTCCCGCGCCAACCAGGCGCTGGCCACCCTGGAGCGCTACAAGCTGCGCCTGGACGAGGTGGCCGGCACGCTGTCGGCGCTGGAGATCGAGGACCTGGTGACGGTCCGGGACGTCACCGCCGTCGCCCAGCGGCTGGAGATGGTCCGGCTGATCGCCACCGAGATCGCCGGCTACGTGCTGGAGCTCGGCATCGACGGCCGGCTGCTCTCGCTCCAGCTGGACGAGCTGATCGCGGGCGTGGAGCCGGAGCGCGAACTGGTCGCCCGGGACTACTTCCCGGAGCGGGCCGCCAAGAAGGGCCGGACGGTCAACGAGGTGCTGGCCGACCTGGAGGCGCTCACCCACGCCGAGCTGCTGGACCTTCAGACGGTCGCCAAGGCGCTCGGCTACTCGGGCTCCCCGGAGTCGCTGGACTCGGCGGTCTCGCCGCGCGGCTACCGGCTGCTGGCGAAGATCCCGCGCCTGCCCAACACGGTGATAGAGCGCCTGGTCGAGCACTTCGGCGGCCTGCAGAAGCTGCTCGCCGCCAGCATCGACGACCTGCAGACGGTCGAGGGCGTCGGCGAGACCCGGGCCCGCTCGGTCCGCGAGGGCCTGTCCCGGCTCGCCGAATCGTCCATCCTGGAGCGCTACGTCTGACCGGGCGCCACGTCCGACCTGACGCACCGCCGCACACGGCCCCCGGGGAACGCCCCGGGGGCCGTCGCGCATCCCGCCGAGTCCACCCCCGCCGAGCCGTCTCGGCCGGCGCACCCCGACCGGCCCGCAAGGCGCCGAAGCCCCCGGCCGTCGGCCGGGGGCTTCGAGTCGAGTTGAGGGGGGGTTCAGCTGTCCAGGCGGATCGAGGAGCGCGCCGAGACCTGGCCGCCGGAGAGCCCGGTGAGGTCGGCGACCACCAGGTAGGTGCCCGCTGCGGGGGGCGCCGGGTCGGCGGTGGCGCACTGCGGCTTGCTGCGGCTGCGGTCCCAGGTGAAGGTCTCGGTCAGGCCGTTGTTGGCCGGGATCTGCACCCAGCTGCTGCCGCGGTCGGACGGGCAGTCGCCGGAGGACCAGACCCGGTCGCCGTTGCTGGCGGTCACGGTGATCGCGGAGGCCGTCCGGCCGAGGTCCACCCGGCAGTTGGCGCCGGAGGCGTTCTTCACGGTGAGCGAGAGCCGCGGTTTGTCCTTGGGCTGGTACGAGTTCTGCGCGCTGGCCAGCTCCAGGGTGACCTGCGAGGAGACGCAGACCGGAAGCGCCATCACCTCGGGCGTGTTCACCACCGGGGCGCCGCCGCCCGAGCCGCCCGCGCCGCCGGAACCGCCGGAACCGCCGGCCGCACCGCCGCCGCCCGCCGCCGCACCGCCACCCGTGCCCCCGCCGGTGGCGGGAGCCGGGTTGGCGCCGCCGCCGGTGCCGCCGGTGCTGAGGCTGACCTCGCCGCCGCCGGAGCCGGCCACCGGGCCGCCGCTCGCGTTGCCGCCGCTGCCGCCGCCGGGGCGCGCCGCGGGGCCGCTCGGGGACGCACCGGGCGTGATGGACTGGGCGGGGGTCTGGCTCTGGGACGGAACGGCCTGCGCGGCCTTGCTCGATGAGCCGCCGTCACCGCCCCCGTCCTGATCGATCATCAGCCAGGCGATCAGGGCGGCGACCGCCACGACGGCGACGAGCACGACGACGCGCCGACGCCAGTAGATCGAGGCCGGCAGCGGTCCCACGGGTTGACGCAGAGAGGGCACGCCCAAACTCTACGAGACTGTGTGTGCCGCTTGACGCACCAACACCGCACAGTCGCCCCTTCCTTCACATGATCCGCCATTTGCGCCGTTCGAGGGAGCTCCGAAGCGGTGGTTCTCCGGGCGATCCGCAGGGGTATCCGGAGTTCTTTTCTCCGCTTCGGTCGCGCCCGTCGCCATGGGAGGATCGAAGGGCCATGGCTGCCATCACCGTCACCCCCGCCCCCGTCCCCCCGGCAGGCGCCGCGCCGGACGCCGTCCGGCTGCCGATGCCCCTGCCGCTGCTGCACGCGACCGTCCTCGACTGGTACGAGGCCGAGAAACGCGACCTCCCCTGGCGGACGCCCGAGGCGACGCCCTGGGCGATCATGGTGAGCGAGTTCATGCTCCAGCAGACTCCGGTGAAGCGGGTGCTGCCCGCCTGGGAGGCGTGGCTGACCCGCTGGCCCACCCCGGCCGACCTCGCGGCCGAGGCGCCCGGCGAGGCGGTCCGGATGTGGGGCCGGCTCGGCTACCCGCGCCGCGCGCTGCGGCTGCACGCGGCCGCGGTGGCGATCACCGAGGAGCACGGCGGCGAGGTGCCGGACGACCACGCCACCCTGCTCTCGCTGCCCGGGGTGGGGGAGTACACGGCCGCCGCGGTCGCCTCCTTCGCCTTCCGCCAGCGGCACGTGGTGCTGGACACCAACGTCCGCCGGGTGTTCGCCCGCGCGGTGTCCGGCGTCGAGTACCCGGCCCAGGCCACCACGGCCGCCGAGCGCCGGACGGCGACGGCGCTGCTGCCCGACGACGCCGAGACCGCGGCCACCTGGGCGGTCGGCGTGATGGAGCTGGGCGCGCTGGTCTGCACCGCGCGCGGCCCGGAGTGCGGGGGCTGCCCGCTGTTCGCCCACTGCGCCTGGCAGCGGGCCGGCCGCCCGCCGTACGAGGGCCCGGCCCGGCGCGGCCAGACCTACGAGGGGACGGACCGGCAGGTGCGCGGCAAGCTGCTCGCGGTGCTGCGGGAGTCGCACGGCTCGGTGCCGCAGGCCCGGCTGGACGCGGTCTGGCCGGACGCGGTGCAGCGGGCCCGGGCGCTGGACGGCCTGGTCGCGGACGGCCTGGTGGAGCCCGTCGAGCAGGGCGTCTACCGGCTTCCCCAGTAGTCGGCCACGAACGCGGGACGGCGCCCCCGGAGGATTTCCTCCGGGGGCGCCGTCGTGTCGGCGGAAGGGCGGTCAGACGGCCGCCGCCTCCAGCGAGGCCTCGGCGGACTTGTCCGCCTTGCCCGTGCCGGTGCCGCGCAGCGGCACCTCGCGCATGAACACCGCGGCGGCGATGGCGACCACGGCCACCCCCGCACCCCACAGGAAGACCGTGTGCATGCCGTTGGACACCGCGTGGTGGTAGGCGTCCTGGATGTTCTCGGGGAGCTTGCGCAGGTCCGCCGGGCTCATCTGGCCCGGGTCCTTCACGGCGCCACCGCCGGCCGCAGCGTGGTCGCCCAGCCGCTCCTTCATGGTGTCGGTGACCCGGTTGTTGAACAGGGCGCCGAACAGCGCGACACCGAAGGAACCGCCGATGGTGCGGAACAGGGTGGCGGTGGAGCTGGCCACGCCCATGTCCTTGAGCTCGACGCTGTTCTGCGCGACCAGCATGGTGATCTGCATCAGGAAGCCCATGCCGGCACCGAGCACGACCATCCAGCAGGCGGAGGTGAAGCTGCTGGTCGTGGTGCCCATGGTGGAGAGCAGCACCATGCCGACGGTCATCACGATGGTGCCGATGATCGGGAATATCCGGTACTTGCCGGTCTTGGTGACGGCCTGGCCGACCACCAGCGAGACGACCAGCATGCCGAACATCATCGGCATCAGCAGCAGGCCGGAGTTGGTGGCCGAGGCGCCCTGGACGATCTGCTGGTAGAGCGGCAGGAAGACGGTCGAGCCGAACATCACGAAGCCGACGATGAAGCCGATGATCGAGACCAGGGTGAAGTTCAGGTTCTTGAACAGGCTCAGCGGCAGCATCGGCTCCTGCACCCGCTGCTCGACGTAGCAGAAGGCGATCAGCGTCGCGGCGGCGAGCGCGGCGAGGCCCAGGATCTGCTTGGAGCCCCAGTCGTACTGCTGGCCGCCCCAGGTGGTGATCAGGACGAGCGAGGTGATGCCCGTCGTGAGCAGGATGGCGCCCCAGTAGTCGATCCGGGCGTTGTTGCGGACCTTCGGCAGCTTCAGGGTGACGACGACCACGGCGAGCGCGATCACGCCGAGCGGCAGGTTGATGTAGAAGGTCCAGTGCCAGCTCAGGTGGTCGGTGATGAAGCCGCCGACCAGCGGGCCGCCGATGGTGGCGAGGGCCATGACCGCGGCGAACATGCCCTGGTACTTGCCGCGGTCACGCGGCGCGACCAGCGCGCCCATGATCGACATGACGCCGACCATCAGACCGCCGGCGCCCAGGCCCTGGAGGGCGCGGAAGCCGATCAGCTCGTTCATGTTCTGCGACAGGCCGGACAGCGCCGAGCCCACCAGGAAGATCACGATCGAGGTGAGGAAGGTGCCCTTGCGGCCGTAGAGGTCGCCGAGCTTGCCCCAGATCGGGGTGGAGGCGGCGGTGGCCAGGGTGTACGAGGTGACGACCCAGGACAGGTGCTCGGCGCCGCCGAGGTCGCCGACGATGGTCGGCATCGCGGTGCCGACGATCAGGTTGTCGAGCATGGCCAGCAGCATGGTGACGACCAGGCCGACCATGACGAGGCGGATCTCGCGGGGTGACCGCGGCTGCTCCTCCTCGGCGGACTTCTCCTCCGGTACCGGGCCGGTGGTCTTGGACTGTGACATGAGGTGGTGTCTCCCGGAGGGGTGTTTCGGACGGGCGGAGGCCGCGCAGTGATTCACTTACTTGTCGCCCGGCTAGTTTGTGGACCGTCGGCACGGTAAGTTGTTTACTAGCCGGCCGTCAAGCCAGTTTCCCGCCCGGCTACCTGGGCAGGGAGAATGGGCCCGGGGCGGACGCCACCGGGGTCCGCAGCAGTCACCGACGCACTCATGAGGCAGGCCATGGGCACTCCGCACAGCCCCCGCAGCGACACGCGGTCCCGCATCATCGAGGTGTCGCTGGAGCTCTTCTCCGAGCAGGGCTACGAGCAGACCTCGCTGCGCGAGATCGCCGACCGCCTCGGTGTCACCAAGGCCGCGCTCTACTACCACTTCAAGACCAAGGACGACATCGTCCTGGGCATCGTGGAGCGGATGGCCGCGCCGATCGACGAGACCATCGCGTGGGGCCGGCAGCAGTCCTGGAGCCCGGAGATGCGCGACGAGCTGATCCGCCGCTTCGCCGACGGGATGGCCGAGCGGGCGCCGCTGCTGCGCTTCTTCCACGAGAACCAGCCCGCGCTGCGTGAGTCCGCGGCCGGGTTGGCGTTCAAGGACCGCATGATCACGATGATCCAGCTGGTGCACGGGCCGGACGCCGACTTCCGGGAGCGGCTGCGCGCCACGATGTCGCTGTTCACCGTCCACTCGGCGATGTTCCTGCTCAAGCAGGACGCCGCGGACTGCGACCACGGCGACAACGTGTGGGGCGAGTCCTCGCCGCCGGCCGCCACCCTGGAGGAGGCGATCGGGGCGGCCCGGGAGGTCGCGCTGGAGATCGGCGGCCGGATCGGCCACCCGGCCCCCGCCCATTCCTGAGCGGGCGGGCGGTCGGCCGGACAGGCGCACAGGCCGATGGCCGGCCGGGCGGACCGGTAGCCGGGGCCGGACTCAGAACGCGGTGACGCCGTGCCCCGCGAGGTACGCGATCGGGTTCACCACCGCGCCGTAGCGGTTGCTGGTGCGGATCTCGAAGTGCAGGTGGGGCCCGGTCGAGTTGCCGGTGCTCCCGGACCGCCCGATCTGCTCGCCCGCCGACACCTGCTCCCCCGGCGAGACCCCGAGCGAGGACAGGTGCGCGTACTGCGCGTAGTGCCCGTCCTCCAGCCGCAGCACGACCTCCTTGCCGTACGAGCCGTCCCAGCCGGACGACACCACGGTCGCGTTCCCGACCGCCAGCAGCGGCGTGCCCGGGTCGACCGCGAAGTCCACCCCGGTGTGGTACCCGGCGGCGTACTCGGAGTTGGCCACCCCGTACGGGTTGCTGGTCGGCGCGTCCGGCGCCGGGGCCGACCACCCCGGGGCCGGAGCGGGCTCCGGTGCGGGCGCGGCCTCGGGCTCCGAAGCGGGGGCCTCGGCCGGCGCGTCGGCGACCGGCGGCTCCACCGGCAGCAGGTTGGCGGCCACCGCCACGAACTCCTGCGCCGAGTCGCCGTCGTTCGGCAGCCGGTACGGGCTCGGCCCGGCCACCTGGACCAGCCCCGGGCTGGGCACGGCGGCCTGCGGCGCGGTGAACGCCGAGCTGCCGGGCGTGGTGGGCCGGACGGTCTGCGCCGAGGCGCTGCCGGGCGCGGCCACCAGCAGTGCGCCGGCGAGCAGCACCGCGGCCGCCCCGGCGGCGACCACCGCGCGCTCCCGTTCGGCCTGCGGGTGCCCGCCGGGCAGCGGCTGCCGGGGCGCGGCGAGCGCGCGCAGCGGCGCGGCATGGGTGCGGGCGGCATGGCCGAGCCGGAGCTGCCAGGCCGCCGCCTGGGCCGCCGTACGGGCGGCGAGCCGGCGCAGGACCGGCCCCACGGGCGGGACAGAGGACATCGGTAGCCGTACCTCACGGTGGACGAGGGCAGCACGAAGTGCCCGTTCGGGCGCGTGCTGAGCGGGGGACCACTCAGGTGTAACGGTCACCGAGCGGAGTCCCAAACGGCGTGACGTACTACGGCGTGTAGTCAGCGTCGAGCCGGAGATTCAAGCTGACGGAGTAATGATCATGAGATCTGATCGTCTACCACCGGCCCGCGGTGGGCCGCCCCCGCTCGCGGCCGGGCTACTACCGCCGGTCGTACCGCGTCCGACGGGAACCCCGCCGATGTGACCAGCGCCACGCCGGTTCGGGGTTTGGGCCGGCTGCGCACCCCTTTCCGTCGTCCGCCCCGCTGACCTGGCGGGCCCGCTGGGGGACCATCGACGCATGTATGGCAACAGGAGCGAAGACCTCGACGGCAATGACCGCCCGAGCCTGCCGGACCGCCGCTTCGCCGCCCTGCGCGGCTGCGAGCGGATCCTGTCCGGCGACCGGCCGCAGAGCATGCGCGAACGCCTCGCCGCCCTCGCGGGGGAGGGCGGCGGCCACGACCTGGACCACCGCCCGGACCAGTACGGCGACGGCGTGGTCCGCACCCTCGAACGCAGGGTCGCCGACCTGCTCGGCACCGAGGACGCGGCCTTCTTCCCCACCGGCACCATGGCCCAGCAGGTCGCCCTGCGGATCCACGCCGAGGCGGCCGGGCTGCGCACCGTCGCGACCCACCCGCTGGCCCACACCGACCAGCACGAGCGGCACGCGCTCGGCGTGCTGACCGGCCTGCGCAGCGTCTGGCCGACCACGGCCCCGCGCCAGCCCACCGTCGAGGAGCTGCGCTCCTTCGACGAGCCGTACGCCGCGCTCAGCCTGGAGCTGCCGCTGCGCGAGGCCGGCTTCGTGCTGCCCGACTGGGCGGAGCTGGCGGCGCTGGCCGGAGTCGTCCGGGAGGAGTGCGGTGCGGCCCTGCACCTGGACGGTGCCCGGCTCTGGGAGTCGGTGTTCCACCTCGGGCACCCGCTGCCGGAGATCGTCGCGCTGGCCGACTCGGTCTACGTGTCCTTCTACAAGACGCTCGGCGGCATCAGCGGCGCCGCGCTGGCCGGTTCGCGGGGCTTCGTCCGCACCGCGAAGGCCTGGCGGCACCGGTACGGCGGCCAGCTCTACCAGCAGTGGCCGGCGGCGCTCGCCGCGCTGGCCGGGCTGGACGCCCGACTCCCGCTGCTGGAGCGGTACGTGACGCACGCCAAGGTGGTCGCCGAGGCGCTGGACGCGGCCTTCGCGGCGGTCCCCGGCGCCCGGGTGCACCCGGCCCCGCCGCACACCCACCAGTTCCAGCTCTGGCTGCCGTACGCCGCCGGGGAGTTGGACGAGGCCGGGCTGGGGCTGGCCGAGGAGACCGGGGTCGCGCTGTTCGGCGGCTGGCGCGAGCGGGACCTGCCGGGCCTGGCGATGACCGAGGTCACGGTGTCGTCGTCCGCGCTCGACTGGACGGCGGCGGACGTCGCCGAGGCGGCCGCCGCCTTCCTGGACCGGCTGCCGGCCCGGGGCGCCGGGGCCGGCGGGAGCCGCGGCGGGGCCTGACCGGAAAAGCGTCCGGCCCGCCCCCGCGCGATGCGGGGACGGGCCGGACGTGGTGGGTCAGAACCGCCTGGTCACAGGCTGATCGCTACTGCTCGACCGATCAGTTGTCGACCGGGCGGACCCGGATCCAGGTCTCCAGGTAGTTCGAGGACTCGTTCTCGACCTCGATGCTGGTACCGGTCTTCGGGACGTCCACGCCGCTGTACGGGTTGTCCTTGGACCACCACGACTTCAGGTCCGAGAACTCGTCGACACCCTTGGCCTTCGGGACGATCGTCTCGACGCCGTTCTTGTGCAGGGTCAGCTGGCTGGTCTTGCGCGAGCCGAAGGTCGAGTCGTAACCCTGCATGCGCGGACGCAGCAGGGCGCCGTCGCTCCACTTGAGCGGGGTCGGGTGCGAGTCGATCGGCAGGATCAGACCGTGGCCCGGGTGGGCGCTGACGTTGTTGTTGGGCTGCGACTCGTCCCAGAACCAGATCAGCAGACCGGGCTGGTACGGGTAGTACTCGACCCACTTCGGCCGGCTGTTGCCCCAACCGAAGTTGTACGGGCCGGTCTTCAGGGTCTGGTCGAAGGAGACGTACTGGCGGTTCTCCGCGATGTAGTACTGCCCGTAGTCCTTGGTGTAGCTGCCGGCGAAGCGGGTGAAGCCCTTGGCCACCCAGCCGTTGTCACCGTTCTCGACGTCGTCGCTGAAGATCGTCGAACCGTCGGCGGTCACCGAGATGTCGTCGACGGCGAAGCCGCGGTAGTGCAGGCCACCGTCGGTGGTGTTGTGGAAGCGGACCTTGACGGCCTTGCCGGCGTAGGCGTCCAGCGAGAAGGACACGTCGCCCCAGGCGGCGGTGAGACCGGTCAGGGCCGCGCGGCCGCCGGCGTCCTTCGCGATCGGCTTGCCGTTCCAGGTGCCGTCCAGGGCGGTCCAGTTGGTGCCGCCGTCGGTGGAGACCTCGGCGAAGGCGTAGTCGAAGTTCGCCTCCAGCTCGTACCAGGCCTTGGCGTTCAGGCTGGCCTTGGTCTTGCCGGTCAGGTCGATGTCACGGGTGAGCGTGACGTTCAGGTTGTCGTCGCTGCCGCTCCACCACTCGGTCTTGCCCGAAGCGGGCTTGTTGATGTCGGTGGGGATGGTCTTCTTCGGCAGCTCGACGACCAGGGCCTGCGGCAGGTTGCTGTTGTACTCGACCGGGCCGATGTGGTGGGTCGACTCGGTGCCGGCCTTGGCCTTGTCGAACTTCAGCCAGCCGAGCTTGAGCTTGCTCCACGCGTCGAGGTCGTTCGGCATGTCGCCGATGGCGCCCTTGCCCTCGCCGAGCCAGGAACCGGAGGACATCAGCGACCAGAAGCCGACCGAGTTGTCGATGCCGGTGCCGGCGGTGTCGTAGAGGTCCGGCAGACCGAGGTCGTGGCCGTACTCGTGGGCGAAGACGCCGAGGCCGCCGTTCTCTGGCTGCATCGTGTAGTCGCCGATCCAGAAGCCGGAGTCGCCGACCTGGACGCCGCCGAGCTTGTTGTCGGCCGGGCCCGCCTGGCCGTTCAGGTTGCCGTAGGCGTACGCGCGGTGGGCCCACAGGGCCTTGTTGCCCTGCTTGCCGCCGCCGGCCGACTTGTCCTCACCGGCGTGCACGATCTGGAAGTGGTCGATGTACCCGTCGGGCTGGTTGAAGTTCCCGTCGTTGTGGGAGCCGTAGCGGTCCCACTGGTCGTACGACGCCAGGGTGGCCTTGACCTGCTCCTTGGTCTGGCCCTTGGCGATCTGGTCCTTGTACCAGATGTCCACGGCGTCGCGGATCAGGTCCTGGGCGCTGTCGCAGACGTTGGAGCCGCAGTAGTCCGAGCCGTACCGGGCCTCGTTCCACGGCACCCGCACCCAGTCCGAGACCGTGCCGTCGACCGAGTAGCGGCCCGAGGACTGCTTCTCGTAGAAGGTCTTCAGCGAGGGCTTGTCCTTGGAGAAGTACAGGTCCTGGAAGTGCTGCTGGTTGTAGTCGGCCTGCCAGGCGGTCGAGTTGTCGTTGGCGCGGTCCGGCTTCTCGATCTCGTTGTGCTTCGGGCCGGGCTCACCGCCGTACATGACCTTGCCGTCGGCGGTCTTGGTGGTGTTGTCCACCTGGTCGCCGAAGTCGACCAGGATGGTGAAGATCTTGTCCGTGCGCTCGCGACCGAGCTCCACGTACTTGTCCTTGCCCAGCTTGATGCTGCTGCTGCCGTTGTGCTGCTCGACCTGGGCGGTGCCCGCGATCAGCTGCTCGGTGGCGGCCTTCTGCTCGGCCTCGACCTTCTCGGTCAGCGGGCCCGGCAGGTTGTGTTCGATGTTGGCGGACTGGACGGCGTCGGCCGGGTCCCTGGGCGCGGGAGCCGAGCCCGCGGCGACGGCGGTGGCCGGGAACAGGCCCGCGCCGAGAGTGACTATGACCGCTGCGGCCGTGGCAGCCGCAGCGGATCTCCTGATGTTCTTCAACGTTGTGACGTCCTCCCCGACCGGGGCCAGCTCTTGGCCAAAGCCCGGCAAACCAAAATGAAAGACAGGTGGACGTCATTTGATACAAGCGTGGACAGAAAAGATAGCCCTTGACCATGACATGGCCACGGCGCTATCCTGCGCAACTTCCCATCAGCTGACCATATGTCAACCGTATGTCCGTTAAAGCTTACTGAGAAATCGGACGCACCCGCACCAGCCCGCCGCGGGGCCATCCGCCCTCGTCCAGGGGCGCCCCCGGTCAGGCCGGCCGGAACGCGCCGAGCCCCCGGCGCGGACGCCGGGGGCTCGGTAGCTGTGAAGTTGTCTGTTAAATGTTGCTACTTCGTCAGGTCCGGACCGGACGAGGCGACCGCGGCCGGGGTGTCCGCGACGGCCGACTTCTCCTCACCGCGGAAGGTGAACTTGGCCTCCTTGCCCTCACCCTCGACACCGACGACCACGATGTGGCCGGCCCGCAGCTCGCCGAAGAGGATCTTCTCGGAGAGGTGGTCCTCGATCTCGCGCTGGATGGTGCGGCGCAGCGGCCGGGCGCCCAGGATCGGGTCGTAGCCGCGCTTGGCCAGCAGCTTCTTGGCCTCGACGCTGAGCTCCAGGCCCATGTCCTTGTCCTTGAGGCGGCCGTCCACCTTCTCGATCATCAGGTCGACGATCTGGATGATGTCTTCCTCGGACAGCTGGTGGAACACCACGATGTCGTCGACACGGTTCAGGAACTCGGGGCGGAAGTGCTGCTTGAGCTCCTCGCCGACCTTCGCCTTCATCCGCTCGTACCCGGTCGTGGAGTCACCCGTGGCCGCGAAGCCCAGGTTGAAGCCCTTGGAGATGTCCCGGGTGCCGAGGTTGGTCGTCATGATGATGACGGTGTTCTTGAAGTCGACCACGCGGCCCTGGGAGTCGGTCAGGCGACCGTCCTCCAGGATCTGCAGCAGCGAGTTGAAGATGTCCGGGTGGGCCTTCTCGACCTCGTCGAAGAGGACGACGGAGAACGGCTTGCGGCGGACCTTCTCGGTCAGCTGGCCGCCCTCCTCGTAGCCCACGTACCCGGGGGGCGAACCGAAGAGCCGGGAGACGGTGTGCTTCTCGGAGAACTCGGACATGTCGAGCGCGATCAGCGCGTCCTCGTCGCCGAAGAGGAACTCGGCGAGCGTCTTGGACAGCTCGGTCTTACCGACGCCGGACGGGCCGGCGAAGATGAACGAGCCGCCGGGGCGCTTCGGGTCCTTGAGGCCCGCACGGGTGCGCCGGATGGCCTGGGAGAGCGCCTTGATGGCGTCCTTCTGGCCGATGACGCGCTTGTGCAGCTCGTCCTCCATGCGCAGCAGCCGCGAGGTCTCCTCCTCGGTCAGCTTGAAGACCGGGATGCCGGTGGCGGTGGCCAGGACCTCGGCGATGAGCTCCTCGTTGACCTCCGCGACGACGTCCATGTCGCCGGCCTTCCACTCCTTCTCGCGCTTGGCCTTGGCCTGGAGGAGCTGCTTCTCGTCGTCGCGCAGGGACGCGGCCTTCTCGAAGTCCTGCGCGTCGATCGCGCTCTCCTTCTCGCGGCGCACGTCGGCGATCTTCTCGTCGAACTCGCGCAGGTCCGGCGGCGCGGTCATCCGGCGGATGCGCATTCGGGAGCCGGCCTCGTCGATCAGGTCGATCGCCTTGTCCGGCAGGAAGCGGTCCGAGATGTAGCGGTCGGCCAGGGTGGCGGCGGCGACCAGCGCGGAGTCCGTGATGGAGACCCGGTGGTGGGCCTCGTAGCGGTCGCGCAGACCCTTGAGGATCTCGATGGTGTGCGGCAGCGACGGCTCGGCGACCTGGATCGGCTGGAAGCGGCGCTCCAGCGCGGCGTCCTTCTCCAGGTGCTTGCGGTACTCGTCCAGGGTGGTGGCACCGATGGTCTGCAGCTCGCCGCGGGCCAGCATCGGCTTGAGGATGCTGGCGGCGTCGATGGCGCCCTCGGCGGCGCCCGCGCCGACCAGGGTGTGCAGCTCGTCGATGAACAGGATGATGTCGCCGCGGGTGCGGATCTCCTTGAGCACCTTCTTCAGGCGCTCCTCGAAGTCACCGCGGTAGCGCGAGCCGGCCACCAGGGCGCCCAGGTCCAGCGTGTAGAGCTGCTTGTCCTTGAGCGTCTCCGGGACCTCGCCCTTGACGATCGCCTGCGCCAGGCCCTCGACCACGGCGGTCTTGCCCACGCCGGGCTCGCCGATCAGGACCGGGTTGTTCTTGGTGCGGCGGGACAGCACCTGCATGACCCGCTCGATCTCCTTCTCGCGCCCGATGACCGGGTCGAGCTTGGCCTCGCGGGCGGCCTGGGTGAGGTTGCGGCCGAACTGGTCCAGGACCAGCGAGGTCGACGGGGTGCCCTCGGCGGGCCCGCCGGCCGTGGCCGACTCCTTGCCGCCGCCGGTCTGGTAGCCGGAGAGCAGCTGGATGACCTGCTGGCGCACCCGGTTGAGGTCGGCGCCCAGCTTGACCAGGACCTGGGCGGCGACGCCCTCGCCCTCGCGGATCAGACCGAGCAGGATGTGCTCGGTGCCGATGTAGTTGTGGCCGAGCTGCAGCGCCTCCCGGAGCGACAGCTCCAGGACCTTCTTCGCCCGCGGGGTGAAGGGAATGTGGCCGGACGGGGCCTGCTGCCCCTGGCCGATGATCTCCTCGACCTGCTGGCGCACGGCCTCAAGGGAAATCCCGAGGCTCTCCAGGGCCTTGGCGGCGACGCCCTCGCCCTCGTGGATCAGACCCAGGAGGATGTGCTCGGTGCCGATGTAGTTGTGGTTGAGCATCCGGGCTTCTTCCTGAGCCAGGACGACAACCCGCCGCGCGCGGTCGGTGAACCTCTCGAACATCGTTTATCGCTCCTCAGAGCGGTCGGGCAGTTCGGGGTCGGTCCCCGCCCTGTCCTTCCGCATGCTAGTCCCGCTCAGCGGCGCGGCCCACGGATTCACTCCCCGGTACGGGAGCGAGATGCTGCGCGACCAGCCGACACCAATCCCAACCTGATGCTGGGAAACGGTGTTCCCACAGGTGGCCCGGATGCACCGGATACCGCTACGCCATCGGCGAACAAGAGCCGCCGGGGCGGAGCCGGGCCGTCTCCGGCCGGTCACGCATACTGCCCCTGGACGGGTCGAAGAACCCGTCCACCTGCATTCATACCCGGTATCGGGGCGCTTCTCGCGCAGTTTCCGCGGTGGCGGTGTTCGCCTGGCGAGAAGTCGCGTCGCGGCGACGGCGGTTCGGCACGGCCGGTGCGGCAGGTACGCCGCCCGGTGGTGCCGGCGTTACCGCTTCGCCCTTACAGCGTTGCACAGCTCGTGATTGTTCCGCCGCCCGAGCCCGCGCCCCGGACGCCCCCCGGTACCGGTGGCCCTGCGGCCCCCGGGGTGCGCGCCGCGGGGCGCGGAGGAGAGTCCTCCGCGCCCCGCGCATGTGTCGTCGGCGCCGTGTGCGGCCGCCGGGGCCCCGCATCCGCTCCGGCGTTCCGGCGGCGCCGGGGTCAGGACGCGTTGGCCTTGTCGTAGGCCTCGCGGACGGTGCTCGGCACCCGGCCGCGGTCGTTGACCTCCATGCCCTGCTCCTTGGCCCACGCGCGGATCTTCGCGGTGTCCGGCGCGCTGCCGGAGGGGCGCGGCGCGGTGCCGCGACCCGGGCGCCGCGGGCCGGCGAGCCGGCCGCTCTGCTTGCGGCCCTTCTCCACGTACGGCGCCAGCAGACCGCGCAGCTTGTCCGCGTTGACGCTCTTCAGGTCGATCTCGTAGGCAACGCCGTCGAGCGCGAACGTCACCGTCTCGTCCGCCGAACCACCGTCGAGATCGTCTTCAAGAATGACCTGCACCCTCTGTGCCACGGGCTTCCCTTTCCGCTAAACGACCCATTGCCTAAGGAAAGGAAAGCGCCTTTCTCCGGAAAACACAAACCCTTGACCGGCGCGGACCCGCTCAGAGGTGCAGCAGCATGCGCGAGTTGCCCAGTGTGTTGGGCTTCACCCGCTCCAGGTCAAGGAACTCCGCGACACCTTCATCGTACGAGCGGAGAAGTTCTTCATAGACATCCGTAGCGATCGCCGCCGGGTCTGTCGTACCATCATCGGTTTCCTGAAGCTCTCCGATCTCGACGAAACCGTGTTTCGCGAAGAACGGAACCTCGAACGTCAAGCAGAAAATCCGACGGACGCCGAGCCAGCGCGCGGTCTGCAGCAGCTTCTCCAGCAGCAGATGTCCGACCCCGAAGCCCCGGCAGGACGGATCGACGGCGAGCGTGCGGACCTCGGCCAGGTCCTCCCACATCACGTGCAGGGCGCCGCAGGCCACCACCGCACCGGTGTCGTCGCGTTCGGCGACCCAGAACTCCTGGACGGATTCGAACAGTGTGACTGTGGGCTTGTCGAGCAGAATGCCGTCGCGTGAGTAGGCGTCGATGAGCCCGCGTACGGTCCGCACGTCCGTGGTCCGCGCACGGCGGATGGTGACCTCCATGGCCGGGACGTTATCGTGTCGCGCCCGGCGGGGTCTCCCCGGTATCCGGTCCCGGCTCCGCGGATTCGGCGGGGGGCGGATCCGGCGGGAACAGAGCGGTGACCCGCAAGGCGTCCCGCAGTGCCTCGCGCTGCCCGGGCGACATCAGGCCGAAGAAGTGGACCAGGGCCGCGGCCGGATTGTCACTGGTGGCCCACGCGTCGTTCATCAGCGCAGCGGTGTACGCCTCGCGGGACGAGACCGGTTCATATCGATAGGCCCGGCCGACCCGCTCGCGGCGCAGCCAGCCCTTTCTGTGGAGCTTGTCCAGGACGGTCATCACCGTGGTGTAGGCGATTTCGCGTTCCGACTGCAGATCCAGGAGAACCTCGCGAACCGTCACCGGCCGGTTCCACTGCCACACCCGGGTCATGATGGCGTTCTCAAGTTCACCGAGTTGCCGGACCATAGTGCGGCCAGGATAGGGAGTGAATGGGGCAAATCTTGTGAAGTGCGCCAAACCGGCGCGCCGCCACCCCCGGAATCGGGAATGGCGGCGCGTCGGTGGTTCGGCGGCTGACGGTGTCAGTCGCGGGTTCGCTCGCGGGTCAGTCGAGGTCTTCCTTGGCCTTCTGGGCTCCGCCCTGGCTGCGGATGATGGCCCGCACCAGGAATCCGAAGCCGATCGCCATGACCAGCGGCGGCACGATCGCGCTGACGTAGTCCATCAGTCACTCCTCCTCGGTCTTCTCCGCCGTCGCGGCGGAAGCCTTCGCCTCCGGCTTCACCAACGGGAAGAGCACGGTCTCCCGGATGTTCTTGCCGGTCAGCAGCATGATCAGGCGGTCCACCCCGAGGCCGAGGCCGCCGGTGGGCGGCATCGCGTACTCCAGGGCCCGCAGGAAGTCCTCGTCGATCTGCATCGCCTCGACGTCGCCGCCGGCCGCCAGCAGGGACTGCGCGGTCAGGCGGGCGCGCTGCTCGACCGGGTCGACCAGCTCGGAGTAGGCGGTGCCGATCTCGGTGCCGAAGATCACCAGGTCCCACTTCTCGGCCACGCCCGGCACCGAGCGGTGCTGGCGGGTCAGCGGGGAGACCTCGGTCGGGTAGTCCTTGATGAAGGTCGGCCGGACGGCGTTCTCCTCCAGCAGGCGCTCGACCATCTCCAGCACGATCTGACCGTGGCCCCAGTCCTTGTCGAACGGGATGCCGTGGTCGAAGGCCAGCTTGCGCAGCTCCTCGACGCCGGTCTCCGGGGTGACCTCGACGCCCAGGCGGGCGGAGATGCCCGGGTAGACGGAGACCTCCTCCCACGGCTCGGCCAGGTCGATCTCGTGCTCGACGCCGTGCGCGTCCAGGCCCTTGATCACCGTGGTGCCCAGCGCGTCCCGGGCCGCGTTGACGATCGTCTCGCGGATCAGCTCGGCCTGGGTGTCGTAGTCGCCGTACGCCTCGTACGACTCCAGCGAGGTGAACTCCGGGTTGTGGGTGGAGTCCGCGCCCTCGTTGCGGAAGTTGCGGTTGATCTCGAAGACCTTCTCGGCGCCGCCGACCACCAGCCGCTTGAGGTACAGCTCGGGGGCGATGCGCATGTAGAGGTCGATGTCGTACGCGTTGATGTGCGTCTTGAACGGGCGGGCGTTGGCACCGCCGTGCACCGGCTGCAGCATCGGGGTCTCGACCTCGATGTAGCCGCGGTCCTCGTAGGTGCGGCGGATCGAGCGGACCACCTTGCTGCGCAGGTGCAGGATCTCGCGGGCCTCGGGGTTGACGATCAGGTCGACGTACCGCTGGCGGACCCGGGCCTCCGGGTCGGTCAGGCCCTTGTGCTTGTCCGGCAGCGGGCGCAGGCACTTGGCGGTGAGCTCCCAGCGGTCCACCATCACGGACAGCTCGCCGCGCTTGGAGGTGATCACCTCGCCCTCGACGCCGACCTGGTCGCCCAGGTCGATGTCCGTCTTCCAGGCCGCCAGCCGCTCCGCGCCCAGCTTGTCCAGGGAGAACATCACCTGGAGGTCGCCGGTGCCGTCGCGCAGCGTGGCGAAGCAGAGCTTGCCGCCGGTGCGGGAGAGGATCACCCGGCCGGTGACGCCGGCCCGCTCACCGGTCGCGGTGTCGGGTTCCAGGTCCGGGTGCTTGGCACGCAGGTCCGCGATGGTGCTGGTGCGGGGGAAACCGACCGGGTAGGGGTCGACACCGGCCGCCCGGAGCCGGTCCAGCTTCTCGCGCCGGACGCGCATCTGCTCGGGAAGGTCGTCGGTCGCGGGGATGGGGCTCTGATCGCTCACCCCACAAGGGTAGCCAGCCACACACCGTGCTCCGCCACGGGATAACGCGGGAGGGGGACCGCGTCGGCGGTCCCCCTCCTCGGGCGCGGGCGGCTCAGCCGGTGCCGGTGGCGAGTTCGATCTCGTCGGGGTCCGGCGCGGCCGGGGGCGCGGGGTGGGCGGGGGGCTTGGGGCGGCGCCCGAAGAGTTCGGCCGGGGTGGGCATCCGGTGCGGGCGGGGCGGGTTCTGGGGGGCGGTGGGCCGCTCGGCGGGGGAGTCGGTGCTGCTCATCGTGATCCGTCCTCCAACAGGGGTGGGGAGACTGCTCGGGGGTGCGGCGGGGCTCGGTACGACGACGAGGTGGCGGGGCTGCCCGGTGGTGAGGGCGAGCCGCTCGCGGACGGCGGCCTCGGCCAGCGCGTGGCAGCGGCCGGCCAGCCGGGAGCGGCGGGCGCGTTCGCCGTGGCCGCACGGCTGGCGGGTCAGCCCGCGCAGCGCGGTGAGGTCCTCCGGGCCGGGCAGGTAGCCGTCGGTCACGGCCTCCTCCAGGCGTTCCAGGTAGCCGGGGGCGCTGCCGGGCAGGGCCGCCCGGTAGCGCCCGAGGTCGGCGAGCAGGAAGGCGCGCAGCCGGCCGCCCTCCTGGACGGCCTCGTCGATCGCCTCGGTCAGACGCAGCGCGTCCTGGACGTCCTCCGCCCACAGCTCGGCGCCCGGGCCGGCGAACACCGGACGGTCGGGGAGCTGGAGGTGGACGGGGACGGCGGGGTGCAGGGCTTGGGCGAGGGCGCGGCGCAGCACGCGGACTTCGTCGGCGCTGAAGGCCATGCCGCCGCGCGATCCGTGTGGCGTAGGCATGGGCTGACACTACGTGAGGAATATCCGATTTGTCGGTAACGTCGCGCCGACGCCCCACGTTCGGCCCGGCGGAATCGGCCGCGGGGGTGGGGGAGGACGCGCGTCGGCGCCCCCCGGACGGACCGGGGGGCGCCGACGGCGGGCCCAGGGCGTGTCCTGGGGGCCGGTCAGGCCGGGCGGTTGCGCTCGAAGACCAGGCGCAGGCCGATCAGGGTGAGCCAGGGCTCGTGGACGTCGATGGTGGAGGCCTCGCCGAGGACCAGGGGGGCCAGCCCGCCGGTGGCGATCACCTGGACGTCGTCCGGGTCCTTGGACAGCTCCTTGGCCATCCGGTCGACCAGGCCGTCGACCTGCCCCGCGAAGCCGTACAGGATGCCGGACTGCATGCCCTCGACGGTGTTCTTGCCGATCACGTTGCGGGGCCGGGCCAGCTCGATCTTGCGCAGCTGGGCGCCGCGGACGCCGAGCGCCTCCACCGAGATCTCGATGCCGGGGGCGATCGCGCCGCCCACGTAGTCGCCGCGGGCGTTGACGGCGTCGAAGGTGGTGGCGGTGCCGAAGTCGACCACGATGCACGGGCCGCCGTACAGGTGGTTGGCGGCCAGGGCGTTGACGATCCGGTCGGCGCCGACCTCCTTGGGGTTGTCCATCAGGACGTGCACCCCGGTCTTCACGCCGGGCTCCACGATCACCGCGGGGACGTCGCCGTAGTAGCGGCGGGTCACCTCGCGGAGCTCGTGGAGCACGGCGGGAACGGACGAGCAGATCGCCAGGCCCTCCACCGCGGCCTCCCGGACCGCGGTGTGGTTGCCCATCAACCCCTGTAGCAGCACTGCCAGTTCATCGGCGGTGCGGCGCGAATCGGTCGAGATCCGCCAGTGTTCCACCACGTCCTCGCCGTCGAACAGGCCGAGCGTGGTCTGGGTGTTGCCGACGTCGATGGTGAGGAGCATGGGGCGCTTTCTGCGAGTCGGGACGAGAGGTCAGGCGCGCAGGTCGAGGCCGATGTCCAGGATCGGCGAGGAGTGGGTGAGCGCGCCCACCGCCAGGTAGTCGACACCAGTCTGGGCGACCTCGCGCGCGGTGGCCAGGGTCAGGCCGCCGGAGGCCTCCAGCTTCGCCCGGCCGGCCACCAGCTCGACGGCCTCCTTCAGCTGCGGGACGGTGAAGTTGTCCAGCAGGATCAGGTCGGCACCGGCCGCCAGCACCGGCGGGATCTGCTCCAGGGTGTCGACCTCGATCTCGACCGGCAGGTCGGGGTAGGCGGCCTTGACGGCTCGGAAGGCCTCGGCGACGCCGCCGGCCGCGACCACGTGGTTGTCCTTGACCAGGGCGGCGTCGGACAGGGCCATCCGGTGGTTGGCGCCGCCGCCGCAGCGCACCGCGAACTTCTCCAGCGCGCGCAGGCCCGGGGTGGTCTTGCGGGTGTCCCGGACGACGGCGCCGGTACCCTCCAGGGCGTCGGCCCAGGCGCGGGTCGCGGTGGCGATGCCGGACAGGTGGCACAGCAGGTTGAGCGCGCTGCGCTCGGCGGTGAGCAGGTCGCGGGTGCGGGAGCGGACCGACAGCAGGACCTGGCCGGCCTCGACCCGGTCGCCGTCCTGGACGTGCCGCTCGACCTCGAACTCCTCCTCGCAGATCAGCGAGACGACCGCCTCGGCGATCCGCAGGCCGGCCACCACGCCGGCCTGGCGGGCGGTGAAGTCGGCGGTGGCGACGGCCTCGGCGGGCACGGTGGCCACCGAGGTGACGTCCTCGCCGCCGGCCAGGTCCTCGGCCAGCGCCAGGGTGGCGATGTCCTCGACCTCGATCGGGTCCAGTCCGGCCTGCTCCAGCAGCTCGGCCAGCTGCGGGTCCAGGCCGGTCTCGTAGCCCTCGCCGTCCCCGCAGGCGCAGCCGTCGCCGCAGCCGCCCTGGGCGTCGGCCAGGGGGAGTTCCTCGTGGGAGTGGGTCATGGTTCTACTGCTCCTCAGGGGTGCTGACGGGGCCGCCGGAGGCGGTGAGGGTGGTGATCAGGTGGCGCCGCCAGTGGGCGTCGTCGCGCTCGGGGAAGTCCTCGCGCCAGTGGCAGCCGCGGGTCTCCTCGCGCTGCGCGGCGGCCGCGACCAGCGCGGTGGCGACCAGCAGCAGGTTGGCGGCCTCCCAGGTCTCCACCCGCGGGTCGGCGGGCTTCTCCTCGGCGACGTGCGCGTGGGCCTGCTCGGCGAGCAGGGCCAGCCCGGCGGCGGCGTCGGCCATCGAGGCGGCCGAGCGCAGCACGCCGGCGCCGCGCGACATCAGCCGCTGGATGTCGGCGCGCGACTCGGGGGCGGGCAGCGGGACCGGCTGTGCGGCGCGGGCGGCGGCGACGTCCACGGTGCGCTCGGGCAGTGTGCCGCGGTGGTGCCGGTCGGCGAGGTCGGCGGCGATCCGCTCGGCGAAGACCAGGCCCTCCAGCAGCGAGTTGGAGGCCAGCCGGTTGGCGCCGTGCACCCCGGTGCAGGCGACCTCGCCGCAGGCGTACAGGCCGGGGACGCTGGTGCGGCCGTGCCGGTCGGTGCGGATGCCGCCGGAGGCGTAGTGCGCGGCCGGGGCGACCGGGATCGGCTCGGTGACCGGGTCGATGCCGTGCGCGCGGCAGGAGGCGAAGATGGTCGGGAATCGCTGCTGCCACATCTCGGCGCCGAAGTGCCGCCCGTCCAGGTACATGTGCTCGGCGCCCAGTTCCTGCATGCGCCGGGTGATCGCCTTGGCGACGATGTCGCGCGGGGCCAGCTCGGCCAGCTCGTGCTGCCCGAGCATGAAGCGGGTGCCGTGCGCGTCCACCAGGTGGGCGCCCTCGCCGCGGACGGCCTCGGAGACCAGCGGCTGCTGGCCCTCGGCCTCGGGGCCGAGCCAGAGCACGGTCGGGTGGAACTGGACGAACTCCAGGTCGGTGACGGCGGCGCCGGCCCGCAGGGCGAGCGCCACGCCGTCACCGGTGGAGACCGCCGGGTTGGTGGTGGCGGAGAAGACCTGGCCCATGCCGCCGGTGGCGAGGACCACCGCGCGGGCCCGGACGGCGCCGACGCCGTCGCGCTGGCCCTCGCCCATCACGTGCAGGGTGAGGCCGGCGGCGTGCCCGTCGGCGTCGGTGAGCAGGTCGAGGACGAGGGCGTGCTCGATCAGCTCGACGCCGGGGTCGCTGCGGACGGCCTCCACCAGGGCGCGCGATATCTCGGCGCCGGTGGCGTCCCCGCCGGCGTGCGCGATCCGGCGGCGGTGGTGGCCGCCCTCGCGGGTGAGCAGGATCTCGCCGTCGGCGCTGCGGTCGAAGGCGGCGCCGACGGCGATCAGCCGGCGGACGGCGTCCGGGCCCTCGGTGACCAGGGTGCGCACGGCCTCCTCGTCACAGATCCCGGCGCCGGCCACCAGGGTGTCGTCCAGGTGCTGCTCGGGGGTGTCGCCCTCGCCCAGGGCGGCCGCGATGCCGCCCTGGGCCCAGCGGGTGGAGCCGTCGTCCAGCATCGCCTTGGTGACCACCAGGGTCCGCAGGCCGGCCTTGCGGGCGTTGAGGGCGACGGTGAGGCCGGCCACTCCGGAGCCGACCACGACCACGTCGGTGGTGGCGGTCCAGCCTGGGGCCGGGGCGGTGAGGCGGTGCGTGGCGGACATGGCGTCAGTGGCTCCTTCAGCGCGCGGCGGTCGGGGCCGCGCCGTTGCCGTCACCGTACGCCTCGTCGCCGCGGAGCAGTCCGGTGCCCTCCGGGGCCTCGGCGGGGTCGCCGCCCAGGCCGGTGATCCGGTTCCGCTCGTCCACGAAGACGATGCTCGGTTCGTAGCCCTTGGCCTCGGCGGTGTCCATCTGCCCGTAGGCGATGAGTATGACCAGGTCGCCGGGGTGGACCAGGCGGGCGGCGGCGCCGTTGATGCCGATCACGCCGGAGCCGCGCGGGCCGGCGATGGTGTAGGTCTCCAGCCGGGCCCCGTTGTTGATGTCGACGATGTGGACCAGCTCGCCGGGGAGCAGGTCGGCGGCGTCGAGCAGGTCCTCGTCCACCGTGACGGAGCCGACGTAGTGCAGGTCGGCCTGGGTCACGGTGGCCCGGTGGATCTTGGACTTGAGCATGGTGCGGAGCATTGCGGGTCACGCCTCCTGTGAGTGCATGCCTGAAGGGGGGAGCTCTTGCCGAACGGTTCCGTGCTGGGTGGCCGGCTGCCTGGGGCCGGACAGGGCCTAGCGGCAGATGACGTGGACGTTGTCGATCAGGCGGGTGGAACCCACCTTCGCGGCGACGGCCAGCACCGCCGCGCCCTGGAAGTCGTCCGCCGCTTCGCTGAAGTCGTGCGGGTCGATCAGGGCGAGGTAGTCGAGGGTGATGCCTTCGGCCGCGTCCAGGACGGCCGAGGCGGCCTCGCGGACGGCCTTCGGGCCCTGGGCGGCGGCGTCCCGGCCGGCGAACAGCGCCTTGGAGAGGGCGAGGGCCTGCTCGCGCTCGTCGGCGGAGAGGTAGCGGTTGCGCGAGGAGCGCGCCAGCCCGTCCTCCTCGCGGGCGGTCGGCACCCCGACCACCTCGACGTCGAAGTCCAGGTCGGCGACCATCCGCTGGATGATCGCGAGCTGCTGCGCGTCCTTCTCGCCGAAGAACGCGAAGTCCGGGTCGGTGATGTGCAGCAGCTTGGCGACGACGGTCAGCACGCCGTCGAAGTGGCCGGGGCGGGTGGCGCCCTCGAAGCGCTCGCCCATCGGGCCGGCCGACAGGCGCACCTGCGGCTGGCCGTTCGGGTACACCTCGTCGACGGAGGGCGCGAACACCACGTCGGCGCCGTTCTCCTCGGCCAGCTTCACGTCCTCGTCCAGGCTGCGCGGGTAGCGCTCCAGGTCCTCGGCCGGGCCGAACTGCAGCGGGTTGACGAAGACCGTCACCGCCACCCGGCCCTCCTGCCCGACCTGCTTGCGGGCGGCCCGGATCAGCGCCGCGTGGCCCTCGTGCAGCGCGCCCATGGTCATCACGACGGCGTTGTCGACCGGGCGCTCGTCCGGCCAGAACGCGGCCTCGAAGTCGTCCACGGTGCGGGTGACGACGGCCCGGTGGACCTTCGGCGCCCGCTGGGTCCTGACCGGCTGCTTTCCGCGTGCCATTAGCGATTCTCCTCGTTCAGTACGTCCAGCAGCGCCGCCGCCGACGCTTCGTCGATCGTCCCGTTGGCGAGCGCCCGCTGCGCGGTGGCGCGGGCCATCGCCCGGTAGGCCGCCGGGATGTCCGGGGACACCGTACTGAGCTGCGCCAGGTGGCGCCGCACGGTGCCCGCGTCGCCCCGGGCGACCGGGCCGGTGAGGGCCGCGTCGCCGGAGCGCAGGCTGTTGTCCAGGGCGGCGCCGAGCAGCGGGCCGAGCAGTCGGCCGGGCTCGGCGACGCCGGCCGTGCGCAGCAGGTCCATCGCCTGCGCGACCAGGGTGACCAGGTGGTTCGCGCCGTGCGCGAGGGCCGTGTGGTAGAGCGGGCGGACCTGCTCGGGCACCCACTCCGGCTCGCCGCCCATCTCCACCACCAGCGCCTCGGCGACCGGCCGCAGCTCCTCGGGGGCGGTCACCCCGAACGGGCAGCCGGCCAGCCGGTCCAGGTCGACGGAGGTGCCGGTGAAGGTCATCGCCGGGTGCAGGGCCAGCGGCAGCGCCCCGGCCAGGGTGGCGGGCTCCAGGATGCCGACGCCGTGCGCGCCGGAGGTGTGCACCAGCAGCTGCCCGGGGCGGACGGCGCCGGTCGCGACGAGGCCGGCCACCAGGTCGGCCAGCGTGTCGTCCGGCACGGTGAGCAGTACCAGGTCGGCGGCGGCCAGCACCTGCGGCGGGGTGACGATCCGTACCCCGGGCAGCAGTGCCTCGGCGCGGCGGCGGGAGGTGGCGGACACCCCGGAGGCGGCGACCACGGTGTGCCCGGCGAGCTGCAGGGCGGCGCCCAGCGCCGGGCCGACCCGGCCGGTGCCGACCACGCCGACGGCCAGCCGGGCCGGGCGGTTGCCGGGGTCGGTCGGGTCGTCGGGGTGGCCCGGGTCGTTCAGGTGGCGCGGATCGCCGAAGCCGTCGGCGAGCGGGGCGAACCCGCCGTCGGCGGCGTGGTCGGCACTGTCGGACGTGTTCACGGCCCGGCCCTCGTCCTTAGCTCCTCGTTCCGGTCCTCTTCGGGTACCGGACGTACCGGCCCATTCTACGGGCGCTCAGCCGGTCCTCCACGGGGTGCTCCACGGGATGCCCGGGGATGCGCGGGGATGCCCCGGGGCGCTCAGTCCGTCGCCCCGGCCCGGATCAGCCCGGCCTCGTAGGCGAGCACCACGGCCTGGACCCGGTCGCGCAGGCCGAGCTTGGCCAGGATCCGGCCGACGTGGGTCTTCACGGTGGCCTCGGAGAGCACCAGCCGGGCCGCGATCTCGCCGTTCGACAGCCCCTGGGCGACCAGCAGGAACACCTCCCGCTCCCGCTCGGTCAGCGGCCCGAGGGCGTCCGCGCCGGGCGCGCTCTGCGGGGTCGGCAGCACCTCGGCGAAGCGGTCGATCATGCGGCGGGTGGTGGTCGGCGCGACCACCGCGTCCCCGCCGTGCACCGCGCGGATCGCGGCCACCAGCTCGGTCGGCGGGACGTCCTTGAGCAGGAAGCCGCTGGCGCCGGCCTTGAGCGCGGCGAAGGCGTACTCGTCCAGGTCGAAGGTGGTCAGGATGAGCACGTGCGGGGCGTTGGGCACGGGGCTGCCGTCCTCGGCCAGGCAGATCCGGCGGGTGGTCTGCACCCCGTCCAGGCGCGGCATCCGCACGTCCATCAGGATCACGTCCACCTCGGTGTGCCGCAGCTGCTCCAGGGCCCGGGAGCCGTCGCCGGCCTCGGCGACGATCTCGATGTCGCCCTGCGACTGCAGGATCATCCGAAAACCGGTGCGCAGCAGTTCCTGGTCGTCGACGAGCATCACGCGGATGGTCAAGGTGGCTCCTTCAGGGGGCGTCGGGGGGACCGGGGGGTTAGTGGGCCGCCTTGAGCGGCAGGATGGCGCGGATCCGGAAGCCGCCGCCGGGGCGGGGGCCCACGTCGAGGCTGCCGCTGACCATGCCGACCCGCTCGCGCATGCCGATCAGGCCGTGGCCGAGGCCGTCCGTGCCGCCGGTGGCCAGGTGCTCGTCGGTGCTGCCGCGGCCGTCGTCCTCGACCAGGACGGCCAGCTCGCGCTCGCCGAAGTCGACCGCGACCCGGGCGTGCACGTCGGGGCCGCCGTGCTTGCGGACGTTGGTCAGCGCCTCCTGGACGATCCGGTAGACCGTCAGCTCGACGCCGCGCGGCAGCTCGCGCGGATGCCCGGAGGTCGCGTAGTCCACCTGCAGCCCGGCCGTGCGGACCTGCTCCAGCAGCTCCGGCAGTTCCTCGACGCCCGGCTGCGGCACGTACTCCTCGGCGGTGTCGGCGGTGCGCAGCACGCCCAGCAGGCGGCGCATCTCGACCAGCGCCTGCCGGCCGGTGGACGCGATCGTGCCGAGCGCCTCCTTCGCCTGCTGCGGCGAGTTGTCGAGCACGTACGCGGCGCCGTCGGCCTGGACGATCATCACCGAGACGTTGTGCGCGACCACGTCGTGCAGCTCGCGGGCGATCCGGGCGCGCTCGGCGGCCACCGCGACCTTGGACTGGGCGTCCCGCTCGCGCTCCAGCCGGGCGGCGCGGTCCTCCAGCTCGGTCAGGTAGGCCCGGCGCACCCTGGTCAGCCGCCCCCACGCCCAGCACAGGATGAACGGGGTGCTCATCAGCAGGGTGATCAGCGCCGCCTCGCCGAAGGAGTACGGGCGGGTGTGGAAGTCCCCGGCGCCGTTGGAGACCGTCTTCAGCGGGTGGACCTGCCAGAACACCAGGGGCCCGGCGGCCAGCCCGGCGACCAGCGCCAGCCGGGACGTCCACTTCTGGCCGAAGGCGGCGCCGGTGTACGCGAACACCAGGTAGGCGATGGAGGAGGCGGCCGGGAGGACGTCGGCGGCCACCTGGCCGAGGCCCAGGCCGGTGGCGGCCGCCACGGTGACGTCGGGGAAGCGTCGGCGGAAGACCATGAGCGCGGGCAGCAGCACGGCGATCAGGACCTGTGCGTCGAAGCGCCAGCCGTCGCTGAAGCTGTCGTTCGGCAGCAGGCCGAGGAAGAGCACCGCCGCCGCCCAGGCGGCGTCGACCACCACGGGGTGACGGCGGAGCCAGGCGTTGAGTCGATGCACGTCTCCAGCCTAGGCAGTCACCTGGCGTGTTCAGGTCCGCCGGTAGGGCGATCCGTCCTACTCCGTAGGTCGGAGACGCACCGTACCGGTGGGGAGGGCGCGGACGGCTCCGGGTAGCGTCCCGCGCTATGACTTGGATGCGGTGGGCGCCCGCCATGGAGCAGGCCCTGTACGACCCGGACGGCGGCTTCTACCGCAGGCCGGAGGGCCCCGCCGGGCACTTCCGCACCTCGGTGCACGCCTCGCCGCGGTTCGCCCGCGCGGTGGCCCGGCTACTACTGGAGGTTGACGCCGCCCTGGGCCGTCCGGAGGAGCTGGCCCTCGTCGACGTCGGGGCCGGACGCGGCGAACTGCTCACCGGGGTGCTGGCCGAACTGCCGGGCGAGGTGCTGGCGCGGCTGCGCCCGTACGGCGTGGAGATCGCGCCGCGCCCGGCGGGCCTGCCGTCCACAGCCCTGTGGACGGACGAGGTGCCGCGCGGCCTCACCGGGCTGCTGTTCGCCAACGAATGGCTGGACAACGTGCCGCTGGACGTCGGCGAGGTCGGCGAGGACGGGGTGCTGCGCTACCGGGAGGTGGACACCGGGACCGGCGGGGAGCGGCTCGGCGGGCCCGCCTCGGCGGCCGACGCGGCCTGGGCCGAGCGCTGGTGGCCGGTCGGGCACCCCGGGGACTTCGTGGAGTTCGGCGGCCCCCGGGACGCCGCCTGGGCACGGGCCGTCGCCGGGCTGGAGCGCGGCCTGGCCGTCGCCGTCGACTACGGGCACACCGCCGACCGGCGCCCGCTGTTCGGCACCCTCGCCGGCTTCCGGGGCGGCCGCGAGGTGGCGCCGGTGCCGGACGGCTCCTGCGACGTCACCGCGCACGTCGCCCTGGACTCCGTCGCCGTACCCGGTCTCCACAGCCTGTGGACAACCCAGCGGGACGCCCTGCGCGCCCTCGGCGTGAGCGGCGCCCGGCCGCCGCTCGCGCTCGCCTCCACCGACCCGGTCGGCTACCTGCGGGCGCTCGGCGGGGCCGGCGAGGGCGCCGAACTGACCGACCCGGCCGGGCTCGGCGCCTTCGGCTGGCTCGCCCAGGCCGTCCGCATGCCGGTACCGGAGGCCCTGGCCGCCCTCCCGGGGTGGCAGACTCTGACCTCATGAGGGAGACCACGGTCGGCATCGGGGCGGGAGCCGAGAACTTCACCGGCGAGGCGGGCACCACCGACATGGTGCTCAACATCGGCCCGCAGCACCCTGCCACGCACGGCGTGCTGCGACTGCGGCTGGTGCTCGACGGCGAGCGGATCATCACCGCCGAGCCGGTGATCGGCTACATGCACCGGGGCGCGGAGAAGCTGTTCGAGGCCCGCGACTACCGGCAGATCATCATGCTGGCCAACCGGCACGACTGGCTCTCCGCCTTCGGCAACGAGCTCGGTGTCGTCCTGGGTGTCGAGCGGATGCTCGGCATGGAGGTCCCCGAGCGGGCGGTGTGGATCCGCACCCTGCTCGCCGAGCTCAACCGGGTGCTCAACCACCTGATGTTCCTCGGCTCCTACCCGCTGGAGCTCGGCGGCATCACCCCGATCTTCCACGCCTTCACCGGCCGCGAGGACCTCCAGCACGTCCTGGAGGAGGCCTCCGGCGGGCGCATGCACTACATGTTCAACCGGGTCGGCGGCCTCAAGGAGGACATCCCGGCCGGCTGGCTCGGCCGCGTCCGCACCGCCGTCGCCACCGTCCGCTCCCAGCTGCCGGTCTTCGAGGACCTCGTCCTCGGCAACGAGATCTTCCGTGCCCGCACCGCCGGCGTCGGCACCCTCACCCGGGCCCAGGCCGAGGCGTACGGCGTCAGCGGCCCGATCGCCCGCGCCAGCGGCCTCGACTTCGACCTGCGCCGCGACGAGCCCTACCTCGCGTACGGCTCCGACGAGCTGCGGCAGGTGCTCACCGTGGTCACCCGCGAGGAGGGCGACTGCCTGGCCCGGTTCGAGTGCCTGCTGGAGCAGACCCTCAACTCGCTGGACCTCGCCGACGCCTGCCTCGACAAGATCGCCACCCTGCCGCCCGGCCCGGTCAACCAGCGGCTGCCCAAGGTGCTCAAGGCCCCCGAGGGCAGCACCTACTCCTGGACCGAGAACCCGCTCGGCATCAACGGCTACTACCTGGTCTCGCGCGGCGACAAGACGCCGTGGCGGCTCAAGCTGCGCTCGGCGTCCTTCAACAACGTCCAGGCGCTGACCGAGCTGCTGCCCGGGACGCTGGTCGCGGACATGGTGGCGATCCTCGGGTCGATGTTCTTCGTCGTCGGGGACATCGACAAGTAGGGCCCGGCCCTTCGCGGGCCGGGCCTGCGCAGGGCCGGTGCTTCCCGGGCTCAGCCCTTCTTCGGCCGCTTGACCGGGTCGGCCGGGTGCGGGGCCACCTTGCGGTCGCCCTTGGTGGCGATCCGCTCCGCGCACAGGCCGGCCAGCACGTCGTACGCCGCCTTGCCCATCAGCTCGGTCAGCTCGGGGCGGTAGCTGACGTACACCGGGTCCGGCCCCTGGTGCGCCGCCGGGCTGCCGGTGCACCACCAGTGCAGGTCGTGGCCGCCCGGGCCCCAGCCGCGGCGGTCGTACTCGCCGATCGAGACCTGGAGGTAGCGGGTGTCGTCCGGCCGGTCGATCCAGTCGTAGGTGCGGCGGACCGGCAGCTGCCAGCAGACGTCCGGCTTCGTCTCCAGCGGCTCCCGGCCCTCCTTGAGCGCCAGCGCGTGCAGCGCGCAGCCGGCGCCGCCCGCGAAGCCGGGGCTGTTCACGAAGATGCAGGCCCCGTTCACCCGGCGGGTCTGGCGGTCGCCGTCCTCGTCGAGCATGGTGATGCCGCCGTCGGACCTGATCCGGCCCGCGGCGTCGGTGCCGTGCGCGAAGTTCTCCCACAGCTCGGGCGTCAGCCGCTTCGCGTGGCCGAGGACGCGCTTCTCGTCGTCCTCGTCCGAGTAGTGCGCGCCCAGCGTGCAGCAGCCGTCCGACTCGCCGCGGCCCTCGCGGATGCCGTGGCAGCCCTGGCCGAAGACGCAGCCCCAGCGGGAGGTCAGCCAGGTGAGGTCGCAGCGGAACACCTGCTCCTCGTCGTCGGGGTCGGCGAACTCGACCCAGGCGCGCGGGAAGTCGAGCGGGACCTCGTCACGGGGGATGCCGCCGAGCGGGGCCTCGCCGCGCAGGGTCGGCATCGCCAGGTCGACGGGGGCGGGGGAGGCCTTGGACTTCTTCTTGGACGTTTCTGCTGGTGCCACCCGGCAAGGGTAGAGCCTTCGGGCCGGCCTGCCCGGACCCGTCCGGGTGATCCGGGGTGCGCCGCGGCGCCGGTGGCGGCCGGCCGACCGCAGGCTGGAGGGAACCGCGCGGCACTGTCGGGTTGTCAGATCAGTTTGATGATCTCGCGTTGACCCGTATTGGATGCCCTGGAACACCCCGGATCACCACTGGAGCACCGAGCCGTGACCGCCTCGCCCCGCGCCGCCCAGACGGCCGTCCTCGCCGCCCTCGCGGTCCTGGCCGCCGGGTGCGCCTCCGCGCCCGCACTGCGGGCCCGGTCGGCCGCCGCCGCTCCGCTGTGCGACGCCCCGGTGGTGATCGGCCACCGGGGCGCCCCGCGCAACGCCCCCGAGAACACCATGGCCTCCTTCGAGACCGCCCTCGACCAGGGCGCCGACTGGCTGGAGACCGACGTCCAGACCACCAGGGACGGCGTCCCGGTGCTGATGCACGACCCCACGGTGGACCGCACCACCAACGGCAAGGGCGCCATCGCCGACCTCACCGCCGCCCAGATCGCGGCCCTGCGGGTGACCGTCGGCCCCGGCCCCACCGAGCCCGTCCCCACCCTCCAGGAACTGCTCAAACGCCTCTCCGACAGCAACGCCACCCTGCTGATGGAGATCAAGTGGCAGCGCGCCGAGGACGTCACCCGGATCGCCCGGATCGCCGCCGGCAGTGGTGCCCGGGTCGTCCTCTACTCGTTCTCGGCGGAGCACCTGCGCCAGGCCCACGCCGCCGCGCCCGCCCTGCCGGTCGTGCTGATCCAGGGCTCCGCGATCGCCGAGGACCCGGGTGACCTGCCGCTGCGCGGCATCGCCCTGGACGCGGCGCTGGCCAGCGCCTCCCGGATCGCCGCCGAGCGCAGGGCGGGCCGCGAGGTGTACGTCTGGACGCTCGACGACGAGGAGTCCTGGCAGCTGATGTCGGCCCGGGACGCCGACGGCCTGATCACCGACACCCCGGGCCGGGCCCGCCGCTGGGTGGACACCAACTGCCGCCCCGAGCGCCGGGCCGGACCGCGCGGCCACTGACGCGTCCGGCCGCCGGAGGCCAGGTACGGCCGGGGCCGGTGTGAAGACGGTCGAGACCGGTTTCGCCCGGGGCCGGATCGCGTAGCGTGGAGAGTTATGCGACTCGGTGTACTCGACGTAGGTTCCAACACCGTCCACTTCCTCGTGGTGGACGCCCATCCGGGTGCCGCCCCGCTGCCCGCGTACTCGCACAAGGCCGAACTGCGGCTGGCCGAACTGCTCGACGACGACGGCGCGATAAGCGAGGCCGGCGTCGAACGGCTGGTCGGCCACATCGCCTCGTCGCTGCGGGTCGCGGAGGACAAGGGCGTCGTCGACATCCTGCCGTTCGCCACCTCCGCCGTCCGGGAGGCCGCCAACGGCGAGGAGGTGCTGCGCCGGGTCGCCACCGAGACCGGGGTGGAGCTGCAGGTGCTGTCCGGGCAGGACGAGGCCCGGCTCACGTTCCTGGCCGTCCGGCGCTGGTTCGGCTGGTCCTCGGGCCGACTGCTCAACCTGGACATCGGCGGCGGCTCGCTGGAGATCGCCTGCGGCCTGGACGAGCAGCCCGACGTCGCCTGCTCGCTGCCGCTGGGCGCCGGCCGGCTCACCGCCCGCTGGCTGCCCGGCGACGTCGCCGACCCGGACGGGCTGCGCGGGCTGAGACGCCACATCCGGGCCGAGATGGCCACCGTCGTGGGCGAGGTCGCCCGGCTCGGCGCGCCGCAGCACGCCGTCGCCACCTCCAAGACCTTCAAGCAGCTGGCCCGGATGACCGGCGCCGCCCCCGCCGACGCCGGCCCGTACGCCGACCGCCGGCTCACCCGCAGCGGGCTGTCCGCCTGGCTGCCGCGGCTGTCCTCGATGACCGTCGAGGAGCGGTCGCGGATCCCCGGCGTCTCCGAGGGCCGCGCCAAGCAGCTGCTGGCCGGGGCGCTGGTCGCGGACGCCGCGATGGACCTGTTCGGCCTCGACGAGCTGGACGTCTGCCCGTGGGCGCTGCGCGAGGGCATCATCCTGCGCCGCCTGGACGCCATGGACGGCTCGGCCGACCGCCGCCGTCCGGCCCTCACCCCGTAGGCCCTCGCGCCGCAGGGCGCCACACCGTCGGCCCCGTGGCCCGTCCGGCGGCTCCCGCCGGGGCCGGCCGGGGATCCGGTCCCGTTCGGAGCGCGGTCCGCTTACGCTGTCTCCCGTGGCGCAACCAGCGGGCGAGGACGGGACGCGGGAGGGCCGCGCTCCCGGGGACGGGCAGCCGCGGCCGGACGGCCCGCGCCGCAAACTCGGCAAGGCCGTCAAGGGCGCCACCGGGGCGAAGGCCGCGAAGGCCGTCGAGGCGGCCCGGCGCACCGGGCGCAAGAGCACCGCGCGCAAGGCCGCCGAGAAGCCGTCCGCGGCGGAGCCGAAGACGCCCGTGGGAGGCGCGTCCGGGACGAAACCCGCCGGGGCGAAGCCCGAAGCGAGCAAGCCTGCGGGGGCGAAGCCCGAGGCGCGGAAGTCCGCGGGGACGCGGAAGGCCGCCGCGACCGCCGCCCCCCGGGAGACCCGCACCGCCCGGGCCGCCGGCGCCGCCAAGGCCGCCGTCCAGTCGGTGCGCTCGGTCAAGGCCGCCCGGCGCGACGCCGCCCGCCCGCCGCTGCTGCGCACCACCGACCGGCTGGTGCTGCCGTCGCACCCGGCCCTGCACATCCCCGACACCAAGGTGGTCCTGTCCACCGCGTCGGTGTACCCGGCGAGTACCGCCGTCGCCTTCGAGCTGGCCGCCAAGCTCGGCTACGACGGGGTCGAGGTGATGGTCTGGAACGACCCGGTCAGCCAGGACGTCGAGGCCCTGCGCCGTCTCTCCGACGCCCACCAGATGCCGATCCTGGCCGTGCACGCGCCCTGCCTGCTGATCACCCAGCGGGTGTGGACCACCGACCCGTGGACCAAGCTGGTCCGGGCCCGGGCGGCGGCCGAGAAGCTCGGCGCGAGCGCCGTCGTGGTCCACCCGCCGTTCCGCTGGCAGCGCCAGTACGCCCGGGACTTCGTGACGGGCATCAACCGGATGGCGGGCGAGACCGACGTCCGCTTCGCGGTGGAGAACATGTACCCGTGGCGCTACCGCGACCGCGAGGTGCTGGCCTACGCCCCGGGCTGGGACGTCACCGACGAGGAGTACCGGCACTTCACCATCGACCTCTCGCACGTCGCCACCTCCCGGATCGACGCGTTCGCCATGGTCGAGCGGATGGGCGACCGGCTCGCCCACATCCACCTCGCCGACGGCAGCGGCTCCGGCAAGGACGAGCACCTGATCCCGGGCCGCGGCAAGCAGCCCTGCGCCGAACTGCTGGAGCACCTGGCCCGTACCGGTTTCGACGGCCACGTGGTGCTGGAGGTCAACACCCGCCGCTCCGCGTCCCCCGCCGAACGCGAGGCCGACCTCGCCGAGGCGCTCGCCTTCACCCGCTTGCACCTGGCCACCCCCTCGCGCGTACGCTGAGGAAACGCGCCCGGCTGGGTGCGAACTTCCTTGCGCAAGGGGAGAAATGACGGATCAACAGGACTTCCGGGAGATCGCCCAGAGCTTCGGCGGGGTCGCCGCCGAGTACGACCGGGCCCGCCCCGGCTACCCGGACGGGCTGTTCGAGGCGCTGGAGCGGTTGTCCGGTCGCCGCCTCAAGGGGGCCCGGGTGCTGGACGTCGGCGCCGGTACCGGCATCGCCACCCGACTGCTGGCCGCGCGCGGCGCCGACGTCGTCGCGGTGGAGCCCAACGCGGGCATGGCCGCCCAGTTCCTGGCCTCCTCTCCGGGCCTGCCGCTGGTCAGGGCCGGCGGTGACGAACTGCCGTTCCACGACGACTCCGCGGATCTGGTCAGCTACGCCCAGTCCTTCCACTGGACCCGCACCGAACGGGCCATCCCCGAGGCGATCCGGGTGCTGCGGCCCGGCGGCGCCCTCGCCGTCTGGTGGAACGTGCACGACGAGACCGTGCCCTGGGTCCGGGCCCGGGCGGAGCGGCTGAGTGCCGCGCTGCCCAACTACCACGGCTACGGCCGGACCGCCGAGTTCATCGCCCTGCTCGCCCCGGCCGGGCTGAGGGTCGAACGCGCGGTGCTGCGCTGGGAGCGGCGGATCACCGTCGACCAGGTGCTCGACGACCTGGTCTCCCGCTCGTTCGTGGCCTCGCTCTCCCCGGCCGAGCGCGAACCGGTGCTCGCCGTCGAGCGGCGGGCGATGACCGCCGAGTTCCCGGACGGCTGGGTGGTCGAGCCCTACGTCCTGGAACTGGCGGTGGGCATCACCCCGGCCTGACCCGCACCCCGGCCTGACCCACACCCTGGCCTGACCCACACCCCGCCCGGACGGCCCGCCCGCGTGACCGCATCGCGGACGGGCCGTCCGCCGCCTGGACGGCGGGCGTAGGCTCGGTAGCCACAGCGGCCCCCGCATCCTCCTACCGGCGGGGCGCCGGCGAGAGCCCCGAAGGAGTGGAGCACAGTGCCCGAGCTGAGGTCCCGTACGGTCACCCACGGTCGCAACATGGCAGGCGCCCGGGCGCTTCTCCGGGCCGCCGGCGTAGCCCGCGAGGACTTCGGCAAGCCGATCATCGCGGTCGCCAACTCCTTCACCGAGTTCGTCCCGGGCCACACCCACCTCCAGCCGGTCGGCCGGATCGTCTCCGAGGCGATCAAGCAGGCGGGCGGCATCCCGCGCGAGTTCAACACCATCGCCGTGGACGACGGCATCGCGATGGGCCACGGCGGCATGCTCTACTCGCTGCCCTCGCGCGACCTGATCGCCGACTCGGTCGAGTACATGGTCAACGCGCACTGCGCCGACGCGCTGATCTGCATCTCCAACTGCGACAAGATCACCCCGGGCATGCTGATGGCCGCGCTGCGCCTGAACATCCCGACCGTCTTCGTCTCCGGCGGCCCGATGGAGGCCGGCAAGGCCACCCTCGTCGACGGCACCGTGCGCAGGCTCGACCTGATCGACGCGATCTCCCAGGCGGCCAACGAGAACGTCTCCGACGAGGACATCGCGATCATCGAGGAGAACGCCTGCCCCACCTGCGGCTCGTGCTCCGGCATGTTCACCGCCAACTCGATGAACTGCCTCACCGAGGCCATCGGCCTCTCGCTGCCCGGCAACGGCTCCGTCCTCGCCACCCACACCGCCCGCAAGGACCTGTACGAGCGGGCCGGGCGGACGGTCGTCGAGATCGCCGACCGCCACTACGGCCAGGACGACGCCTCGGTGCTGCCCCGCGCGATCGCCACCCGCGCCGCCTTCGAGAACGCCATGGCCCTGGACATCGCCATGGGCGGCTCGACCAACACCATCCTGCACCTGCTCGCCGCCGCCCAGGAGGCCGAGCTGGACTTCGACCTGCGGGCCATCGACGCCGTCTCCCGCCGGGTCCCCTGCCTGTCCAAGGTCGCGCCCAACGGCTCGTACTACATGGAGGACGTGCACCGGGCCGGCGGCATCCCCGCCATCCTCGGCGAGCTGTACCGCGGTGGAATGCTCCACGAGGACGTCCACACCGTCCACTCCGACTCGCTCGCCGAGTGGCTCAAGACCTGGGACGTGCGCGGCGGTTCGCCCTCCGCCGAGGCCGTCGAACTGTGGCACGCCGCCCCCGGCTGCGTCCGCTCCGCCGAGGCCTTCTCGCAGTCGGAGCGCTGGGAGTCGCTGGACACCGACGCCGCCAAGGGCTGCATCCGCAGCGTCGAGCACGCCTACTCGGTCGAGGGCGGCCTCGCCGTCCTGCACGGCAACCTCGCCGAGGACGGCTGCATCGTGAAGACCGCCGGCGTCGACGAGTCGATCTGGACCTTCAGCGGCCCGGCCGTGGTCGTCGAGTCCCAGGACGACGCCGTCGAGGCGATCCTCGCCAAGCGGGTCAAGGAGGGCGACGTCGTCGTCATCCGCTACGAGGGCCCCAAGGGCGGCCCGGGCATGCAGGAGATGCTCTACCCGACGTCCTTCCTCAAGGGCCGCGGCCTGGGCAAGGCCTGCGCGCTGGTCACCGACGGCCGCTTCTCCGGCGGCACCTCCGGCCTGTCCATCGGCCACGCCTCCCCGGAGGCCGCCTCCGGCGGCACCATCGCCCTGGTCGAGGACGGCGACATCATCGCCATCGACATCCCGGGCCGGAGCATCTCCCTGGAGGTGCCCGACGAGGTCCTGGCCGAGCGCCGCCGCGCCCTGGAGGCCGCGGGCGGCTACCGCCCGAAGAACCGCGACCGCCAGGTCAGCCAGGCCCTGCGCGCCTACGCCGCGATGGCCACCTCCGCCGACAAGGGCGCCGTCCGCGACGTCACCAAGCTCGGCTGAGCCCCGCAGCACCGCAGTACCGCAGGAGCCGTCCCGCAGGCCGGGGCGGCTCCTCGCGCGTTGGGTGATAATCGACCCCGTGAGCGAGCAGCCCCCCACCCCCGCACCCAAGCCCGCCGGCGCCCCCGAGCCGGAGCCGATCCGCTGGTTCGGCACCAGCTGGGTGAACCGGGACAACGGCTACTGGCTGCGCCGCGTCGCGGTGTCGGCCGGCGCGCTGGTCGCGACCGCCGCCGCCGTCCTGCTGCTGCGCTTCGGCGTCGAGGGCGTCGCCCTCTCCGACGGCGGCGGCTTCCTGAACGGGCTGCTGACGGCCGCGATCGCGGTCTGCTCGATGATGTGCGTCATGCGCACCTGGAAGGTCCTCACCGAGGGCAAGGACCAGCTGAGCGGCTGGATGGCCGAGGACAAGTCGCTCGGCGCGGTCTGGCTCATCGGCGGCGCCGGCAGCCTGGCCGCCTACTTCGCCCGCAGCCTGGTCGAGGCCCCCGGCGAGGCGGTCAGGCGCGCCTCGTACGAGCGGGCCGTCGCCCAGTACGAGAAGCGCCAGGCGGGCCGCAGCGGACGGCCCGGCGCCAAGGCGCCGGGCCGGGGCAAGCGCCGGGGCTGAGCCTCAGAGGCGGCTGGCCGCGCCGCACTCGTCGCGGGTCGACAGGTCGTTGCGGCGGTCGTACGGGTCGGTCGTGGGGCCGGTCGGGCGGCTGCCCGGGGTGTCCGGCGACTGCGCCGCGAACTGGTCGAACTGCGGGTGGTAGTAGCCGTCGTAGACGTCGCAGGACGAGTTGGCGGACTCCGACCCGCCGCCCTCGCCGAACACGAGCTTCTTCGGGTTGATCCGGTAGCGGGCCGGGTCGTAGAAGCGGAAGTTGTCGACCCGGCGCACGATCGTGCGCGTGGTCCAGGTGTCCCCGGCCACGTCGGCCGCCGGCACCAGCAGACCCACCGGCTTGGCCGTGCCGTCCTTCGGCGCGGCCGGCTTCGTCGGCGGCTGCCCGCCCGTCGGCGGCTGGGGTGACGCGGCGCGCTTGGCGGCGTCCGGGCCGGGGCGCATCGCGTACACGTAGCTGAAGTCGGTGTGGACGAGCAGGCCCTTGTCCCCGTCGCCCTCGAAGGTGATCCGGCCCTGCACCTTGACCGTGTCGCCCACCTGGACGGCCTCGCGCTGGTCGAAGCGGCTGAACCAGGTGGTCGGGTCGGTGTCCTTGGAGGGGTTCGCCAGCGCGTTGATCGCGCGGTCCCGGTCCTCCCGGTCCAGCAGCGCCAGGGCGGCTTCCGGCCGGCCGCCCGCGATCACCTGCGGGTCCAGGTTGGCGGCGGTCAGGTAGTCCTTGACCAACTGCAGCTGGGCGCCCACCTGTTCGGCGGAGAACACGCCGGTGGCCTGGGCGTCGGGCAGGACGAGGGCCTCGGCGCCGTTCGGCCAGCCCTCGGCGACGGAACCGGCCCACGGGTGGTCCACGGTCGGCTGCTGCTCGTCGACCTTCGGCGGTGCGGCGGTCGGCTTGGCCGTCTCCGGGGCGACGGTGGGCACGGGGGCGTGGGCCGTCGAGGAGTCGCCGCCGTAGTGGTCGGAGTACCAGCTGCGCAGCCCGTCGAGGTTCAGGGCCGCGAGCAGCACCGCGATGGTCAGCGCGACGTACAGCGGCGCGCGCCAGTCCAGTCGGCGGCGGCGCGGGCGCGGGTTGCCCCACGGGTCGGTCACCGGGGGCTTCGGCGTGCGGCCGAACCGGCGGCCGGCCTTGGCCGGTCCGTCGTTGACCGAGCGGCGGCCGCCCGGGTCGACCGGCGGGGTGTGCTTCCATCGGGCGGCCAGCATCCGGGTGCGCCCGGACTGCTCGGTGACGGCGGCACCCTTGACGAACTCCTCGTCCAGGACGAGGTCTGCGAACGGGTCCTTCTCGCCCGCTCCGGACGGGTCGGACCCGCCCGGCTCACGGCCCTCCGCGGGGCGCGGTTGTGGATCTTCGGCTATCGGCATCGCGCCAGTATGCCGACGGGGTGTGACGATTCGTCGATCGGGGGCACACCTTGTGGTGAACTCGTGCGCGGGCGTGGCGATCCGTCCCGGTCTGTGCCGTTCCGGCCGTGTCCGGCGCGCCCTGCGGGGGCGTCAGTCCTTGGTGCGGGCCTGCTTCACCGACCCCACGATCCCGGCGACGGCCAGCAGGATGCCGGCCGGCAGCAGCGCCAGGAAGAACGCGCCGAACAGGCCCGCGTCCCCGAGCAGCAGCTGCGCCAGCATGTCCAGCACCAGCAGCCCGCCGGCCGCCGGGAGGGCCGACTGCCACGGGTGGTCGTTCGCCCAGCGGCGCAGCCGCCGTTCGGAGGTGTCGCGGCGCAGCTGCCCGCCGACGGTGCCGACCAGGAAGAAGAAGAACAGGGCCCAGCCGGCCGGCCCGGCCAGCATGCCCAGGGACCAGTGCCCGGAGATCGCGTCGATCCCCAGGGCGGTCGCACCCACCACCGCACCGACCCCCGCGGCCGTCCGCCACGGTCCCACGGTCGCCGAGGCGACGGCGAGTTGCCGGTTCTCACGTCGGGACATTTCGTCGTGTGCCATGACTCCACGGTGCTCCCGCGCGGCGCCGGAGGCCATAGGGGAAACCCCCGAGATTCTCCCTAGGGACGCCGAACGCGCCGCCGCCGCCGACCACGGGCTGGACGGTCCCGGCGGGTGCCCCGGTGCGGTGCGAGGATGGCCGCAGTACCGAGGTAAGGAGCGGCCATGGGCGCCAGCGCAGCACACGGACAGAAGATCGCCTTCCTGGGCACGGGCAAGATCGGCGAGGCCCTGCTCTCCGGCCTGCTGCGGGCCGGCAAGGACCCGGCGGACGTCCTGGTGACCGCCCGCCGCCCCGAGCGCGCCGCCGAACTCGCCGCCCGCTACGGCGTGGTGGCCGCCTCCAACGCCGAGGCCGCCAAGCTCGCCGACACCCTGATCCTCGCCGTCAAGCCCCAGGACATGGGCACCCTGCTGGAGGAGCTGGCCCCGCACGTCGGCGCGGACCGGCTGGTGATCTCGGCCGCGGCCGGCATCCCCACCGCCTGGTTCGAGGAGCGGCTGGCGGCCGGCACCCCGGTGGTCCGGGTGATGCCCAACACGCCGGTCCTGGTGGACGAGGGGATGAGCGTCATCTCCGGCGGCTCGCACGCCACCGAGGAGCACCTGGAGCGGGCCGAGGAGATCTTCAGCTCGGTCGGCAAGGCGCTGCGGCTGCCCGAGGCCCAGCAGGACGCGGCCACCGCGCTCTCCGGCTCCGGCCCGGCCTACTTCTACTTCCTGGTCGAGGCGATGACGGACGCGGGCATCCTGCTCGGCCTGCCCCGGCAGGTGGCGCACGACCTGATCGTGCAGTCCGCGATCGGCGCCTCGGTGATGCTGCGCGACTCCGGCGAGCACCCGGTGAAGCTGCGCGAGGCCGTCACCTCCCCGGCCGGCACCACCATCGCGGCCATCCGCGAGCTGGAGAACCACGGGGTGCGGGCCGCGCTGCTGGGCGCCCTGGAGGCGGCGCGGGACCGCTCCAGGGAGCTCGCTTCCGGGGGGAAGTAGCCGGCTGGGTAGGCTCGACGACATGGCCTACGACCTGGTGATCTTCGACAACGACGGTGTCCTGGTGGACAGCGAGCCGCTCTCCAACCGGGTGCTGGCCGCGTACCTGACCGAACTCGGCTACCCGACCACGGTCGAGGACTCCTACCGGGACTTCATGGGCTGCGCCGCCCACCGGATCCACGACGTGATCGCCGAGCGGTACGACGGCGCGACGCTGCCGGAGGGCTTCGACGAGCTGTTCCACGGCCGGGTCTTCGACGCGTTCGGCACCGAGCTGACGGCCGTCCGGGGTGCGGAGCAGCTGCTGAAGGAACTGCGGCAGCGCTCCGTCCCCCACTGCCTGGCCTCCTCGGCGCACCACGTGTGGATCCGCACCGCGCTGGACGTCACCGGCCTGCGCGGGTACGTCGCCGAGGAGCGGATCTTCAGCGCCCAGGACGTCGGCGTGGGCAAGCCCGCGCCGGACCTCTTCCTGCACGCCGCCCGCACCCTCGGCGTCGAACCGGCCCGCTGCCTGGTCGTCGAGGACAGCCCCAACGGCGTGCTGGCGGCCCGGGCCGCGGGCATGGACGTGTACGGCTACACCGCGCTCACCGACCCGGCGAAGCTGACCGCCGCCGGGGCCACCGGGCTGATCGCCGACCTCTCCGAGGTCACCGCCCTGCTCTGACCCGCCCTGCTCCGACCTGCTCTGCTCCGCCCGGTTCCGCCCAGCCCTTGCGCCCGGCCCTTCCGTCCGGCTGCGGAAAGTCCCTGCGCGACCCCTCCCGCAATCGCGGTCCACCGCCTACGCTCTCGCCAACATCGTCGTACCGGCCAGTAGCGAGGTTCGCCATGAGTGCCGCGTCACCCGCGATCCCGCCCGGCCTGCGCGCCGGGCGGGCCGCGCTCGCCGTCAGCTTCCTGCTCCAGGGCACCACCTTCGCGCTGCTGGTCACCTGCATCCCGGAGATCCAGCACCGGTACGGGCTGAGCGACGCGCTGCTGCCGCTGTTCCTGGCCGCGGTGCCGATCCTCGCCGGGGTCGGCTCGATCACCTCCGAACGGCTGGTGAAGCGCACCGGCGCGCGGGCCGTGCTGCGGGTCGTCCAGCCGCTGGTCTGCCTCAGCCTCGCGGGCGTCGGCCTCGGCGACACGCTCTGGCAACTCGCCGTCGCGCTCGGGGCGTTCGGCCTGCTGGTGGGCGCGCTCGACGCGAGCATGAACATGCTCGGGGTGGGCCTGCAGCACCGCTACGGCCGCTCGATCATGATCGGCTTCCATGCCGCGTTCAGCCTCGGCGGCATCCTCGGGGCGGCCCTCGCCGGCCTCGGCTCGCACTACGACCTCGGCCTGCCCGTGCTGTTCGGCACGGTCGCGGCGGTGATCGCCCCGCTGGCCCTGCTGACCGGCACCCGGTTCGCCGGGCCGGCCGAACTCGGGGACGCCGTCCGGGAGGCCGCCGAGGCCGCCGCGCGGTCCATCCCCTGGCGGCCGCTGCTGCCGCTGTGCCTGGCGATGGCCTTCGCGTACATCGCGGACGCCTCGGTCTCCAACTACAGCGTCAAGTACCTCACCGACGGCCTGGGCAGCGCCGCGGACGTCGCCAAGCTGTCCTACCTCGGCTACATGGTCGCGATGCTGCTGGGCCGCGCGCTGGGCGACCGCGCCGTGCAGCGCTGGGGCGCCGTCCCGGTGGTCCGGGCCGGTGCCGGGCTGGCCGCACTCGGCTTCGCGCTGGCCGCCGCCGCGCCCGCCGCCTGGGTGGGGATCGCCGGGTTCACCGTGCTCGGCTTCGGCATCTGCGCCATCATCCCGCAGGTGTTCGCGGCCGGGGGCCGGTTGTTCCCGGCCGACTCGGACGCCGCGGTGGCCCGGCTGAACCTCTTCAACTACGTGGGCTTCCTGATCGGTTCGCCGCTGGTCGGGACGATCGCCGACGCGAGTTCGTACCGCTGGGCGCTGCTCGCCCCGATGCTGCTGGTGCTCGCCGTCCTGCCGCTGGCCGAGCGCTTCGCGCCGGCGCCCGTGCTCGCCCCCGCCACGGTGTGACGGGGGCGAGCGGGGGCGGGTAGGGAGGTCAGCCGATCACGGTGGCCAGCTCGGGCAGGCCGTTGGCCCACAGCTGCTCCTTGGCTCCACCGCCCGACTGGTAGTACTCGTAGTAGACGTACGGTGCCCAGTTCAGGGTGTACGGCGCGGTCCAGGTCGGGGCCGAGGTGATCTGGACGGTGACCGCGACGGTGCGGGTCTCACCCGGGGCGATCGGCGCCCGGAAGTGGAAGTTCGCGTTGTTGCCGTTGAAGGCGCAGTCGGTGGAGTCGCCCGAGCACCCGGTGACCGTGAACGCGCCGGCCTCCTGGTTGGCCGGCCAGATCGGCTGGATGAACTCGTAGGCGAAGTAGATGTCGGTGGTCTCGGTGTTGGTGAGCGAGAGCGTCAGGGTCAGCTGGTCGCCCGCCGCCGCCGTCTTCCTGTCGACGGCGAACGAGCTGCCGCTGACCGCGGCGGAGGCCGGCTGGGCGGCAAAGAGCAGGCCAAGTCCCAGTAATGCAGCGAGAATTACCCCAAGGCGTTGCGCGCTGAATGGCTTCATGGCGGAGAGGATATGAAGTCGTGAAGGTTTTGTCTGTAGGGCCTCCGCCGGGGCCCCGAGCCCCGCCCCCGGCGCGCCCTGGACAAGGCCCGGCCACCCCCACCCGCTACGGTGGAGGCCATGCCCGACGCCGAGCGTGACACCCCCTGCGGCCTGCACCTCTTCTGGGACGAGGCCGTCACCGCCTACGACTTCGGCCCCGGCCACCCGATGGACCCGACCCGGCTGGCGCTCACCATGCGCCTGGTCGAGGCCCTCGGACTGGACGCCGGGCCCGGGGTGACGGTGCGGGCCGCGCCGCCCGCCGGTGAGTCCACCCTGCGGCTGGTGCACACCCGGGAGTACGTCGAGGCGGTCAAATACGCCGCCGCCCACCCCGACGAGTCGGATCCCCGGCACGGGCTCGGCACCGACGACAACTGGGCCTTTCCCGCGGTGCATTCGGCCTCCGCGCTGATCGCCGGTCAGTCCGTCGCCGCCGCCGAGGCGGTCTGGCGCGGGGAGACCCCGCACGCCGTGAACTTCGCCGGCGGGCTGCACCACGCGATGCCCGCCAGGGCCTCCGGCTTCTGCGTCTACAACGACCCGGCGCTGGCCGTCGCCCGGCTGCTCGAACTCGGCGCCGAGCGGGTCGCCTACGTCGACGTGGACGTCCACCACGGCGACGGCGTCCAGCAGGCCTTCTGGAACGACCCCCGGGTGCTCACGATCTCGCTCCACGAGCACCCCGCCACGCTCTTCCCGCAGACCGGCTGGCCCACCGAGACCGGCGGCCCGGACGCCCCCGGCTCCGCCGCCAACCTGCCGCTGCCGGCCGGCACCGGCGACGCCGGCTGGCTGCGCGCCTTCCACGCCGTGGTGCCCGAACTGCTCACCGCCTTCCGCCCGCAGGTCCTGGTCACCCAGCACGGTGCCGACACCCACCTGGAGGACCCGCTCGCCCACCTCGCCGTCACGCTGGACGCCCAGCGGATGATCGCCGAGGAACTGCACGACCTCGCCCACCGGCTCACCGGCGGCCGCTGGATCGCCACCGGCGGGGGCGGCTACGCCGTCGTGGACGTCGTCCCGCGCACCTGGACCCACCTGGTCGCCACCGCCGCCGGACGGCCCGTCGACCCGGCCACCGAGACCCCCGAGTCCTGGCGCGCCGAGGTCTACCGCCGCACCCGCCGGCCCGCCCCGCTGCGGATGACCGACGGCGCCCGACCGGTCTGGCGCGACTTCGACGCGGGTTACGATCCGGCCGACCGACTCGATCAGGCCATCCTCGCCAGCCGCCGCGCGGTGTTCCCCCACCTCGGCCTCCTGGCCTGAGACCGGCATCCCGGCCCAGGTGCGGGTGGGCCGTGCGTACGCCCACTCCCGCGTTCCGCCGAGTGACTACGTACTGCAACAGTCCTATCTCTCACCGTACGAGGACCGCACCTCCCCTCTTCCCACTGGTACCACCCATAACTACTCTGGGGATACACGTGTGCCGGTGGAGTCACCGGAGGGGAAGCCGGTGCCTTGCACACGGGTGAAGGGTCGGGTGATGGTCATGAGTTCCGGCGAACGCCCCTTGCAGGAAGTCGTCTTCCTGACCGTGGCGGAGGTTGCCTCGGTCATGCGGGTGTCGAAGATGACGGTGTACCGGTTGGTGCACAGCGGAGAGCTGCCGGCCATCAGGGTCGGGCGGTCCTTCCGGGTGCCCCAGCAGGCGGTGCACGAGTACCTCAAGGAGTCCTACGTGAGGCTTGAGAGCGCGTAGTTCCGGGTGGGCGGGGGTGGGGCCGCAGCTGCGGATCCCACCCCCGTTCGCCGGGGATTCCCCGCGAGTTTCCCGGTCACCGGGAGCACGATTACGGCCCTGGGCCCGTGGACGGTAGGCTAGGCCGTCCGTCAGTCGTATGGACTCCGTCTCTCACGGGCGAGAGTCTCAGTGAGCGAGGGTTGTTCCGTGGGCTCTGTCATCAAGAAGCGTCGCAAGCGTATGGCCAAGAAGAAGCACCGCAAGCTTCTGAAGAGGACCCGCGTTCAGCGTCGCAACAAGAAGTAAGCGCCCCCGGCCGCGCTCAGCGCGCCCGGCGCTTCCACCGCCCGTCCAGGCCTCGGCCTGGGCGGGCGGTGTCGTTTCACGGCCCGGCAGGGCGGCACGGTACGGTGCACGCAGGCCGCTCGGGTCGAGGGAATGGGGTGCACACCGTGGGCGTGGTCGTGCTCGTCACCGGCGTGGCACGCCATCTCGGTGCCCGCTTCGCCGCCGAGGTCCGCCGCCGTCCGGGCGTGGACCTGGTGGTCGGCGTGGACGTGCAGCCGCCCCGGCTGCCGGTCGAGGAGCCGGACGGACCGGCCGCCGAGTACCGCTTCCACCAGCTCGACCTGCGCCGCCCGGCGGTCTCCCGGGTGATCGCCGAGCACCGGGTCGACACCGTGGTCCACCTCAGCGTCAGCGCCACCGGCCTGGGCTCCACCAACCGCTCCGCGGTGAAGGAGTCCAACGTCATCGGCACCATGCAGCTGCTCGGCGCCTGCCAGAAGGCGCCCGGGGTGCGCCGGTTGGTGGTGAAGTCGACCACCGGCGTCTACGGCTCCGCGCCCCGCGACCCGGCGGTGTTCACCGAGCGGATCCAGCCGAAGAACCCGCCCGGCGGCGGCTTCGCCAAGGACGCGGCGGAGGTCGAGGGCTACGTCCGCGGCTTCGCCCGGCGCCGCCCGGACGTCGCGGTGACGGTCCTGCGCTTCGCCAACATCGTCGGCCCCGGCGCGGACACCCCGCTCAGCGAGTACTTCGCGCTGCCCGTGCTGCCGACCGTCCTCGGCTACGACCCCCGGCTCCAGTTCGTGCACGAGGACGACGCCGTCGCGGTGCTCTGCCGGGCCGCCGCCGAGGCCGAGCCGGGCACCGTCAACACCGGGACCTTCAACGTGGCCGGGGAGGGCGTCCTGCTGCTCTCCCAGTGCGCCCGCCGGCTCGGCCGGCCGACCGTGCCGCTGCTGCTGCCCGCGGTCAGCTGGATGGCCGGGCTGGCCCGGCAGACCCGGCTGCTGGACGTCTCGCCGGAGCAGCTGCGGCTGCTCACCCACGGCCGGGTGGTGGACACCGCGCGACTGCGCGAGACGCTCGGCTACCGCCCGGCGTTCACCACCCCGGAGGCCTTCGCCGACTTCGCCGCCGCCCAGGGGCCCGGCCTGCTGCCGCCCGAGCGGCTGGCCGCCGTCACCGACCGGCTGGCCGCCCTGCTCGGCTCGGTGCGGGCCCCGGCCGCCGGCGTCCCCACCGTCCGTACCGACCGCCCCCGCCGACCCAGGAGCTGAACCCGCGATGAGTGCCGCAGCCGAGAACGCGCCGGGCGAGGCCAGGGTCATCCCGATCGAGTCCGCCCCCAGCTGGACCTCGCCCGACGACCCCGGGCCCGCCGACCGGCTCGCCGACGCCGTCGGCGGGGCGCTGTCCGGGCAGCTCGGTTCGGCGGCCACCAGGCTGTTCGGCAAGGGCTGGGAGGGCCGGGCCGCGGACGGGCTGGCCTTCCTGCGCCGCCGGATCACCGGCGACTACGAGGTGGACGAGTTCGGCTTCGACCGGGAGCTCACCGAGGAGGTGCTGCTCGCCCTGCTGCGCCCGCTGGCCGAGAAGTACTTCCGGATCGAGGTCCAGGGCGTCGAGAACATCCCGGCCGAGGGCGGCGCGCTGATCGTCGCCAACCACTCCGGGACGATCCCGCTGGACGCCCTGATGACCCAGGTCGCCATCCACGACCACCACCCGTACCACCGGCACCTGCGGATGCTCGCCGCCGACCTGGTGTTCGTGCTGCCGGGCGTCAACGAGCTGGCCCGCAAGGCCGGCCACACGCTGGCCTGCAACGAGGACGCCCAGGCGCTGCTGGAGCGCGGCGAGGTGGTCGGGGTCTGGCCGGAGGGCTTCAAGGGCATCGGCAAGCCGTTCGCCGAGCGGTACAAGCTCCAGCGCTTCGGGCGCGGCGGCTTCGTCTCCTCGGCGCTGCGGGCGAAGGTGCCGATCGTGCCGTGCTCGATCGTCGGCGCGGAGGAGACCTACCCGATGATCGGCAACGTGAAGACGCTGGCCCGGCTGCTGGGCCTGCCGTACGTGCCGATCACGCCGACCTTCCCGTGGCTGGGGCCGCTGGGCGTGCTGCCGCTGCCGACCAAGTGGACCATCCGGTTCGGGGAGCCGATCGCCACCGACGGGTACCCGGCGGAGGCGGCGGACGACCCGATGCTGGTCTTCGACCTGGCCGACGAGGTGCGCGAGACGATCCAGCACACGCTCTACAAGCTGCTGGTGCAGCGGCGGTCGGTGTTCTTCTAGGTTTCCCGCTGGGTTTCCCGCAACCTGTGGGGGCCTCCCGTGCCTCCGAGGCGCGGCGGACCCGCGAGGCACGGCCGAGGGCCCCGGCGATCCTGGAACTCCAGGTGTCGCCGGGGCCCTGCGTCGTCCGGTCAGCCGTCCGGTCAGCCGTCGGGTCTGCCGCCGGTCAGCCGAGGAGCCGCAGCCCGGGCAGCAGGCCCGGGATCAGCGGGGGCACCTCGACGCCCTGCGGCTGGCCGGCGGCCGGGGCGCTGGGCGTGTCGGAGGGCGGCTGCGGTGCCTGCGGCGGGGCCGGGGCGGCGCTCGGCGAGGTCTTGCCGCCGGTGAGCCCGCTGGTGAGGTCCCCGACGAGCCCGTTGACGGCGTCCGGCGCGCTGGTGGGCAGGGTGCTCGGCAGGCCGCCGCCCTTGGCGCCGGTGCCGCCGGGCGTGCTGGCGCCGGTGCTGGCGGGGGCCCGCTCGGCGCCGCCGGGGCGGTTGTTGCCGCCGCTGGTCGCGCCGCTGGCGCCGCCCTGGGCCGGGCCGTTGCCGGGCGCGGCGCCGGAGCCGTTCGCCGGGGCGTCGGCGGGGGCGCCGCCGGTGGCCGGGCCGGCCGTGTCGCCGCCCGCTCCGGTGCCGGCCGGGCCACCGCTCTTGGCGGCGGGCTGGGCCAGGCGCAGGGGCGCGACGTCCTCGCTTATGTCGTCGAAGAGCTGGTCGACCAGGTGGGCCTGCTGGGTGAGCTGGACGGGCAGCTGGCCCGCCAGTTCGGTCCAGCGGCCGTCCTCGCCCTGGGCGAAGCCGGCCAGGGCGCGCATCGGGCCGAGCGAGCCGTTGCTGCGGTAGACCGAGCGGAGCAGCTCGCGGCCCTTGATGGCGTCGGCGTGCATGTCGTCCAGCGCGCGGCGGACCCGTTCGACGGTGCCCGGGCTGAGCCCGGTGGCCGGGCCGGGGTGGCCGACCAGGGTCTTGGCCTCGCCGAGCCTGGTGGCGGCGTTGTCGAGCAGCAGTTCGCCGCGCTCGGAGTCGGTGTCCGCCAGGTCGAGCCTGAGCCCTTCGAGGCCGCGCTTCATGCCGTACAGCGTGTCCCCGGGGAGGGCGTTGGAGCTGGCGGCGGCGGCGCCGGCGAGGCTGCCGACGGCCAGTCCGGCGACCAGCCCGCCGATCGCGAACCGGCGGCTCCAGCGGCCGCGCGGCGCCATCCGGATGGCCCGGTGCCGGCGTTGGCGGGGCACCGTGGCGCCCGGTCCGCCGGCGAAGGCCTGCTCGAACGCGGCCATCAGCTGCGCGCGTTGGACGGTCCGTACCTCCGGGTCCAGCGCCGGTCCGGGCATCGCGCCCAGTGCGTCGGTCAGGCCGACCAGTTGGGCCATCGCGACCGAACCGGCGCCGGTGGCAGCGGTGTTGGCCGATTCGGCGTCCGCTGCGCCGCGCTGCTCCGCCCGGTGGGCCTCCAGCGCCTCGGCGAAGGCCTTCGCCCGTCGGTGCTCCAGCACGTTTGCCGTCACGGGCCACACCTCCCTTCGTCGTTGTCGACACCCCGGCCTGCCGGACGGTTGCCTCGGCGGGCCAAAGCCACTCCATCGGGTGACAGGTCGCAATTCGGCTTGACCGTACGCCTGGTGGGGACTTGCACGCTGGCCAACGAGTGGTGCGGGCGGTGGGTTACGCGCGGCTGATCATCGGATCGACCGTTCACCCGGACGTGTCGGCCGGGTGCGGCTGGTGACGGCCGGCCGGTCCGCCCGCCGGCTATGCCGTCCCCGGTCACCGCGGCCTCACCGGGCGTCCGGCGGCAGCAGCCGGGCCAGGGTGCGGACGGCGCGGTACTGGAGGGTCTTGATGGCTCCCTCGTTCTTGCCCATGATCCGCGCGGTCTCGGCCACCGAGAGCCCCTGGAGGAAGCGGAGCGTCACGCACTCCTGCTGCTGCGGGTTGAGCCGGTGCACCGCGTCCAGCAGGGCGGCGTTGGAGAGCGACTCCAGCACCGACTCCTCCGGGCTGCGCTCGCACTCGTTGGAGTCGAGCATCTCGCCGGTGGTCACCTCCAGCCGGAAGCGGCTGGACTTGAAGTGGTCGGCGACCAGGTTGCGGGCGATGGTCACCAGCCAGGCCCCGAAGTCCCGGCCCTGCCAGGTGAAGGTGCCGATCCGGCGCAGCGCGCGCAGGAACGTCTCGCTGGTGAGGTCCTCGGCGGTGGCCCGGCTGCCGACCCGGTAGTAGATGTAGCGGTAGACGGTGTCCGCGTAGTGGTCGTAGAGCCGGCCGAAGGCCTCGCTCTCGCCGGCCTGGGCCCGCTCGACCAGCTCCATGATCGGGTTGTGCTCGGTCTCGTAGCCGGGGCTCGGCGCGGTCCGGGCGCGGCCGCGGCCGACGCCGGTGCTGCCGGTGCGGCCGCGCGAGCCGGTGCCGGTGGAGCCGGCCGCGGTGGTGCGCAGCGCCAGGCCGGAGCCGTGCGGGTGGCCGAACGGGGCGCCGGCGGGCACGAGTTGGGGCGAGGCGGCGAGCTGGCTGCGGAGCAGGTTGCGCAGCAGGTCCAGGCCGGTGGAGATCTGTCGGTCGGCGACGGGGCGGCCGCGGAGGCCGGTGCGGGGGCGCAGGGGCGCGGACGACGGGCGGGAGGGTGCAGGCGCGTCGTTCCGGACGGGTGGGTACACGGGACTCCCAGAGGCAGAACTGTGGACGGATCACCTCCGCCTGCGCGGAGAGCACTCCCGCGCCGCCCGTTCGAGCGGGGCGCGTGGGTGACGTGCATCCAGGAGAGAATAACGCTTTGTGCAATGACAGCTACACCGTGTGGTCGAAGTGGTCGTTTGGGATCCATTTATCGCGCATATTCGGCTGACACTGACCGGTCCTGTCGTCGTTCATCCGGCTCAACGTGACCGTTCGGGCGCCCAGGGTGACCAATTCGGCGGTCGGACCGGTGGTTTCCCAGTCTTGAGGCCCGGCAACCCCCGACTTTCCCGGTCTGGCGAACGATCAGAACCAGTCACCGGCTGACAGGTTCGTTCATTAGGCCGGAAAGCCGTACCGGAAACGGGAGTTCGCCCGTACGAGGGGGCAGGTCAGAGGCCTGGTTGACGGCTGGTCACCCGCGCAGGGAGGCCGCGGGGAAGGCCCCGCGCAGGCCCGTCGGAGGGGGCGCGACCGGGGGAGGCGGACGCCCGTCAGGCGCAGCGGCGGCGGCGGTTCAGGGCCACCCCGGCGGCCGCCGCACCCGCGAGCACCCCGAGCGCGGCCGCGGCCGGCAGCCCCACCCGGGCCGCCTTCCGGCCGGTCCGGAAGTCCCGCACCCGCCAGCCCTGGGCCCGGGCGTGGCGGCGCAGCGCGCCGTCCGGGTTCACCACGTACGGGTGGCCGACCAGCGAGAGCATCGGGATGTCGTTGGCCGAGTCGCTGTACGCGGCGCAGCGGTCGAGGTCCAGCCGCTCGTGCCGGGCCAGCGCGTGCACCGCGGCCGCCTTGGCCGGGCCGTGCAGCAGCTCGCCGACCAGCCGGCCGGTGTACCGGCCCCCGTCGACCTCGGAGACGGTGCCCAGGGCGCCGGTCATGCCGAGCCGACGGGCGATCACCCGGGCCACCTCCAGCGGGGCGGCGGTGACCAGCCAGACCCGCTGGCCGGCGTCCAGGTGCATCTGGACCAGGGCACGGGTGCCGGGCCAGATCTTGTCGGCCACGACCTGCTCGAAGACCTCCTCGCAGATCGCCTCCAGGTCGGCGGTGCGCTTCCCGGCGACCAGGCCGAGCGCGGTGTGCTGGGCGTCCGAGATGTGCTCCGGGTCCTCGGCGCCGTTCAGCCGGAACCAGGCCTGCTGCCAGGCGAACCGGGCGATGTCGCGGCGGGTGAGGAAGCCGTGCCGGTAGAGGCCGACCCCGAGGTAGAAGATCGCGGCCCCGCGCAGGATGGTGTTGTCGCAGTCGAAGAACGCGGCGGCGCGCGGGTCGCCCGGCTCGGGGGTGTGGTTCTCGGCCGGGGCCTTGGGCGCCTTGCCGGGCCTGCCCGCGGCGGGCGCGGCGCTCTCGGCCGGAGGAGTGCTTGCGGCGGGTGCGGCGCTCTCCGCGGTTCTCTCCACCGGGCTCCCCGCGGGGGCGGTGGCCGGCGCCGGCTCGGCCTGCAGCGCGGCTGCCGCCGCCTCGGCGGCAGCCTCGCCCGCCAGGGCGCTCCGCTCGGTGGTGGAACGCTTCGTCTGGGTGAGCCTTCGGAGCACGGCCATGTCATCGAGCATAGCCAGCCGGGCGCGCGGCGGCCGTGACGACGGCGTGCCCGCGCGGTGAACACCGGGCGGTCCCGGGTCTCGGCGGGGTGGTCGCCGGGCGGGCGGACAATGGCCGGGTGAGCCCACTGCTGCGACGTGACAAGAGCCCGAAGCCCGCGCCGGCCGACCGCACCGTGACCCTGGTCGGCAAGCCCGGCTGCCACCTGTGCGACGACGCCCGGGAGGTGATCGTCCGGGTGACGGGCGAGCTGGGCGCGACCTTCGAGGAGAAGGACATCACCCAGGACGAGGAGTTGTACCGGCGCTACTGGGAGCAGATCCCGGTGACCCTGATCGACGGCCGCCAGCACGACTTCTGGCGGGTCGACGAGCGCCGCCTGCGCGCCGCCCTCGGCGGCTGACCGCTCCCGCGCACCGGCGCTGCCGCCCCGCCACTCGGCGGGGGCGGTTCGCCGAATCGTTGTCAAAGACACCCCGGTCCGGCTTGGGCCGGGCCCGGTTGGTCGGCTTACGATCGAACGCGTTTGCGCCCGAGGGGGGCTGAGCACACGAGGAGTGCTGCCATGCTTCCCGGCCCGACCCCTGGGACGCCCGAAGCCCCGCAGGGCGCCCGGGGCTTCGCCGTGGTGGACGTGGAGGCGACCGGCCGCAGCCCGTGGCGGCACCGGGTGGTCGAGATCGCGGTGGTCCTGCTGGACGAGCGGCTGCGCCCGGAGGCGGAGTTCGCCACCCTGCTCGACCCGCTGGGCCCGGTCGGTCCGACCCATGTGCACCGGATACACCAGGCGGACGTCGAGGGCGCCCCGCGTTTCCGGGAGATCGCCCCGCGGCTGCTGGAGCTGCTGGCCGGCCGGGTGCTGGTGGGTCACCACGTCAGCTGCGACCACGGATTCCTGGACCGCGAGTTCGCCCGGATCGGGGTCGCGCTGCCGCCCGTGCCGCTGCTGTGCACGATGCGGCTGGCCCGCGCCCACCTGCCGCAGGCCCGCGGCCACGGCCTGGCGGCCTGCGTGGAGGCGGCGGGCCTGGGCTGGTACCCGGCGCACACCGCGCTGGGTGACGCCCGGGTGACCGCCGAGCTGCTGCGGCACTGTGTCGGCGTCCCGTCCTGCCCGCCGGACGACTGGGCGGGCCCGCTGCGCGAGGCGGCCCGGGTGCCCTGGCCGCGGCTGGGACGGGCCCGCTCCCGCCCGTCCGGCACGCCCGTCCCGCTGGTGCGCCGGGAGGCGCCGTACGGCCCGTGGCTGCCCGGGGTACCCGCCCCGGCCGTCCTCATGACGGAGCGCGGTGCTATGGGCTCGACGGCGTGATGCGCATCACTGTGTGGGGACAAAACGGACACCATCTTTGTGCACACGTTCACAAACGCATAGCCTGGCTGCCAAAGCCCAGCTTCACCCACAGGAGCACCGTGGCAATCGGCCGATCACCACAGAGCAGTTCGCAGACGCCCGACCAGGGCGCCGCGCGCCGACCCTCGCGTGCCCGGGGCATCCCGGAGGCGACCGTCGCCCGCCTCCCCCTCTACCTGCGCGCGCTCACCGCGCTCTCCGAGCGTTCGGTGCCGACGGTCTCCTCCGAGGAGCTGGCCGCCGCCGCCGGCGTGAACTCGGCGAAGCTGCGCAAGGACTTCTCCTACCTGGGCTCCTACGGCACCCGCGGCGTCGGCTACGACGTCGAGTACCTGGTCTACCAGATCTCCCGCGAGCTGGGCCTGACCCAGGACTGGCCGGTCGTCATCGTCGGCATCGGGAACCTCGGCCACGCCCTCGCCAACTACGGGGGCTTCGCCTCCCGCGGTTTCCGGGTGGCCGCCCTGCTGGACGCCGACCCGAACGTGGTCGGCGGCAGCGCGGCCGGCCTGCCGGTGCGGCACATGGACGAGCTGGAGTCGATCGTCGAGAGCCAGCACGTCTCGATCGGCGTGATCACCACCCCGCCCGGCGCCGCCCAGCAGGTCTGCGACCGGCTGGTGGAGGCCGGCGTCACCAGCATCCTCAACTTCGCCCCGACCGTGCTGACCGTCCCGGACGGCGTGGACGTGCGCAAGGTCGACCTCTCCATCGAGCTGCAGATCCTGGCCTTCCACGAGCAGCGCAAGGCCGGCGAGGAGCCGGACCGCGCCGAGTCGGTGCTGGACCGCGCCCCGGGCCCGGTCCGGGCGGCGGCCGCCAAGCTGCGCCGCGCGGCGGGCGGCAGCGGCAAGGGCCGCGGCACCGCCGAGACCGCGGCCAAGGACCAGGCCGAGCAGGGCCAGCCCGGCAAGGGCGGGGAGGGCGATCTCCCCGCGGTGATGCCCGCATGAGCGAGCGAGTCAGTCGCAGGGCGCAGGTCGTGCGGAGCTCCCGCCGAGCGGTGCGGGGCGGCCGCATGAGTACGGACAACCGTGGGACCTGGGGGCGGGCGTGAGTCTTCTCGTCGTTGGACTGAGCCATCGCACGGCGCCGGTCGGCGTGCTGGAGCGCGCCGCGCTGACCGGTGAGGTGCCGACCCGGCTGCTGCACGACGCGGCCGCCACCGCGACCGTCGCCGAGGCCGCGCTGCTCAACACCTGCAACCGGATCGAGCTGTACGCGGACGTGGACAAGTTCCACGCCGGCGTCGCCGAGCTGTCGCTGCTGCTCGCCCATCACAGCGGGGTGGACCTGGAGGAGCTGACCTCCCACCTCTACGTCCACTACGAGGACCGCGCCGTCCACCACCTGTTCTCGGTGGCCTGCGGCTTGGACTCGATGGTGGTCGGCGAGGGCCAGATCCTCGGCCAGCTGCGCGACGCGCTGGCCACCGCGCAGGAGGAGCACACCGCCGGGCGCGGCCTGAACGAGCTGTTCCAGCAGGCGCTGCGGGTCGGCAAGCGGGCGCACAGCGAGACCGGCATCGACAAGGCCGGCCAGTCGCTGGTGACCTTCGGCCTGGAGCAGGTCGCGGCGGGCGCGGGCGAGATCGCCGGCAAGCGGGCGCTGGTGGTCGGCGCGGGCTCGATGAGCTCGCTGGCCGCCGCCACCCTGGTCCGCTCCGGCGTCACCGACGTGCTGATCGCCAACCGGACGCCGGCCCGCGCCGAGCGCCTGGTCGAGATCCTCGGCTCCGGCGTGGCCCGCACCCTGGACCTCGCCAAGGTGCCGGAGGCGCTGGCCGACGTCGACCTGGTGATCTCCTGCACCGGCGCGGCCGGCGTGGTGGTCAAGGCCGGGGACGTGGCCGCCGCGGTCGCCACCCGCACCGCCGACCAGCCGCTCGCCCTGCTCGACCTGGCCATGCCGCGCGACGTCGACCACGCCGTGCACGAGCTGCCCGGCGCCCTGCTGGTGGACCTGGAGAGCCTCTCCCACGCGCACGCCGCCACCCCCGGCGCCGGTGACGTGGACCAGGTCGGCCGGATCGTCGCCGACGAGGTGGCCGCCTTCGGCGCCGCCCAGCGGGCCGCCCGGATCGCGCCGACCGTGGTCGCGCTGCGGGCGATGGCCTCCGGCGTGGTCTCCGCCGAGCTGGGCCGGCTGGACTCCCGGCTGCCCGACCTGGACGAGCGCTCCCGCGCGGAGATCACCCAGACCGTCCGCCGCGTCGTCGACAAGCTGCTGCACGCCCCGACCGTCCGGGTGAAGCAGCTGGCCGCCGAGCCCGGCGGCGCCTCCTACGCGGACGCGCTGCGCGAGCTGTTCGACCTCGACCCGGCGGCCGTGCACGCCGTGTCGGGCACACCCGTCGGCGGCCCCCAGCCCTCGGGCGGAGGCGCCAGATGAACCGTCAGCCATCCCACGAGTACCACCGGGACGATCACCTCATGAATGGTCAACCGATCACGGAGCAGACTCCGGCCGCCACCGCGACCCTGCGGCTCGGCACCCGGCGCAGCGCGCTCGCCATGGCCCAGTCGGGCATGGTGGCCCGCGAGGTCACCCGGGTCACCGGGCGCCCCGTCGAGCTGGTCGAGATCACCACCTACGGCGACACCTCCCGGGAGGCGCTGGCGCAGATCGGCGGCACCGGTGTGTTCGTCTCCGCCCTGCGGGACGCGCTGCTGGAGGGCCGGATCGACTTCGCCGTGCACTCGCTCAAGGACCTGCCCACCGCCGCCCCCGAGGGCCTGGCGCTGGCCGCCGTCCCCGAGCGCGAGGACGCCCGGGACGCCCTGGTCGCCGCCGAGGGCCTGACCCTGGACGAGCTGGTGGAGAAGCTGGCCGGCGCCGGCCGCCCGGCCCGGATCGGCACCGGCTCGCCGCGCCGGATGGCCCAGCTGAACGCCTGGGCCACCGCCCGCGGCGCCGCGCTGGAGACCGTCGCGATCCGCGGCAACGTGGACACCCGGATCGGCTACGTGACCAGCGGTGAGCTGGACGCGGTGGTGCTGGCCACGGCCGGCCTCAACCGGCTCGGCCGCAGCGCCGAGATCTCCCAGCACCTCGACCCGGAGCTGATGGTCCCGGCCCCCGGCCAGGGCGCGCTCGCGATCGAGTGCACCAGCGCCGACACCGACCTGACCGCCGCGCTCGCCGCGCTGGACCACGCCCCCACGAGGGTCGCCGTGGTCGCCGAGCGGGCCCTGCTGGCCACCCTGGAGGCCGGCTGCTCGGCTCCGGTGGCCGCGCTGGCCACCTGGGTCCGGCCGAACGAACTGCGGCTGGAGGGCGTGGTCGGCGACCCCGACGGCGCCGCCCTGCTGAAGATGTCCGCCAACGGTCCGATCGTCCTCGACGAGACCGCCGAGCAGCACGCGACGGCCCTCGGCCGCGCGCTGGCCGCCCGGCTGCTCGACGCGGGCGCGGCCACCCTGATGGGGGAGCGAGCCCGATGAGCCCCACCGCCGCCACCGAAACCCCGTTCCCGGGCGGCCAGTCCGCCACCGGACGGTGCACCTTCCTGGGCGCGGGCCCCGGGGACCCGGGGCTGCTGACCCTGCGCGCGGTCGAGGTGCTGTCCTCGGCCGACATCCTGGTCGCCGACCCGCTGACCGCGGTGGCCGTGCGCACCCACTGCCCGGCCGGTGTGCAGGTGCACACCCCGGCGGCCGAGGGCGCGGACTTCAACCTGGCCCGGCTGGTCGCCGAGGCCGTGCGGGCCGGCAAGCACGTGGTCCGCACCGTCGACGGCGACCCGGGCCTGGACGGCTGCGCCGCCGAGGAGATGCTCAGCTGCGCCGGGGACGGCATCCCCTTCGAGGTGATCCCGGGCGTCGCCCAGTCGGTCGGCGTCCCGGCGTACGCGGGCGTCCCGCTGCGCGGCGCGGCCGGCACCGACGTGCGCTTCGTGGACGGCACCGCGCTGCTGGCCGGCAGCCCGGTGGACCTGGGCGCGCCGGAGACCACCCTGGTGGTCCGGACCACCCTGGGCCAGCTGCCGGCCACCGCCGGCGCCCTGGTCGCCAACGGCCGCAAGCCGGAGTCGGCGCTGAGCGCCACGCTCTCCGGCACCACCACCCGGCAGCGGACCTTCACCTCCACGCTGTCCGGCATCGCCGCCGACCTGAAGGCCGCCCGGGTGCTGCCCTCGCCGGTCTCCGCCCCGGTGGACCCGGCGACCTCGGTGATAGCCGTGGTGGGCGAGCAGGTCGCCCACCGGTCCTCGCACTCGTGGTTCGAGACCAAGCCGCTGTTCGGCTGGAACGTGCTCGTGCCGCGCACCAAGGAGCAGGCCACCGGCCTGTCCGAGCAGCTGCGCTCGTACGGCGCGGTGCCGCAGGAGGTGCCGACCATCGCGGTCGAGCCGCCGCGCACCCCGCAGCAGATGGAGCGGGCCATCAAGGGCCTGGTCACCGGCCGCTACGAGTGGATCGCCTTCACCTCGGTGAACGCGGTCCGGGCGGTCCGGGAGAAGTTCGAGGAGTACGGCCTGGACGCCCGCGCGTTCGCCGGGATCAAGGTCGCGGCGGTCGGCGAGACCACCGCGCAGGCCCTGGTGGACTTCGGCGTGAAGCCGGACCTGGTGCCCTCCGGCGAGCAGTCCGCGGCCGGCCTGCTGGAGGACTGGCCGCCGTACGACCCGGTGTTCGACCCGATCGACCGGGTGCTGCTGCCGCGCGCCGACATCGCCACCGAGACCCTGGTGGCCGGCCTGGTCGAGCTGGGCTGGGAGGTCGACGACGTGACGGCGTACCGGACGGTGCGCGCCTCGCCGCCGCCGGCCGAGACCCGCGAGGCGATCAAGGGCGGCGGCTTCGACGCGGTGCTCTTCACCTCGTCCTCGACCGTGCGGAACCTGGTCGGCATCGCGGGCAAGCCGCACAACGTCACGGTCATCGCCTGCATCGGCCCGGCCACCGCCAAGACCGCCGAGGAGCACGGCCTGCGGGTCGACGTGATGGCCCCGGCGCCGTCGGCGGCCGCGCTGGCCCAGGCGCTGGCAGACTTCGGGGCCAAGCGCCGCGACACCGCGACGGCTGCCGGCGAGCCGGTCTACCGGCCCAGCGAGCGCCGTCCGGGTTCGCGCCGCAAGGCCCGCTGACACCCTCGGGACCGGGGGCGGCGATCCGTCGCCCCCGGCACTGCACAACCGTTCGGAGAGAGAAGCCGTGTCCGCTGAATTCCCGTACGTACGCCCGCGCCGGCTGCGCCAGAGCCCGGCGATGCGCCGCCTGGTCGCCGAGACCCGGCTGCACCCGGCGGAGCTGATCCTGCCGCTGTTCGTCCGCGAGGGCGTCAGCGAGCCCGTCCCGGTCAGCTCCATGCCGGGCGTCGTCCAGCACACCCGGGACACCCTGCGCAAGGCCGCGGTGGAGGCGGCCGAGGCGGGCCTGGGCGGTCTGATGCTGTTCGGCGTGCCGGCCGTTCAGGACGCCACCGGCAGCGAGGGCACCAACCCGGACGGCATCCTCCAGCAGGCGATCCGCGACGTGGTCGCCGAGGTCGGCGACGCCCTGGTGGTCATGTCCGACCTCTGCCTGGACGAGTACACCGACCACGGCCACTGCGGCGTGCTGGCCGCCGACGGCAGCGTGGACAACGACGCCACCCTGGAGCGCTACGCCGAGATGGCCCGGGTGCAGGCGGACGCGGGCGTCCACCTGGTCGGCCCGTCCGGCATGATGGACGGCCAGATCGGCGTGATCCGGCGGGCGCTGGACGAGGCCGGGCACCAGGACGTGGGCATCCTCGCCTACACCGCCAAGTACGCCTCGGCGTTCTTCGGGCCGTTCCGCGAGGCGGTTGGCTCCTCGCTCAAGGGCGACCGCAAGAGCTACCAGCAGGACCCGGCCAACGCCCGTGAGTCGCTGCGCGAGCTGGAGCAGGACCTCGCCGAGGGTGCCGACCTGGTGATGGTCAAGCCGGCCATGGCCTACCTGGACATCCTGCGCCAGGTCGCCGACGCCTCCCCGGTGCCGGTCGCCGCGTACCAGGTGTCCGGCGAGTACGCGATGGTCGAGGCGGCCGCCGCGAACGGCTGGATCGACCGGGAGCGGATGATCATGGAGACGCTCACCTCGATCCGCCGGGCCGGGGCCGAGCAGATCCTCACCTACTGGGCGGTCGAGGCCGCCGCGATGCTCAAGTAGCCCGCGCCGCAAGGCAGAAGCAGGACAACGAGAAGGCCGGGCCGCTCCCCGTGGGAGGGGGCCCCCCCAGCCGCGGGCACAAGACCACCCTGAATGTGGGAGGCGAAAAAAAACACCACACCCCCCACCAAAACAGAACGGTCGGCGTGAGCGTCG
>NZ_JBHVPH010000002.1:0-87324 GCF_042887425.1 Kitasatospora sp. NPDC057940
ACACGTCTGCTCCGCAGACATGACGCGCCGTCACTAGCGTGACGGAGTGTTGCGGCGCCCCTCCGGGGCGCGGTTACGGAGGGTGTTGTTGCGGCGCATCCGCGCCGCTGGCTGGCGGAGGCTCGGCTCGGTGGCAGAGCTGTTGTGGGTTGATGGTCGGCGCTCCGCGCCGGGCCTTTCGGGTGGGTGTGTGGCTGGGCTTGGTGGGTGTTTTTATCGGTCAGTTGGGGTTTTGGCGCACTCCGTGCGCCGGGCTGGCTGGGAGGAGGGGGTCCTGTGTCGTTTTCCCTGGTCGGTCCGGTGGGTGGCCGGCCGGCTTCCTCTCCGGTCGTTGCGTTCTGTTACTGCTGTGTCTGGCAGTGGCCCCTCTTCCGCTCTGATCCACGCAATTAGTGGGTGGTCCAGACCTTTCTGAGTGGTCTAGACCTGTTCTGTTGGTGGCCGGCCATGGATTATCTGAACGATGCACCCGACACTGTCTCGAAATGGCCCCGTCAGTGAATCCAGCTGCAACCACCACGCCCCCGCGGAGCTCCGACCGAGCGGACCCTCTGCACTGTTGACGATGTGCCGCAGAATTCCACTACACCCACCACCGGACTGCCAAGGCCTGTTGACGGTGTGACAGGAATTCCCGTTACAACCGCCCTCCCCGCCCCATGGAACTCCCCCATAAAACCCGCCATGGAAAACACCCATGAACACCGCCCCACCCACGGACGGCGACCCGGTCAGTGGGGCGGGCGGCGGGCCTGGTACCCCGGGGAACCCTCCACACGCAGCAGGCCGCACTCCGCCCGGGGCGTTCGGTCAGGGCGCGGTGCTGGGTGGTGGTGAGCGGTCAGGCACCGAGGCCGATATGGGAGACGTAGGTATAGGCACCGTAGTCACTGTCGAGGTCGGCGATGATGTCGTCCCAGATGTCCGCCAGGGTGTCGGCGTCGCCGTTGGTGAGGGCGTCGACGGCGTCGTCCCAGACGTAGCGGACCTGGATGGTGCGGACGCGAAGGTTGTCGCGGCGGCGGGGTTCGTCGACCACGTCCTGGTTGATGGGGTGGATCTCCACCTTCGTGCCGCGGCCGTTGTTGTTGAGGTGGGCCTTGAGGACGGCGGGTTTGGCCAGGACGTTGGCGGCGCGCAGGTTCCAGTAGGCGGTATCGATGGCTTCGAGGTTGACGGGGCGGGGTCGTTGAGTGCCCTTGGTCCAGGCACGGATGGTGGCAGGGGTGACGGTGACGCCGGCATCGGCAAGGGCGGCGGGCCCGCCCTTGTGGGTCATCAGGTAGCGCATACGGGCGGTCAGGCCACGGCGGGTGCTGGGCGGGGACTTGATGCCGCCTTCGATGATCATGCGCTCCAGGACGTCCTCCAGGGCACGGCCGAGCGCGATGTTCCCGTGGATGTTCCCGGGGTCGCGGTCCGCGCCGTAGCGGCCGAAGTTCTTCCATCCGTCGGTCGACACTTAGGCGCTCCGGGTGCGGGTGCGGGGCAGGGTGTACTGGTCCTTGAGTTTCAGCTGCGTGGTGAGGCGGCCCTCTTCGAAGACACCGCCCTTGTTCTTTCGCCATTCGCCGCCGGTGATGTGGAGTTCGTCCGTTCCGCGCAGCGCGACGACCGTCAGGCCGGCTTTGTGGGCGCGCTGCGACTTGTACCAGAGGTTGGCGAACGCCTGTGAGCGGATGATGTGCATCCAGTCGGGACGGCGGAGTTCGCGGTTGAAGGAGGATTCCCCGATGGTGGACGCGAATTTCGCGTAGATGGCCTTGACGTACTTTTCGGTGACGGTGTCGCCGTCACGGATCGCGTTCTCACGGGCCATGGTGAGGACGCGCCGGAACTTCTCCAGCAGGCCCTCGGAGGCGCCGGAGGTCCAGGCCTCGGTGATGTGCGGGGCGCCGGCCAGGCCGAGTTTGTGGCAGCGGATCAGCAGCCGCACGGTGGCCTCGTCCAGCAGCACCGGGCCGCTCTCGTGCCGGTTGCCGATCGGATCCGGCAGATGCGGGTGCTCCCAGGCAGGGCGGGCGGGGAGCAGGTAGATACCGGAGCGCTTCGGGTCCCACCCGCCGTCCGGACGGTGCTGCAAAGCGCCGATCGGCAGGTGCGTCTTCAGTGCCGAGCAGTACGCCGCGTTGGTGTCCAAGACATCCACCGTCACCGGGTCCGCGGAGCCGGCCTTCAGGGCCGACATCAGCGGGGCGTTCTCCCACTTGTGGCGACCCTCCCAGATATCATCGGACCCGTTCCGGGACTTCTTGGAAAGGAATTCCAGACGCTCCGGAAAAACCGTGTGCTCGTACACCGCGCCGACCCGGGTCTTGTCGAAGAGGTCCATTCCGTTCGGAATCGCCTTCTTCTCCAACGCCGCGCCCGCCGCCTCGGTATCGCCCCCGTGCTCTTCCAGGGCCTCCTCGACCGCCGAGGTGATCATGTCGAGGTAGAAACCCAACTCCCGACCGGTACCCGCATACTCCGAACGCGACGCGGCCGAAGGTCCCGCCTGGACGGTCCGACGGACGGGCGAACCAGGCGCAGCGGAGCCGGAGTTGGCGTGGGGCGGGGCGGGCGCCTCCAGGACCGCCGGGGAGGAATCGGAGGCGTCGGCGGCGGCTGGGACGGCGGTGGGCACCGGTGCCGAGCGGGTGGCTGGTGGCGGGGTGGCCGGGACGGCGGGGGCCTGGTCGATGTCCGCGGCTGGGACGGCGGTGGGCGGTTGCTGCTCGGCGGCCGGGCCCGGGATGGGCGCAGGAGTTGCCGGTGTTGCGGATGCCGCAGCCCGGACGGGCGTGGCGGCCGAAGGGGCGCTGGTGGTGGCCGGGGCGGCCGGGGCCGGGGCGGGGGTGCACCAGCCGCCGAGGTGGAGCGGGCGGCCGCCGATCCGATGGGTCACCGGACGTCCGCACTGCTCACACAACGCGGCGGGGTGGGCGGCGATCTCGCCGTCCGGGCCCCGGTCGTAGTCCACGACGGGAACGGTGGCCGGCGTTGGAGTGGGCGCAGCGGCGTGGGCCGGGGGCTGTCCGGCCTCGGCGGTGGCCTTGGACGCAGCGGTGGCTGGGGCGGTGGCGGGTTGCTGCTCGGTGGCCTGAGCGGTTGACATCGGCGCTGCGGGTGCGGCGGTGCCGGGGGGCTGGGCAGTGGCGGGGGGCTGGGCAGTGGCGGGGGCGGGTGCCGGGGTGGTGTCGGTGGCCGCCGAGGTGGTCGACACCGGGACGGCGGCCGTCGAGGCCGGCGGGGCCGGCGTCGGGGCCGGCGTCGAGGCCGGCGTCGGGGTGGGCACGGTCGGGCCGGTAGAGGTGGCTGGTACCGGCAGCGGCAGCGCTGCGGGTACGGGTGGGGTGGTGGGGGGCCAGGTCAGGCGTTGGGCGGCGTGGGTGGGACCGGCGAGCAGGTCGAGCGGTCCCATCCCCCAGTGGCGGGCCAGGGCGTCCACCTCGTCCAGAGACCAGGGCTGCGCCCCGGACTGGCGGCGGGAGACCTTGTCCTGGGTCAGATCGAGCGCGGTCGCGAGTTCCCGCTGACTCTCCCCCGTGCGCTGCCTGATCGCGGCGATGGTCAGCCGCAACGTTTCCAACGTACTGAGCGTCATACAGGCACCCTATCCATCGATGATGGGAAATTCACATCAAGCATGAGTGGAATCCCTCAACCGGGTGGCAGGCTGTGCCGGGCTCACGCGGCCCGGATGCAGGCAGGGCCATCGGGCGACTACCGGCCACGGCCGCGTGCAAGCGAGCCACAGACGGCCCGCAGGGCCCCCTGTGGCGGGTTTCAGCGGGGCCGTCGGGAGCGAACCCCTGACCCCGTCGGTGAGCTTGTCGTTTAACGACTTCGTCGGGCGAGGTGGTCTCCTGCTTCGGCAGGTATCCGCAGTCGGCGCAGGCGAGGGTGCCATCAGCTCGCGGTGGTCCTGGCGGGCCTTCTTCTCCCTCTCCTTCTGGCGCTGGTCGTAGGCGCCGCGGTTGCTGGGGTTGTCGAGCGCGTCGAGCAGGGCGTGTCGTCCGGGGCGCGGTCGGGGTGGTTGGGGTGCTGGGCGAGGGCGGCGTGCAGCGTCGCGCCGGCTTCCCATGCCTCGGTGTGGACGACGGGCTCCGGCGGGCCAGCGCCGGGGCGGGCGCCGAGGACGATCCGGCCGTCGACCAGGGCCACCCATCGGTCCAGGCCGTCGACGCCCTTCCCGTCCAGCCGCGGGCCAGGTCGGCGCCCTGGTGGAGGGTGTGGATGCCGTCGTGGCCGGGGACCTCCGCGAGGCGCAGCGTGCCCTGGTGGCGGTGCGTGTCGAGCGGGCCGCTCCGTTCGGGGTGCTCGACACGATCCCTTGTATCGCGCCGGTCGTCCACGCCACCGGGCCTGTCTCCGAAGGCATCACCGGACTGCTCCACGCTCTGCCTGGCCCGGTCGAAGCCGGTCTGTTCATCGGCATGGGGGCGTCGCGCCCTGGCATCCGGAGACCGTCGCCGCGACCGGCCTGCCCTGCTGGAGCCGGCCGTTTCCGCCGGCGCCGTCGCCGCCGCGGGTCCCGCGGACGCCGACGGCTGGGTCACCGTGACCCTGTCGGCCGAGAGCTGGGGCATCGGCCTGGAGGCCGAGGTCCTCCACCCGCCCGTACTGCGCGCCCGACTGGCAGAGGCGGCCCGCCGCGCCGCCGTCCTCCACACCTGGGCCCGGGGCCGGATGCCCCCGGTGACCGCCCGCCGGCCGCTGTCCGGGCCGGCGGGCGGGGGCTCACGGGTTCAGTTGCTGCAGGGTGAAGGCCGTCGCCCGGTAGGAGTACTGGGCCACGATGGAGTTGGCGTTGGCAGCCTCCGCGACCGCGAGCCAGTTGCCGGAGTGCTGCAGCTTGAGGACGAAGGCGCCGGAGGCCGGGTCCACGATCTTCCAGAACTTCTGGTTGGGGCCGATGTAACCCGAGCAGTCGAACACGCTGATCCAGGAGGCGTCCACGCTCCCGCTGTCATAGCTGCCGATGCAGTCGCCGTTCTGCCGGTTGCGCAGCACGTAGGTGCCGGTGTCCTCGGGGTCGCCCTTCCACCGGCACAGGCCCCATTGCTGGTTCCGCTGGTTGTTCCAGGGGTACTGGATGAGCGCTCCGTCGAAGAAGGTGCCGCCCTGGCTCATGTCGAGGACCTGTCCGGCCGGGGTGTTGATCCGGTAGTACCCCGAGCAGCTCCAGCCGTTCCAGTCGGACGAGTCGAACTTCGGCGGGGTGTCGGCGGACGCGGGAGCGGCGAGCAGTGTGGCACCGGCCAGCGCGGCCAGGATGCCGGCGCCGAGCGTGCGCAGGGCGCCCGCCGTCCGGCGCCGCAGCGAATTCCTCATGGGTTCCTCCGTCGTGGTGTGGGGTGGGCGGGTCAGCAGGAGAGCCGGATCTGGGCGGTGCGGCGCAGGGTGTCGGCCGGTTCGGTCTGTGCGCAGTTGACGCTGCCGATCTCCGGCAGCTCGTAGGTGGTGAAGCTCCCCCCGCCGCCGCCCGGGAAGGCGTTGATCCACACGCCGGTGGTCGGGGCGGTCTGGGCGCAGACGAACTTGGCGTACTCGCCCTGGACCCGGCGGGTGCCGCGGTAGAAGACCACCTCGACCACCACCAGCACCACCATCTCGACCACCTGGAACCTCAACCAGCCCGGCTACTACGGCCTCTAGGACGGAGAAGCCGACCTTGGCCTCGATCTTGAGGAAGAGCACACTCGCCGAGGCGCTGATCTCGGCGCTGCGGTTGACGACCGGTGGTCACCGAGTCCACCCGGCTCAGGGTCTCGGTGCGCTGTCCGGTGGTTCCCGGGGCGACGTAGACCGCGAGGAAGTCGGTGACGACGGGGTCGACCTGGAGGGACGTCACTTCCAGCCAGGTCTGGTCCACGGCGGGGTTGCAGTTCGTCGTCGGCGGGCGGGTGCCGGCATGGGCGGTGCCGGCCCCGATGCCCCCGATCTCCAGCAGGGTCATGATGATCGTGGCGGCGGCCGCGGCCGCCGCCGTCCGTCGGCGGGGCCGGTGGACGAGGGTCATCTGTTCTCCTCCGTGCTCTGGTGGATGGGCCGCACCCCCGCGGCCGGAACCGTGCGGGTGCGGGCGGGGAACGGTGGAGCGGTGGGGCGGCCCGTCGTGGGGGATGCCGTCCGGCCCGGTGACGATCCTGCGCGAGGCCGTCATGAATTCCTCACGACCCGATCACGCCGCGGGAGGGCGTCCCGAAGCGGAGCGCCGTGGACACGGCGCTGCGCCTGGGTGAGGATGACCCTGCCGCGCCCGTCACGGAGCTCGGGGCGTAGGACGACGCACAGCACCGTTCGATCGCCGGAGGCCCTGGGGGTGGAGTTCAGAATCCTGGGAGCACTGGAGGTGCGGGCCCAGGACCCCGGCCCGCTCCGCCGTCGGCGGCCGGCTCCAACAGGCGCTCCTGGCCGTGCTGGTGGCCCACGCCGGCCGGACGGTGTCCGTGCCCCGGATCGTCGACGCGGTGTGGGACGAGTCCCCGCCCGCCACCGCCGACCACCAGGTCCGGAACATGGTCGGGCGGCTGCGCCGCGCGCTCTCGCCCGGCCCGCAGCGGCCTTCACCGATCCGCGCCGACGGGCCGGGCTGCCTCCTCGCCACGGACGGAGTCCGCGTCGACGCGCAGGAGTTGACCGCCCGGGTCGACGCCGCCGCCCGTGCGGGCACCGACGGGGTGCCCCTGCTGCGCGAGGCCCCCTGGACCTGTGGCGCGGCCCGGCCCTGGACGGCCTGCCGGGCCGCGCGCCCGCCACCCGTCGCCGCAGGCCTGGAGGAGCAGCGGATGGCCGCCCTGGAGCGGCTCTTCGAACTGGAACTGGCGGCCGGCCGGCACGACCGGACCGTCCCGGAGCTCATCGGCCTGGTTGAGGCCACCCTGCGCGGCGGCCTGGTGCGGCACCTGCTGACCGCCCTGCTCCGCGCCGGGCGCAGCACCGGGCCGCGTACCGGCGGTACGCGGCCCGCCTCGCGCGGGAGCCGGGCCTTGACCCGTCGCCCGAACTCCGCTTCCTCCAGCAGGAGTTGCTGGGATCCAGCGCGCCGGGGACGGTCCCGGCCCGTGAGCCCGAGGTGCCGCGGCGGGCATGGCGGCCGGAGCACAGCAGCCTTGCCGCGTCCCGCCCAACTCCCCTGGGAGTCACCCGCCTTCGTCGGCCGCGAGGCGCAGCTTCGCGCCCGACGAACGCGACCTGGTCGGCCGCGGGGGCCGGGCGGCCGCCCCGCGGCCGTCGCGCTCATCACCGGTGCCGCCGGGGCCGGCAAGTCGACCCTGGCACTGCGCTGGGCCCACCGGACTCGGGACCGCTTCCCCGACGGCCGGCTCTTCACCGACCTGCACGGCTGGTCGTCCACCGGCCCTCAGCACCCGCAGGCCGTCCTGGGCTCCTTCCTGCGCGCCCTGGGCGTGCCGGTCGAGGGCATCCCCGCCCAAATCGGCGAGACGGCGGCGCTCTACCGGTCCACTCTGGCCGGCCGTCGGGTCCTGATCGTCTTGGACAACGCCCTGGACGCCGCGCAGGTCCGTCCGCTGCTGCCCGGTGCCGGGGACGCGGCGGGCAGCGCCGGCCCATCCCATCGGCACCCGAGTAACAAGATCAGAAACGCAGAGGGGATACGGCGAACGCGACACCGGAGGGTACGGCTTCGCGCCGCTGGTGACACCGCGGCCGAACTTCACAGGTGGGTGCGGGCGCAGCGGGCCGGGTGGGCCGCAGGACGGGACACGAGTGCGAGCCGGGCATGCGCCCCCTCTGAGCCTCGGTGCCCCGGGCCCGGGGCTCAGGCCGGCTGGAGTTCGAACAGGAACGCGTCGACGATCGTGCGCGCCATGAGGAGTCCTTCTTCCAGGTGACCGGACGATCACCGTAGATTCCGCCTGCGATTTGGCGGAAGGCCTTTCGTGCAGTCGCCGGCCCGGGGTCGTGCACTCGGCGACCGGCTACGTGTTCCCGAGGCTCTGGTCGAGCGCCAGGCGCGGCAGGGTGAGGGCGTCGTGTCTCTCCCGGGTCCCGGTCGGTGGCGGTGCAGAGGGGCTGGGCGGTCGCTGGGGCCACAAGCGGGTCATGCCGTTGGAATGACACTCGCCCACCGATCTACGCCCACCGGGTGCTGTCAGGGCAGGAGTGGGGCGGCGGCGGGAATGTTGTACGCATGAACGAGATCCCGCGCGAAGACGCGCGTTGCCTGGTCGGCGGCCGCGGCTGCCGACGGACAGCCTGGCGGGCCGCCCTGGTGGCGGTCATGGCGACGACGGCGGTGCTGTCCGCATCACCGCCGGCCTCGGCCGACACTGCGGGGATGCGGGAATTCCCCTCGGCCGGGACATTCACCTTCACCGTGCCACCGGACGTCGAGGGTCTCCACGTCGACGCGTGGGGCGCGGGCGGCGGCGGATCCGGCGCCCTCGTCGACGGTCCTCCTCCCCCTTACGGCCACTCCCGTTCCGGGTACGGCGGTGGCGGTGGCGGATACGTGCACGGGGCGTTCACCGTCGTGCCGGGCCAGCAGATCGTTGTCACCGTCGGGACGGCCGGCACGGGCGGGGCGACCAGCTCCACTCCTGACGCTACGGACGGCACCACCGGTGGCGCGACCTCGATCACCGCCGGCGGGACCCAGGTGATGCGGGCTGACGGCGGACCGGGAGCGGGCGTCTACCCGGGCACCCCGGCCGCAGGCGTCGCCCCCGCAGCCACGGACCTGGGCGGTGGAGGCGTCGTGCGGCCTGGCGGCGGACCCGGCGGCACCGGCAACGGCCAGAGCGGGCCCGGCCAGGCCCCCTTCGATGTCCTGAAGACACCCGGCTGCGGCGACGGCGGCGACGGCGGACTCTACAACCAGTTCGCGGGGCAGGGCTTGCCCGGCTGGCCCGGCGGACCGGGCTGCCTGGTCATCAGCTGGTCCTGAACTTGCGCTTAATAGGTCTGACCTCGAACGATGCCTTGAGAGTGATCCCGTTCGGGGTCGGACCAGAAAGCACACGCCGACAGGTGTTCTCCGGACCCACGGCGCAGCGACCGGTCCCAGCCGGACGGCACGGCACAGCGACCGGAACCGCGTCCAAGCAGTCAGGAACGGCCGCTGACCCACGCCCGCCGTCGTTCACCGGGACCCGGCCAGCGGGCGGCCGGCAGCGCCGGGGTCGCGGCGGTGCTGCGGTGGGGCCAAAGGGTCAGGCGCGCACTGCGGCCGCCGCCCATGCGGTGGTGATCCGGCGGTAGGCGTTGACGACGGCCTCGCCCCGCGCCTGGGCCGGGATGGCGGCGGTGGCCACCATCTGGGTGTCCGGCAGGTCGGGCATCAGCGCCGCCACCACTGTCTTCCAGGTCCGCGGTGAGCCGCTCCACCGTGCGCGGCGGGGTGAACAGCCCGTTGCCCAAGGCCTCCAGGAGCTCGCGCACCGCGCCCGTCTCCGGGTCGTCGGCCGCCGTGCGGCGCAGCACCAGCAGGACGTCCCAGAGGGCTTCCAGCTTCCATGCGGGCAGTGTGTACAGCACGACCTGGCCGGCGCGGCCGTCTTCGCTCTCCTGCGCCACCAGCAGCGGCGTGATCGCCTCGGACAGTGACTCGGAGACCGTCTCTCCCAGCCGGTGGCGCACCGGAGCAGGGTGGACGGGCGCCTGGGCCGGGACGGCGGGCGGGCGGGCCCGGGGCCCGGCGGCGCGGGCGGCGGCAGGGCCGCGGCGGCGCGGGGCGGCGCCGACCTGGTGGCCGCCGTCGACGCACTGGCGCGCGGCCTGCTTGGATACAGGTGTGAGCAGCGGCAGCCATCAGGAATCGGGCCTCTCGAAGAGCGTCTGGAGCGATACCGACTTCGAGGAGATGGGCTGGCACGACGCCACCGTCCACGGCCTGTACGTGCAGCAGACACAAGATGGCCTGCCCCGGCTTCTGCTCGACCTCGACTACATCGTCCGCTGGGTCCACCCGGTCCGGCCGGCAAAGAACTTCTCCTTCTGGATCGCCCCCGCGACGCTCGTCTTCGAAGAGGTCTGGGACCTTGAGGGCGACCTCGGTTTCAAGGGCATGCATCCGGAGCTGGAGATCGACTCGGTGCACCGGCTGGCGCCGGACGACGGCAGGCAGGACTGGCCGCAATGGCACGTCGAAGGCCACTCGTTCGACCTGAGGTTCCGCGCGTCGGGCTTTTGCCAGTACTTCCGCGACACCCCGCGCCTCACGTCGGTCCAGGCCCTGTCCGCAGCCGAGCGCGGAGGCTGCTGCTTCACCGAGGTCGGTTTCGGCTGAGGAGGTTCAGGGGTGACACCACTGGGCAGTACGTCACAGGCCCCGTCCCGAACCCGGTCTAATCTGAATTCAGCTCCCGGCCGGTGGCGCCCGAAGTGGACCGCCGATGACGGTCGCCACCGTTGGACCGGCTTCGGAGCGTCGGCGAGCGGCTGAGCGCCCTGCCCCGCCCGCCTGCCGGCCAGGGCGGAGGTGCCGTCGCCGGCCCACGCGTCCCCACGGCGCCGTGCTCGGACTCGGACTCGGACTCGGACTCGACTGACGCTGGGCGGCCGGCGGCCCTGACACCGGCCATGGAGCGCCCGGCCACCGGTGTGTGACCGCTACGGTGGCCGGGCTCTGAACCCCGGTGGCACGGGTCCGGACGGTGAAGAGGGGGATGTCCACCGCCCGGACCGCGTTCCCGACCACCGGTCCTCTTCTCACCCCGATCCGTCTGCGCAAACCCACTGCGCCCGGACTCCTGCGGGCCCGTCCGGCAGGCCTGCGGGATCGACGGTGACCGGTCGGGCCGGCGCCGGTTGTTCCGCACGGCGGGGCGGGGCGGGGGTCAGGTGAGTGCTTCCACGATGCGGGCGCAGCGTGCCGGGTCCTCGGTGAAGCCGGCGCGTAGACCCCATATCCAGTACTCGACGGCTCGCAGTAGTGCCCATTTGCGGGCGCGGTCGGGGTCGAGGTCCGCGGCGTCGGTCAGGGCGTCGATGGCCCATTGGACGCGGGAGGGGCCGAGTTCGTCGAAGCGGCTCCACAGCAGGGGTGCGACCTGGTATTCGAGGACGCCGCGGACGATCAGCGGGTCGACGACGGACCAGTGTCCGTCGGGGGTGCGCAGGACCTGGTCGTAGTGGAGGTCGTTGTTGACCAGGACGGTGTAGTCGTCGTGGGAGAGTTCCTCGGCCAGGTCCAGTGCGCGGTCGAGGGTGTGTCGGGGTACCGGGCGGCCGAGTTCCTCCCACTGGGCGGGGAGTTCCCGTCGGTGGCCCGCGGCGATGTCTGCGGTCGTGCGCAGGCCGTGGGGTGGCTCGATGGCCAGGTGCCGTAGCAGTGTCCCGATCACGGGGACGGCCTGTGTCAGCGGCACGTCCCGGAGCGGACGGGTGTAGTCGAGGCGTTGCAGGAGCATGACGCCCGCCGTGGTGTCGGAGTCGAGCAGGCGGACCGCGCCGTGGCCGTTCCACAGGCGCAGGGCGAGTACCTGTTCCTGCATCTGCTGGTCGGGCCATGTGACTTTCAGTGCCAGTGGCTCGGTGCCCCGGAGGACCGGCACGACGAGGCTGTTGTAGCCGTGCATGGGTGGTCCGTCGGGTTTCAGGTTCCAGTGGTCGCACCATCGGGTGACGGTGTCCGGCAGGGCCGTCAGCCAGCGGTGGCCCGCTTCGCCCTTGTGTTGCCAGCGGCCGAAGGCCCGAAGGGACTCGGGTACCTGTGTGAGGCGGTGTTGTTGCGGGCTTGCGGAAGTCACGGTGTCTCCATCCGGCGTCTCCGTCACGGTCTGGTCCAGGCCTTGTCGTCGGCCCGTTCCGCGCCGATCGGTGCGGCGCGGCTATCGGCGAGGCGAGGTGCAGCGCGGTGCGTCCGCAGGGGCGGTCGGGGCGCGTCCGCAGGGGCGGGCGGGTCGACAGGAGATCTTATGCACCGGATGCCCTTGCCCGTCAGGCCAGTTCACGCCGAGGGCCGGAGAACTCCCGTACGGATCCAGGACCGGTGTACCCGTGCGGGGGGTGCTTGTGCCGCCCGCCGGCCGTATCCGTGACCTCGCGGGAGAGACCACCTCGCCCTGATCCGTTGTGCGGCCCGGACGGGGCGGCTGCCGGGAAGCACTCGCCGGCCGTCCCCCGCCCCCTGCACCCGGGAAGCAGTCCCCGGCCGTCCCACGGCCTCGGTGGGCGGCCGCCGGGTCGGGGTTGTGCAACAGGTCGTCAACAGGTTCCGGTGAAACGGCCACGCGACCGTGGCCCGTGGGCAGATCATGTTCGGGTGCCGATCATTGCGAACCCGCCCCCGCCCCCGCCCGCCAGGCCGCCGTCCTGGGAAGACCGGCTGGAGGCCTGGGTCGGGATATGCGCGGCCCGACTGGCCTGGTGGGGCCACGACTTCACCGACGGCGCGTGGCCCGACACCGAGGACCTCGCCGTCCTGCTCGCCCGAACCGTGGACGAAGTCGCCGAGATCCCCTCGATGCGGCCCGCCCACCAGTCCCTGACCGCCGCCCTCGCCCGCGTACAGGCCGCCGAACGATGGCTCCGCCCCTACAACGCGCTCTCTCCCTCCATGGCCTGCCACCACCTGGGCCAGGCCGCTGAACACCTCCACGCCGCCCACCGCCACCTCACCGACACCGCGCCCCAAGGCCGTCCCAGCACCCCACCCCGGCGGGGCCAGGAACACACTCCCCCGAACCCCTGACCACACCAGCAACACGACAACCCGACAACCCCCGCGACAGGCCATCAACCCGACCAGCCACCGACGGACCGTCAACCCGGCCCGCGAGGAGACGAGGAGACGAGGACGCGAGGCGGCGAGGACGCGAGGCGAGGCGGCAGGGCCGCGGCGGGGGCGCAGGGCGGGCAGGCAGGGCAGGCAGGGCAGGCAGGCAGGCAGGGCGGGCAGGGCGGGCAGGGCGGGCAGGGCAGCGGGACAGCGAAAGCAGCCGACGACAGGACCCGGACACCAGACGACAAACGACACCGACGCCGGAGAGGGCAGCGACCGAAACAACATCACCCCCGAGGCGCAGCAGAACAGGGCAAGGGGCACGGCCGGGGACGGCGGGAGGGCTGCGGGAACAAGAGTCGGGCGGGGCGCAGCCGGGCAGGCCACGCGGCACCGGGCGGTCCCGATGGCGCGGCATGCGAAACGGGAGATCTTCCTGTCGTGGATGGCTTCAAGGGGTTACCCGGGCGGGAGCGCGCCGAAGAATTTCCGGTCCAGCGGTGCCGGCGGTGTCGGCGGGGCTGATGGCCGCTGGTGCCGGCGACCCGGGGACGGGTGGTCAGGAGGCGATCCACCCGCACACAACCCGTCCTACGACCGCACCGGACCGGCCCACGCGTCAGAACAGCCAGGGCGGTCACCGATGGCAGACCAGAGCAGCGAACACCCCCCGGTCCCAGGGGAGAAAGCATGCCGGGACAGGGCGAGCGTCGCGGCCGCCGCGGAACAGCCAGGACGGGGTTGGTTCAGGGGCTCGGGCGGGTTGCGTCCGGTGGCCGTGTGGAGGAAACGCAAGGAGATGGCGAGGCCGGCGGTCACGGCGTCGAGGTCCTGGCGCAGGAAGCGGGCGAACGAGCGGACCGGTGCGGGGGTGTCCTGCTCGGCCTGGCGGATCCGCTGCGGCAGCATGCCGCCGCGCCGGTTGACCAGCAGGTCGCGGAAGCATCCGGGATCCTCGTCGACCCGGTCTGCGGCGGCCGGGGAGTCGTCGTGCAGCAGTCGGCGTGCATCTGTGGACGACGGCGTCCACCCCCACCGGGTGCGCAGCGAACTCCGCCGGACCAGAGACGAGTTGTTCCACGAGCGGGCCAGAGCCCTGTCTCGTTCCCGGCCTGCTTCGGTCACCACTGGGACGCCTTCGAGGAACGCCTCACCGACACCCGCCACCCGCCCCGGCGGCCGGACCCGGCCGGGCTGCCGATCCTGGTGAGCGGGGCCGAGGCCGTCCTCGTCGACGAGCCGGTCCGCGAGCTGACGGCCCTGCTCCGGATCCTCGACACGGCCGCCACCGGCGAGGGCCCGTTCCTGCGGGTGCCGTCCCTCGGCGACGACCCCGGCGCCGTGGAACGACGGCCCTGCTCCGGATCCTCGACACGGCCGCCACCGGCGAGGGCCCGTTCCTGCGGGTGCCGTTCCTCGGCGACGACCCCGGCGCCGTGGAACGACGGCCGTGCGCGGCGGCCCGGGCCGCGTGGGCGGTCCGCGCCGGATCGAACGGCGGTAGTACGGCGAGGGGTCCCACCGGCCGGTGGGACCCCTGCGCGCGGGTGGGTCAGCCCGCCGCCCCCGCCGCCGGCCGGACGGCGACCGCGTCGATCTCGAAGAGCATCCCCGGCAGGGCGAGCGAGGCGACCCCGCTGAGCGTCTGCGCGGGCAGCCGGTCGCCCCACGCCCCGGCCAGGGCCTTGCCCAGGACGGCCAGCTTCTCCTGGTCGTGGTCGACGACGTACGAGCCGAGCCGGACCACGTGCTCGAAGCCGAGGCCGACCCCGGCGAGCGCGGTACGCAGGTTGGCCAGGGCGAGCTCCACCTGGGCTGCAAAGTCGCCGGGCACGACCTGACCGCCGGCGTCGGAAGCGTACTGGCCGCCGATGAACACCGGCTCGCCGAGCGCGGAAGCGGCGTGGCTGTAGCCGAACGGCGTCGGATCGTGCAGGCCGGGCGGGTTGGTGATGCTGCGAGTGTCGGTCACGAGGTTCCCTGAGAATGGTTGGCAGGCCGGGCTCGGCGCCGGGCGGTCTACAGCTCGGACCGGGCGGCTTCCTCCCGGGCGTCACGCCAACTCGACGACTCCAGGAAATGATTGTCGAAGAGATCCTGCTTGGCGAGCAGCTCCTCGACCGTCGCCTCACCCGCACGGATCCGCTCCAACAAACGGAAGTAATCGAACCGCTCCACCCCGGGAGTGATCACGATCAGCAGGTCCGCCCCGGAGTCCGACACCGCCGCGAAAGCATGCGACAGACGGGGCCATCCGAGACCACGGCCCGAGGCGACCGGATTCCCGCGCGGCTTGACGCGTGTCTTCAGTGCACCAGGAGTTCGATGGCGACCTTCATGCGTTCGAGGTAGAACTCCCGCGATGTGGCCTGAAGCTTGAGGCCGATCGACGTGCTGATCATCGTCTGTGCGACGAGAGCGGCTGTCTCCTGTCCTGACTCGACGGCGATCGCGTCAGTGATCAGCTCCTCGAAACGCCGCGGCGTGCTCTCCGCGATCTCGCCGAGGAGGTCGGGGTTGTCCTCGACGACCACCGCGACATCGCGCGTCAGCGGGCCGACATAGCGGCCCGCCCACCGGTCGAAGGCTTCGACGAGGCGCTGCGGAAGAGGGCGGTCGACGTCGGCCAGGACATGTTCGACCGCTGCGATGTCGCGCTCCAAGGCCTGGGTGACGGCGGCACGGAACAGGGACTCCTTCGAGGAGAAGAGGAAGTAGAGCCCGGGGCGGGAGATGTGGGCCGCCCGCGCCACTTCCTCCATCGAGGTCTTCCGGTAACCGAATCGCGCGAACGTGGCCAGAGCGGAGTCCAGAACCATGGTCCGACGGTTGGCATCGGTGATCGGCGACGGCAGGGGGCCGGTCTCGGAGCTGCTCATGCGGCGAGCATAGGAGCGCAAATCGAACTATACAAGTCTGGTTCAGTCTGTATAGTCTCGCCGTTGTGACGGCTCGCGAACCCCTCTCCACGTCCTTCACCGCCTCCAGCACGGCTGACGAGGTGGTGCGGGGCGTCGACCTGACCGGAATCCGCGCGATCGTGACGGGAGGTTCCTCCGGAATCGGGGTCGAGACGGCCCGCGCGTTGACCGCAGCCGGCGCACAGGTGACGCTCGCCGTGCGGAACACGGCTGCGGGCGAGGCCGCTGCCGAATCGATCGAGAGATCGCCCGGAGCGATCCGCCCCCGAGTCGTCCGGCTGGACCTCACCGACAGGACCACCGTCATGCCGTTCGTCGACGCGTGGAGCGGCCCGCTCCACCTGTTGATCAACAACGCGGGCGTGGTCACCGGCGGCCTCGAACGAACCCGCGAGGGATGGGAGTTGCAGTTCGCGACGAACCATCTGGGTCACCTCGCACTCGCCGTCGGCCTGCACGACGCCCTGGCCCTCGGGGCGTCCGACCGCGACGGAGCACGGATCGTCTCGGTCAGTTCGACGGCGCACATGCGTTCCGGCATCGACTTCGACGACCTCCACTTCGAGCGGCGCAGCTACGACCCCCAGACTGCCTACGCCCAGTCGAAGACGGCGAACTCCCTGTTCGCCGTCGAGGCGACCCGCCTGTGGGCTTCCGACGGCATCGTCGCCAATGCAGTGAACCCCGGCGGTGTCGCGACGGGCCTGCAGCGGAACTTCACCGTGCAACAGAAGCAGTCACTCGATGCGGCCGAGGCCGCCGGCGTCTTCACGTACAAGACGGTCCAGCAGGGAGCCGCCACCACCATGGTCGCGGCCGTCGCCCCACAGTTCGCCCACTCCGGAGGCCACTACCTCGATGACTCGCAGGAGGCCTACACCGTGCCGAACGACGCCGATCTCGCGCAACACCCGCACGGTGTCAAGCAATGGGCGATCGATCCCGCCATCGCCGAGCGTCTCTGGGCAGTCTCGACCGACCTGCTCCGGGCCTGACCTCTCGACACCACCACACGCGCACGTCCGATCTTCCCCGGCATCGAGGAGTCGGCCGCCCCCGGATTCCGCAGAAGCCAGATGCACCGAGAATCCCGAACCGAGTGTTCTCACTCGACCTGGCAACACCGCAGCTCGACACGAGATCCACAGACAAGCTCAACGCGACAGGACAGCAGGTAGTCCGGATAACCATCCAACAGGCAGCCCCCACGGTTCTCGCGGGCTTCACTGTGTGACATTCACTGTGATGATGATCAGGTGAAAGAAGACCTAGCCGCACCGACGCCCGTCATCCTTGGCATAGACGACCTTCGTCCACTCCCCAGAGTTACGCGGATTGCCCGCACCAGCCGAGAAGGCATCCAGCTCCTGCAAGAGCACCGCGACAGCTTCATTGACGAACTCTGGCTCGACCACGATCTCGGCGGCGACGACACCATCATGCCCGTGGTGACCCTCATGGAAGAAGCCGCCTTCAACGGACGGCCCTTCCAGATCGGAACGGTCTTCGTTCACAGCGCCAACCCCATCGGTGCCGAAACCGTCGTCCGGTCACTCACACGCTGGAACTACCAAGTCCGGCGGACAACGGCTTAGTACTGCAACCGCATCTGGGGGGTGTGTCCTCGGCGTTTGTAGTGGGAGTTGCGGGCGCGGGCTTGGCTTCGTCGTCGGAAGTGTGACCAGTGGAGATGGTGGTCGTTGGCATGGTGGTGGGGCACGACGATGATGTGTCCCATCAGTCGGCGGATCTCCGGCACGCTCAGCGGTATGAGTTCTTCTCCGCCGTCCGTGCTTCCCCCTTTTCTGCTTCCCGGGCGCGGACGGCGGTCAGGTAGGCGAGGGCGGCCATGGCCAGGGTGATGTGGCGGTACCAGGCCCGATACAGTCGCACCTGGTAGTGGTCCAGGCCGCAGTCGCCCTTCGTGCTCTGGAAGCACTCTTCCACCGCCCACCTGGCCGCAGCCACCTTGACCAGGTCTTTCAGCCGGGTGGCGACCGGTCCGTAGCAGATGTAGTAGGCCAGTTTGCCGGGGTCGCCGAGGCTGCGTCGGGCCAGGACCCAGTGCCCGAAGCCGTTCGTCCACCGCGGGCGGATCGCGACGCGGGCCCAGTCGTAGATCCGCTCCCCGCGCGCGCCCCGGCCCCCGGACAGGCGCTTCCACGCCTGCCGGGGCAGCGCGTCGATCAGCCGGTCCACCTGCACGTCCGCGCCCTGGCCGGTGACGACGATGTCGTTGACCTTCGTGGCCAGCACGTGCGCGACCGCCCGCTCCTCCAGCCACGACCGCAGGTGCCTCACCTGCCCGAACGCCTCGTCCGCGGTCACCCACGCGAAGGGGACGCCGGCATCGATGGCACGCTGCAGCATCCACTTGAGGTGCTCGTTCTTCGTCGCGAAGGGGACCTCGTCCCCGATCCCCGCCGCCCGGCAGCGTTCGCGGTCATCGGTCCAGGAGAGCGGCAGGTAGAGCTCGCGGTCGATCAACGCCCGCCCCCTGCTTGAGGCGTAGGCCAGGAACGTCCCGATCTGGCTGTTCTCCGTACGGCCGGCTGTTCCGGTGTACTGCCTCTGGACACCCGCGGACTTCGTTCCCTTCTTCAGGAACCCGGTGTCGTCACCGATCAGTACGCCGTCCCGGGTGCCGATGCTCTCCATGACGAAGTCCCGCACATCGTCACGCACCGCATCCGCGTCCCAGTCGGAGTGGTTGAGCAGCCGCTGGACGCCGTCGGGACGCAACTGCCCGACCCGCTCGGCCACCGTCCAGCCGTTTTTGCGCTCCAACGGCGCGAGCAGCCCGATCAGGTAGTCCAGCGCCCGCTCCCGGGGCTCCGACCTCCCGAAATGCCGAGCGAACCGGGCATGAAACCCGGCTATCCCCTCGGACCACGACTCAACCTGCTCAACCGTCAACCCATAAGCACACAGTCAAGACAACGAACACCCGCACCCACAGTTACGCCCAGATGCGGTTGCAGTATTAGGGAATCCGACACCGGGTTGAGGCCTCGGCGTTCGACACGTCGTGAGACTGCGATAGAAACCGCAGACCAGAGAAGCAGCGTCCGACACGAGCCTCGAGACCCGACATCTGACAGTGCCGCGCGGCCCGGCAGGCGCGCGCTGCACGAGGCCCGAGCGCTTGGAGGAGGCTGGCCCGGACCCGGACCCGTCTCCGGAGGTTCCGATCACCCGCCGGCGCCGACGATCGGACCTGAGCCGCCTGCCCACGCTGCGGCTTCCTGTCCCGGGACGGGATGGCTGCGGCCGACCTGCCGGCGGTGGGGCGGGCCGAGGTCACCGGCTACGGGGTGGACCTGTTCGAGAGCCGCGTGGATGAGATCGACCACAGCTACTTCGTGCGGCTGGACGGCGGTGCGGTACTCAGGGCCCGCCGAGTGGCGCTGGCCACCGGGCTACGGGACGAGCTCCCTGCGATCCCGGGCGCACACGAGCGGTGGGGCAAGGATCTGCTGTCCTGCCCCTACTGCCACGCGTATGAAGTACGCGACCAGCCCATCGGAGTACTGGGCACCCACCCGGGCGCAGTGCAGCACGCGCTGCTGTTGCGACAGTGGTCGCACGACATTCTTTTCTTCACGCACACCCTGGACCTCCGCACGGAGGAACGCGAACAGCTGCCCGCCCGCGGCATCACCGTCGTTGAGGGCGCCGTCAAACGCCTGGTGCCGGAAGACGACCGACTGCGCGGCGTCGAGCTGACCGAAGGTCACGTCCACCCCCGCCGTGCGGTCTTCGTCTTCCCGCACATGGTGCCCCGCGACGCCCTGCTCACTGGCCTGGGGTGCGAGCGGGACCAGAGCGGCTGGGTGACCACCGACTCCGTGGGCCGGACAAGCGTGTTCGGGGTGTGGGCGGTCGGCAATGTATCGGACGCGAAGGCACTTGTGATTACCGCGGCGGGGCAGGGCGCCGCGGCCGCGTTCGCGCTCAACCACGACCTCGCCGCAGAGGACATCGAGCGTGCCGTGGAGAACACCGGATCCTCACCCCGGATGCCCCAACACGTCCCACAGCCGACCCCGCAGGCCGCCTTGTCCAGCTGACCCCGGCCATTACCTGCCGTCCGGGCCCGTCGGGGGAACCGCGTGCAAACACGAACACACCAAAGGAGAATCCCACCATGTCAGCAAAGTCCACCCGCTTCGTGGACAGTGTCACCGAGCAGACCTTTCCCGCCCGCGTACTGAAGGCGGAGCGCCCCGTCCTGGTCCAGTTCTGGGCCGCGTGGTGCGGGCCGTGCATCAGAGTCACTCCCATCGTCGAGGCGTTGGCCGCCGAGCACGCGGGCGTCCTGGACGTCGTCAAGATCAACGTCGATGAGGAGCCCGGACTGGCGGAGCGGCATCGAATCACCTCGATCCCCGCCTTCGTGGTCTACGCCGACGGCGCCCTCACGACGGCATGGACGGGTGCCGCACCGAAGCCCGTCCTGGAACACCAACTCGCCCCCCTCCTCCGCTGAGTGCCGGCGGGCACCACGCACCCGACGCGGCGGAGCCAGGCCGCGTCGGGGCGCCCGCCGCTCGTGCTTCTGGAACCGGTGGATCCACATGAGGGCCATGCCCAGCACTCCAGGGTGCCCCGATCTCACGAACGACCCGGATCAACCCACGAAGAAAGGCATGGACCCATGAACTCGCATCACGATCAGGACATCCGGCCGGACGCCTCAGGCGCGCTCCGGGAACGCGAAGCCGGCGTGCATGCCCCTGCTCTCATGCGGACCATGGAGTGGTTGCGGGGTCTGTTGCGGATCGGCGGCGGCGGACACGCTCCCGTCCACCGGGTACTGGACGTCGGCAGCGGGCCGGGCGTGGTGACGTGCCTGTTGGCGCGCACCTTCCCGGACGCCGAGGTCGTTGCCGTCGACCGGTAGCCCGGCATCCTGGAACAGGTCCGTTCGCGCGCGGCAGCTCAGGGGATGGCGGACCGTATCGTCACTCAACTGAAGTATTTTCACGGCGAGTTCGCCGCACTTGGTTCCGCTGATCTGATCTGGAGCCGTAACGGCGTCCACCGCGTGGGGGATCAGCAGGCGGCACTGCGCTCCCTGGTCGCCTGTTTGCGGCCGGGCGGACTCCTCGCCGTCGCCGAGAGCGGGCTGCCCCCGCGTTTCCTGCCCCGCGACATCGGCGTGGGGCGTCCGGGCTTGCAGGCCCGCCTGGACGCGGCCGCCGAGGACGCCTTCGGCGAGATGCGCGACCAACTGCCGGGATCGGCCGCGACGGTGGAGGACTGGCCGGCCATGCTCGCCCGTGCCGGGCTCATCCCCAGCGGGACGCGCAGCTTCTTCACCGATCTCCCGTCTCCCCTCGGGATGTCGGCGCGAGAGTACCTGCACATGCGTCTGACCCGGCTGCGCGATCGGATCGGTGACCGGCTGGATCCGGAGGACCGCGCAACGCTGGAGCGGCTCCTGGACAGCGACACGTCCGCAGGGATCCTCGGACGTCCTGACGCCTTCTACCTCACCGCCGACACTGTCCACACAGCCCGGTTGTGCCGCGGCGGCGTTCAGTACTGAAACGGTCCTCACCGTGACGAGGCCGCAGCTCCGGGGCTGCGGCCTCGTCGTCGGTCGTGGCCGATCCGGGCCCGGTGTTGGCGTCGGCGATGCCGTCGGGCTCGTCAGCTGGGCTCGAGACGGTCGGAAGCGGGGGCGGCGGGCGGCTCGATCTCGCGCAGTCGTGCGAACGGCGCGGCCGTGGCAAGAGCGAGAGCGATCGCTCCCATGAGCAGGAGGGCGAACCAGCCACCGGAATTGTCGATGACGACTCCGGCTGCGGCGGACGCCAGCGATGCGCCGAGATTCACGGAGGTGTTGATCCATGTCGACGCTTCCGTCCGGCTGGATTCCGGAACGATGGTGTCGGCGATGAGGTAGCCGGTGATGAGAGAGGGCGCGAGGAAGAGGCCGACGAGTGCGAGGCCCGTAGCGAACAGACCGAGTGTGTGCAGCTGGGACACGAGCACCGCGGCAAGCCCCATGCCGGTGCACAGGGTGAACAGCCTCGTGCCGATTCCCGCCTTGAGGTTCAGCTGCCCGTAGAGGAACCCACCGAGGGCGCTTCCGCCGGCGAAGGCCGCCAGGATCCATCCCGAAGCCGCGACGGCGTCACGCTGCTCGGCGACCGCCGGCGCTGCGATCTCCGCGACGCCGAGCACACCGCCGACGCCCACGAGGACGATCAGCACCCTTGCGAATCCTGGCTGGCGGAGCGGGCGATCGCCTCGCGCGACACCCCCTCCCGTTCCGCGCAGCGCCCCCGACGACGCGCTGGACGTCATCGCCGCGGTGCCGAGGGAAACCGTGGCAGCAGTCACCCAGAGTCCGGTGGCAGGAGAAGTCGCCACGATGACCGCAGTGATGACGACGGGACCACCGACGAAAAGGAGCTCTTCGCACACCGCGTCGATGCTGAACGCTTTCGTTCGCTGGTCACCGACCGTCGTGAGCGACGCCCAGATCATGCGCATCGCGGCCCCCAGGGGCGGCGCCGTCAGGCCGACCACCGCACTGAGAACGAGGAACCAGACGTCCGCAACTCCCTCGGCTTCCGCGATGAGCGCGAGGGCGATGAACCCTGACGCCTGACCTGATGCCATGGCGGTGAGTGCGACTCGTTGACCGAGTCGATCGACGGCTCGGGCGCGCCAAGGGGCGGCGATGACGTTGGCGATCCCGAACGTCGCTGTCGCGAAGCCGGCTTGCGTGAACGAACCCGTACTGTCCTGGACGGTGAGCAGGAGGGCCAGACCGCCCATCGCGAGGGCGGACCGGGCGATCAGGGCGGGGAGGAACGCGCGAAGCGCGCCAGGAAGGAGAAGCACTGCGAGCATGAGGAGGCTCCGATGATGCGCGACCGGGATCTTGTCCGCGGCCGCCGTCTGACGGTGATCGAAGTCCGGAGGGCATGAACGATCGCACCCTCAACGGATCAGAACCTGGGCGGGAGAGACCCAGGACCGTCAGATGAACATCACAATGAGCACCCGCAGATCCTAGCAGGCTGGGATGCGGTGGCCGGCTGGCATGGTCGCCCCGTCGGTGCCGCCCTGGCGTCGGCCGGTGGGCTCGGCGCGGTCACCAGGGCGGTGGAGAGATCGGCGGCTTCCTCGGGCAGAGGGAGCGGGTGGGGGTGCCTATTCGGGTGTGTCCGGTGAGACGGTGTCCCAGGTTCCGAATCGGATCACTGACGTCTGGGACGGACGCTTTACGCAGGGGCTTCGCGAGAACCGGACTCATCCAGCGGTCGACGGAGAGAGCAGGCCCATCAACCACGGGTAACGGCATCACTGAGTGATGACGAGCCCGAGAGAAGACCTCGCCGCCACCCTCGCCCTGGAGGGCAACGTCCCCATGGCCGTCATCTCCAAGACCCTGCGGCGCTCCACGCTCTCGACCACCGCGAACATCTACAGCCACCTGACCTGGGGCACCGCCATGGCCGCAGTGCACACCATCGAAACAAGGCTCCGCCTCGTCGAGGCCCGCGCCCGCTACGACGCCGCTACCCAGCCAGGACAACTGACGCCGCGGGTTGGCCCCCGCCGCGTGCTGGTGGGCGCGGCAGATCGTGGAGTCGACGTTCACCTCCCAGGCGATCCTTCCTGCCGCGTCGGCCCGCGCCTGCAGGGCAGTGAGTATCTGCTGCCAGACACCCTGACGCTGCCAACGGCGAAACAGCCCGTAGACCGTCTGTCAGGCTCCAAACTCTGGCGGAACGTCCCTCCATGGGGCGCCCGTCCGCACCCGCCACCGAATCCCGTCGACCAGCCTGCGGCGCGACCTCGCCGGACGTCCCACGCAGGCCACCGGCACCAACGGTTCCAGCACAACCCACTGGTCATCCGACAGATCCCCACGCCCCATCCGATGAGGCTGACATCAAGCCGGATGACCTTCCAAAACACGCCATAGGCACTGGGCGACCCGACCGGCGTTCCCTTCAGGAACTGCCCGGTGCTGTTAAGGCTGGAACAGTTTCCACTGCCCCTCGGAGACGACCTGGGCGGCACCGTCAACCACCTTGATGGCGGTCTCGTCGTCGATCGCATACGTCGGCGCTGGAATCCGTGCCGCCCACCTCTCCGCGTTGGCCAAGGAGGCGTCGGGGTGGTCCGGGTGCTCCAGGTGCGGGATCACCGCGAAGTCGACGAGTCCTGCTCCCTGTCCCGTGACCAGGATTCTGTCGACGTCACCCTGAGGCGTGGCGAAGACGATGTCCTCCGACCTCAACGGTCCATCGTTCCCGCGGGGCGGTTCGCGGTAGGTCTCGACGAAGGTGGAGGCAACAGCCATGCTCCCGGCACTCACCCCCACGTAGACCGCCTCGGAGCGCAGCGTCGGAAGGAGGCCGGTCAAACCGGAACGCCGCATCCAGTTGGCGAGAAACAGGGGGTCACCGCCCCATACCAGCAGCGCGTCGGCGGCCTGGACCGTTGGCACCCAAACAGCCTCCTCGATGCTCGACAGCGCCGTCAGCTCCAGGATCCCCAACGATCTCCAACCCAATCCACACAACGGCGATGGCCCCTCACCGGAGATCGCACGCCACGCCATGCCGGACCCGCCGGGGAAGGGGTAGATGGCGGTGGGGATGAACAGGGCGTCGGACTCGGCGATCGATTTGCCCAGCAGATCGACCAGCGCGTCGTGGATGCTGTTGTTCTTGATCCCGGACGACGTGAGGAGTGCTCTCATGTGCCTACCTCCCTGCGTTGCCTACTGCGGAGCACTCGCTGCGCCCCGAGCCTCGCTGGACCTGCGCTTGGGTCAGACGCGGACCGATCCGGGCGGTGCGATGCACTACTCGAACATCGGTCCGATCACGACAACGAGACACCCCGACACCATAAAAATACGACACAACCCGGCCAACGTAACCGGTCAGAGCACCGGGACGCGGTACGGCTCCGGGGCCGGCTCGGCCCGGTGGTGGCGGGCCGGGCGGAGCGGCCACCAGAGGGCGCGGCCGAGCAGGGCGGCGACGACGGGCACCAGGACCAGGACGACGGCGGAGAGCAGGATCCCGATCGTCAGCGCGAAGGCCACCTGTTCGCTGCCCGGGGTGGCGGTGATCGCCGACGCTGTGCTGATCAAGCCAAACCAGATCGGCACCGTCAGCGAGACCCTGACGGCGATGCGGGTGTGCCGCCAGGCCGGGTACGCGCAGATGGTCTCCCACCGCTCCGGGGAGACCGACGACACCTTCATCGCCGACCTCGCCGTCGGCTCCGGCTGCGGGCAGATCAAGTCCGGTGCCTCCGCCCGCGGCGAGCGCACCGCCAAGTACAACCGCCTCCTTCAGGTCGCCGACACCCACCCCACCCTCGCCTACCGCCGTCCCTGACCCGTCCGCGCCGCCCGGCGCGGTGGGTTAACGGCAGCGGGGTGGCCAGCAGCGGCTGGTCGCCCCGCGGTCCGAGGCCCAGGCACCGGGCGGGCCGGCGCGGATCGCCACGCGCAGCGTGCCGACCTCGTCTGCGAACAGCGGCGAGCCGTCGGCGGCGGCCTCGCCGGTGGCGAAGACGATGACGTGCGCCGCCGGTCGGTGATCAGCTGCTCGGTCACCGGTTCCACCGGCCGGGCCTCGCCCGAGGCGAGGCGCTCGACGAGTTCGTCGCCTCGCTGGGCGAGGACGGCACGTCCCCGGGCGATCCGCTGGTCGGCGTCGGCCCGGATCAGTGTCCGAAGGTGCAGGCGCTCCCGCGCGAGTTCGTGCGAGAAGGGAGAGCCACTCTGCGGTGCAGGCGAGTTGTCGTCAGGCCGGTTGGTGTCCGTGCCCTCTCGGGACTCGGTGAGCGCCCGTGGCATCCGGTGGTCCTCACCGGTGGTGGAGCGATCGTCGTTGTCCCCACCTGTATACAGGCTGCGCGCGGATCCAGGGGCCGTTTCGTGCAGTGCCGCAAGGCCGTAGGCGGGTGGGTGCCGGTCGGGCGCCGAGGCCGGCGGGGACGGCCCGTCAGCTTCGGGGCGGGAACAGGCGGTTACCTCGCCCCGCGACTGCTTGTACTCGACCCGGCGGTCGTTCTCGTGAAGATCGAGCGGGGCTCGCCAGCCGGCGGTCTTCCGGTCGGGTCAGTGGCTTGTCGGAGCCGTGGCCTAAAGTGCAGCCTCTGACAGACTGACGGCCGGAGAGGGGTCGGGCGATGACCGAGGCATGGGACCGACTGCGGGCGATCATGGGCGAGCCGGTGTACACCCCGGCGCGGGTGCCGTGGGAGCTGGCACCGGCCGAGCTCGGGGTCCAGCTGCCGTCGGACTACCGGGCGTTCGTCGACCTGTACGGTGCGGTGAACCTGAACGGCGAGTGGGGTGTGCGGTCGCCGACGGAGCACTCCCACGGAGCCGGTTCGCCGGGCGGCCTGGCGGGGTGGCGTTTCGAGACCGACACCGAGTTCCGGGGGCAGGTCGAGGGCGAGGACGAGTTCTGGGACCAGGAGCGCACCCCCGTGTTCCCGGACCCGGGCGGGCTGCTGCCCTGGGGCATCAACAGCAACCACAACTACTGCTGCTGGCTGACCGACGGCCCTGATCCGGAGCAGTGGCCGGTGGCCGTCTTCTGCGACTTCGATGGCGTCGACGACGGTGAGCTCGACCGGTTCGACGGCGGCTTCGCGGAGTTCGTGACGACCGTGCTCACCGGCGGCTACGCCCATGAGGACGAGCTGCTGGTGCGCCCGGACCCGAAAGAGTGGGGACCTCAACCGGCCCGACCGCTCTGGACACCCGCCTACGACTGGACCGGCAAGGACTGGGGCGCGGAGTGGGGCATCACCGGGTACCGGCCCACCGGGTCGACGGAAATGCCCTGGACCAGGTAACGACGATCCGGGTACACCACCGTGACTGTGCCGAGGCTGCCTCAACTCGTGCGCGGCAGAAGCAACGGCCCCTCCCGTGAGCTGGAGTGTCAAGCGGCGAGGGCGTCGGCTTGGTGGGACCAGGCGGTCGCCTCGTCGTACGGTGTGCCAGCTTTCAGGCAGCCGTGCAGGATGCCGACGAGCCGGTTGGCGAGTTGGCGCAGGGCGGCGTTGAATTCGATGCCGCGGGCGCGTTGCTTCTCGTAGTAGGCCCTGGCACCGGCGGAGAGTCGGCCCAGATCTCGGAGCCCGGGGGCAGATCCGCCGCACCGGTCCTGCCCGAGGTGTCGGGGTTGTTGTAGATACCGACCCGGTTGCTGGTGGTTGTTCGGACCCAAGCGGAGGCAGCGGCGCTGTCTGCCCCCGAAATCACCACACCAGCGCTGATTGCCAAGGCCACCGCGACTGTTCCGGTGGATTGCCCGTCGTGGCCCGGCCGTTGGCCGGACCTGTCTCGTCATCGGAGACCGGAACCTGCAAGACGCCTGCTTCCGACGGGCCGTACCCGATGAGGCACCCAGCGGAAGCGGTTGCCCAGAGGCTGTGGGCAGGCGTCTTCGAGCTGTCCTGGTACCGTGCCCGTCCCCGTGCCCCAGGTTGGCCGGCCAACACCCGGATGAGGAAGGAGGAACCGCATGCGAAGCGGTAGAACGTCGCCCGCGACGGGATTGTCAGCCACGCGCACCGCGAATCGGCGGACCTGCACCTGAGACGGGTGAGATACCACCAGGTCCAGTGGGACCGGCCACGAACCCGCAGGACAACCGGTGGTCCCCGCGACGGAACGCCCCCGTTCTGCCAGAAGGGTCGAGACGAAGTGGAAGATCGGGAGCAGACGGGAACGGGCTGGTCGTCGGCGACGCCAGGCGCTCACGCCACGCGCAGCCGCTCCGGCGGGGAGCCGGAACGACTGACTCCTACGTTCCTTGGACGTGGCGGTCCGTGGATGTCACCGGGGGGAGACTTCGCTCATCTCCGCCCAGCCGTCCATGCCGTGGATCTCGGTCGAGACGATCTGCGGCTTGGTTGCCACCGCGTACGACATGTCCTCCATGGCCTTGGTGAAGTGCGCCGACTCCACGTGTTCCCTGCCTGCGTCGCCGTCACGGAAGGCCTCGACCAGGACGAACTCGTTGGGGTTGTCGACGTTGCGGGACCACTCGAAGAAGAGGTTGCCGGCCTCGCGGCGGGTGGCCTGGGTGAAGTCGTCGACAAGGCTGAGCCAGTCGTCGGCGCGCTCGGGGCGGACCGCGAACTTGACCGTTATGAAGATCATGAGACTTCCTTTCGTTCCACGTTTACACGTAGCAGTACGGGTAGGGACAGGCTGCTCAGCGAGCATGGTTGTAATCGTCGCAGGTCAGGCGGGTGGTCTGCGACACAGAAAACGACACACGCCGCTGGCTCGCGATCACAGGAGGGCCGTCAGAGGCCAGCCCCGGTGATGCTGATCTCGGCGCCAAGTGGCAGCCCGGGCGGTGAGACCCTGTCCAATGATCGGCCCCGCCCGAGCGGGGATGTACTCGGCCGCCGGCCTGAACAACGTCAGCGCCACTGGTGCGGCCGGTGAGCAGCCAGCGACATGGACTGAGGTGAGCGGCCGGGCCGACTGCTGGCGCCGACGCGGTCTCGGGCTCTGTGCGTGACGGTGAGCCAAGGCGTCAGTGGGCCGAGTGCCTCATCTGTGCCTGGCGCAGAGCCGTCTCCCCGCTGGTGTGGACCTACGCGAGCCCTACCGCCACCTCGACTCACCTCCCACAGCCAGGCGTCGTGCCAGTCGTCGTAGTCGCCGGAGGTGACCGGAAGGCGGTTTCTACGACTTCTCCGATGTCCGAGCCACCGTAGACGACCAGGCCGAGATTACGCAGGGTGTCGAACCCGAGCTGCTGATCGCCCTGGAACATCAGCTGCTGTATCGCATCTCCCCCTCAAGGAGGGCCCGGAAGGTGCGCGGGGGCCGACCGGTAAGACGGTGGACGGCGTCGGTAGTGCGGTCCTCCGCCCCTCCGGCGATAGCACGGTCCATGTCGGCCAGCATTGCGGCGAACTCCACCGGTACCTGCGTCGTGAGGCGATCGCGCAGCTGCTTGTAGGACAGACGGCGGTGGACGACGGGCCGACCGGTGACCTCGGAGATGCTTGCGGCAATGTCGTCGTGGCCGAGTGCCTCAGGTCCGGTGAGGACGAGATCGGTGTTGGGGGCTTGCTCGTCGGTCAGAGCGCGCACGGCGACGGCCGCGATGTCCTCGGCGTCGACGAAGCCGACCCGGCCGGTTTCGGTGGCGGTCCAGATGATGCCCTCGTCGCGGATGCTGCGAGCATGCGCGTGCGTGCCGGTGAAGTTCTGCATGAACCACGAGGGCCGCAGTACCGCCCACTGTTCGAACAGATCGGGCAGGGCCTGGTGCACCGTTCCCACCGCCGGGCCGCCCTCGGGGATGGCCGAGGAGCTCAGCAGCACCGCGCGGCGCACACCGACGGTGCGGGCCCGATGGAGGAACGGCAGCATGACTGCCGCAGGGCCGGAGTCACCCGGGGGCGGTACGAGGTAGACGCGGTCGACGCCGTCGAGAGCGGCCGCGTGGGTGGTGGGGTCGTGCCAGTCGAAGGGGACCGGCTCAGCTCCGGCGACCGGGGTGGCCTGACGGCTGGCGGCTTTGACGCGGTGGCCCGCGGCCGTCAACTGCGCGGCGGTGCGGCTTCCGGTGGTGCCGGTGGCACCGATGACCAGAGTGGTGCGAGCGGTGGTCATCAGCTGCTCCTGGTGAAGTCGGCGCCGGGTTCCTGTACGGCGAGGGGGTTCCAGTAGTCGCGGTAGGAGGCGATGTGTCCGTCTCGAACGGTCACGACGGCGATGTAGGTCATGTCGAAGGGAGCGTCGCTCTCCACCAGGCGGCCGACGCCGCGCATCTCGACCACGATGGTCTGTGGATCGGTGGTCTGGTGGATCCGCAGGTCGGGGAAGTCGTGCAGGTCAACGTGATCGGGGTAGTGGCGCATGTAGGCGGCGACGGCCTCCTTGCCCTCCAGGCGCCGGGGCCAGCCGTCGGGGGCGAAGGGGAACTCCATGAGGCCGTCCTCGGCCCACAGGGCGACCCACGCGGGTATGTCCTTGTCGAGCAGCAGTCGCAGGCTGTGGCGGTACAGATCCGCCGGGGAGGTCGGTGCGGACATGGGTATCCTCCAGAACATAGAATCCGGACCTTGGGTCCGCTTCAACGATATGGACCACGGGTCCGTTTTACAAATGGAAGGAGCGGCATGCCCGAACGCCAGTCGTCTCGCAAGGACGCCATCCGCAACCGGGAGGCCGTGCTCGCGGCCGCCGACGCCCTCTTCACTCGCCGCGAGAGTCCCGAGGACGTCACCATGGCCGACGTCGCGGCAGCGGCCGGCGTCGGCAAGGGCACGCTCTTCCGGGCCTTCGGTGATCGCGCCGGTCTGCTCCGCGCGCTGTACGAGGCACGGCTCGAACCGATCAGGCAGGCCGTCGAGAACGGCCCACCACCCCTGGGGCCCGCGACCCCACCGCGGGATCGCGTACCCGCCCTGCTCGATGCCGTCCTGTGCTTCAAACTCGACAACCGGCGCCTCGCGCTGGCCCTGGAGGAGAGCGGGAGCAGCAGCCCGTACCGGGCGGAGCACTACGAGCGGTGGCACGGCCTGCTCCAAGCCGTACTGGAGCAGATCCCCAGCGTGGCCGCCAGCGGCTTCACCGCCCACGCCCTGCTCGCCGCCACACGAGCCGACCTCGTCGAGCACCTGGCCGCAGAAGAGCGCATTTCGCGGGAGGAATTGCGGGCACAGTTCGCGAACTTCGTCACGAAAGTCCTGGCCTCCGGCTCACCGTAAGGCCAGCCCCGGCCCGTCTGCCGAGGCGACGGCTGGGCTCCTCATCCGAGGAACCCGGTCGTCACGGTTCCACACGGGACTACCGGCGCAGTCTCGCTGGGTCGAGGTCTCGGGGGAACGTGTCGGTGAGCTGGGCGGTCTCGCCGGCCTGGACGAGGCGGTCGGCGTAGAGGCCGCGCTCGAGGTGGCCGAGGTCCTGGTCACGCGGCACCGCTGAGGGTCATCGGCGGGCGGGCCAGGCGCAGCGGTGCGGTGTTTGGCGGTGGCCTGGCTGCCGGTGTCGGCCGCGGTGCGGGCGGTGGCGGGGGCGAGGTCGGCAATGACGCAGTTGGCCGCGTAGAAGTCGAGGACGGGAACCGACTCGCCGCTGGGTGCGTCGATCCAGCGCGGCCCGCCAGGGGAGTGCTTGCGCATATGGGCAGCCCACGAAGTGGTCACGCGGGTGATGATCGGGCTGTCGCATGATGGCGCGTCGCCGCTCAGCGCGGTCCTCCGCTCTCCACCTGGGCCCATTCGAGAAGGTCCTCGATGGCGTCGAGGAGCTCGTCCGGGGCGCGGAGATCGCGATGTTCTTGCCGGATCTGGCCACTGGCCCAGTCGCCGCACTCCAGCTCGGCTTCGCCGCTGTCCCAGACGATGAGCATGGCGGCATAGCCGTCGGTCTCCACCGTCATCCATGCGCTGGTCTTGGGTCGACCGTCATCAGGTGATCGTTGGATGTCACCCGTGACCCCGCGTGATCGCAGTTGCTCCTCGTTCTCGGTGAACCATCGGACCCGACTGTCAGGACAGCGGACCGGCCAGCAACTGGGCTGCCAGGTCGTGCAGTTCGGCCACCAGCTCCTTCGTCAGCCCACCGCAGTGCTCCTGTTGGTCCTCCGCGAGATACAGCCATCGGCGGAGCGGCCACAGCGGCGAGTCGGGGTCGTCGGCGGGGCACAGCTCGAAGCCGATCCGCTCGGCCGCCACCAACGGATCGACGCGGCCGTCCAGCAGGTCCCGCAGGCAGTACCGGGCCAGTGCCCGGTCACGGGCTTCGAGGGTGGCAGGCAGCCGCAGCGCCGGCCAGAGTTCCTGCTCCAGTTCGGCCAGCAGCCGGCGCGCCTCCAGAACCTCCCCGTCGGACAGCACGCCGAGCTCCCACAGGCTCGGGGTGTCCGCCCCGCCGGCCAGTGCCGTCCGGGCAGCCTCCACCGCCGCGGTGACCGTCTCCGGATAGCCGGCGGTCCCGCGCTCCAGCAGCACCCGACGCAGCGGTTCGAGTGCCTGGTCCAATTTCATGGCGCGAGCGTAGCCGCCCACTCCGGTATGGAGCGACGGGATTTGAGCCGGGGCAGCCGGATGGTGCGCCGGCCGGTCTCGAGGTTGTCCATTCCGCCTGCGCGGAGGCGACCCCGGTGCTTGACCTACCTGCCCACCGACTTCGCGCTCGTCCTCACCGCCTCTGCGGACGAGCACAGGTGACGACGTGTGGCCACGCCGGCGGGGGTTGGTCAGCCGATCACGGGCACCGACTGGACGATGCCGTTGTCGTCGACATGAAGCCAGACGCGGTCTGCCTGGTAGTCCATGGGGATGTCATGGCCCGGTGGAACGGCTCTGACGTGGGTGACCTCAGGGTAGCTCTGCCGGATGTGCGCCTCGGCTTCGGCGGCGGTGGTGCCGACAAGTCCAGGCCACCGAACGAGCTCCTCGCTCCATTCATCTGCCACGGGTCGCTCCCTTGGGTCGGTGACACTCGTAGTGGGTCACCGCCAGGTCCTTCCCATGATCGCGTCATCCCATTCCTGGCCGCAGTCTCCGGGCACTGTCCGCCCGGCCCACCGCCACTCCCGCTGCGAGGGAGGCGAACATGGCTCGGCCGCTCCACCCTCTACCGAGCCCTCGCCGCGTACGACGAAGCCCGCCGCCACCGGCCGGGACCCGACGCCATGCCAGCACGCTCTGATTGCGTGAACGATCGTACGAAGCAGAAGACATGACAGCTCTGCGCGCCTGCGGGGACCTGCGGTGGTCGGACCGCTCCGCCGGACCGGAGATCGTTCCCGGAACCGCGGCCAGAGCCTGTTCCAGGAGCGCACCCGGTGAGGAGGGAGAGCTGCCTCTCGGCGGCCGCCCTACCGCCGTGGTGCCGTCGGGTAGACCTCGATCCGCGGGCCGCCCCTGGCTGGGGCGAGGACGGCGTGGCTGCTTTGGACGGTGACCTGGTGCAAGGCCGACTCCCCGAGGGGACCGGGAGGGCTACCGGGACGTCGCCGAGGCGGATGCGGACGGTGCCGTTGTCCTCGTCGATGTGGCTGGCTGTCTGTCGGGGGCAGGATAGTCGCGTTACCCGTGGTGGTAGCGATCAGATCTGCCGGTCCGGATCGGAGAAGGTCAAGTCACCAGGCGAGAGGCGGTGACGGGCCGGGGCAGGCGCGTTCACGGTCTCGCCGGGCGGCTGGCGGAAGTCGGCGCCCTGCTCGACCGGCAGCCGGCGCACGCCGGGCTGGGCGGGCAGGGGTGCGTCCGTTGCGGTCGCAGAGAAGGCGGGCATCGCGAGAGGGCGGCGGTCAGTCATGATCACCAGTCTCGCAGCCCGGACGGGGCCGGGTAGGCCAGGCCCCTGTCACCGGTGGTAGTGCTCTGGCCCTGGCTACAGGGCCAGACCGACCCGTTGTTCCAGATCCCCAGAACGAAGCGGTTGAGCCCCTGCTACCACTCTCTCCCCCGCTCGAGGCAGGCCGGCCGTAATGGTCGGCGCGCCTCGGCACGGCTGCGGGCCCGCGCTCGTTCGCGCCCGGCCGTTTTCGGGAAACCGGCCCCGGCGGAGTGGTCGCTCTGGCATGCTCACCCGAATGCGGCAGGCCCCGGGTGACCGGAGCCTCACACAAAGTCAACTACCGGGCCGGAGTGGGCAGTGCAGTACACGATCAGCGCGACGGCGTTCCTCGCGATCGTCATCGTCATCCGGCTCCGCCGCCGCACCGAGGCCCGCCGCCGCACCGACGAGGCGTTCACCGTCTTCACCGCCGTCGTGTTCGGCGTCCTGATCGCCACCACCGCCTGGGGCCACGCCATCCTCCAACTCGTCGGCATCGCCGTCGAAGCCACCCGCTGACCGCGCACCACGGATCCGCTCCCCGCCCGGCACTGCGGCCCACAGGAAGGACACGACGTGAACACACCCGGAGCAGCGCATGGCTGAGCGCAGGCCTACGGCGCGACGCCCGCGCCCACGTCGGCCCGTACGACGCGACGACGCCACCTGGATCGCCTACGCCCTGGTCGCGCTCCTCGCGCTCAGCGCCGCGGCCGCCGCCCTGCGGTGGCTCGCGGCGAACTGGTGGATCCCCGCCGCCGCCGCGCTCGCGGCCGGCACCGCCACCACGGTCGTGCTGCGGAGCCGGGCACTGGCCGCCCGCGAACACCGGCTGCGCGCCGCCCAGTTACGCCTGGCCCTGAGCGGCCCGGGCGGGATCGACCACATGACGCCGGACGCGTTCGAATACGCGGTGCGCGACCTGCTGCAACGCGACGGATGCCGCGCGCGCAAGGTCGGGCGGGCGAACGACCAGAGCGTGGACGTCCTCGCCGAGGACCCGACAGGCCGGCGCTGGGCCGTGCAGTGCAAGCACAAGCAGGACCCCGTCGGCGGCAAGCCGGTGGGCGTCGGCGTGCTGTACGCGCTCGCCGGCACCTACCAGCGCGCCCACGACGCCCACCTCGCCGTCGTCGTCACCAACGGCCGCTTCTCCCGCGACGCCCACCGCTGGGGCACCGAGCAGGGCATCCACCTCGTCGACCGGGCCGTCCTCGCCCGCTGGGCCGCTGACGGCCACCCGCTGTGGAGCGTCCTGCCCCGCATTCCCGCACCCCGCAACGGCCGCCTCAACTGACCCCCCTCGCCGGCTCGGAGGCCTACCCTGATCTACGGCAAGGGGAGGGCAGGGGCATGGAACTGACAGCACGGGACAAGCGCTGGATGGGCGTGGCGGGGCTGATCGGGCTCGGGGTGGCGGTGTGCTACGCGGTGTGGGGCGGTGAATCCGACCATCCGCTCCCCTACAAGCGGCAGGACGCCTCCGTCCTGCGTCGAATCCAGCTCGCCGACCCGTCCACGAAGAACACCACCGTGGCGGCGGACGACCACACGGTCTCGATGGAGGTCGCCTGGAGCGGCTGCGACTACAAGCCCGACCTGGTGGCACGGGAGACGGCCAAGCAGGTCGCGCTGCTGCTCAGGCGCCGGGACGCCTCGGGCCCGGACATCGGATGTGAGGACGGCGGCATCGCCGAGCTCACGGTCGTCCTGCATCAACCCCTCGGCAACCGGGCCCTGACCGACGCCCTCACCGGCGAACCCGTCCCCCACGCCCACGCCTGACACCGGGCTGCAGATCCCGGTGGTCCCGACGACGGATGACGCCACCTGCACCCGGACAGCGGCTCCGCCGGCGATACGGGGCGGAGCGCGCCGCCGAAGGCTCTGTACAGGTGGTCTCGCGCGCGACGCGAGCCCGGCCGGTCTTCGCCGAGCCCGGCGGACCGGGCCCCACAGCCCGCTCGAACGACCCCGACGAAGCAGGGGGTGGCATCACCGGTGACGCCGCCCCTGGCGTCGCGGGTGACGCCCAATGTCCAGAACCCGAACTCCAGAACCCGCAGCTGCGCTCGTCCTTCCGGACGGCCGTAGGCCCCTGACGGGTGGCTGCGCGCGAGCACACGCGAGGCCACCCGCCGGCCGGGACCGACCGCTTTCGAACGACTCTCTTGGGCGAGGCTCCAGATCGTCTCCTGACAGCCGATCTTGCCCCCGGAAGGAGCGCCGCACCCGGCCGGTAGCCAGCCGACCGGTAGCCAGCCGACCGGGCCGGATGTCCCCACACTGTCCCGGCCCGGGAGTGAAAGCACTCCTACCAGGGGAACGGCCTGGGACCATCCTGGTGGATCAGTCAAAACGGACTGTCAGGTCCCAGACAGTGCAAGAACTGTCCGGAAGATGATCGCAAGCCCGTCAGACGAGCCCGTGACCTGCGCCGTCACAGAAACACCACACTGCTTCCGGTCGGAATTGGTCTCGACCATTGCCCCGCCTTCACATTCGGAGGAGGCTCCTCGGCGAAGCGCAGGGGCACGGACCCCGGCGCTCACCATTGGGAGGAAGACCACTCATGTCGCTTCGCAAGGCATTCTCCGCCGCGGCCGTGGCCGGGCTCGTGGCCGGCGGCGCCCTCATCGCCGCCCCGGCCGCCCAGGCGTCCACCTACACCTACATCGGCATATACCCGACCGCCGCCGCCTGCCACGCGGCCGGCCAGGCGTATGTGAACAACCACCAGGCCATCGTCTACTTCTGCGACACCACCACCGAGACCGGCCCGGCACGGCTCTCCGTAGTCCTCTACTGAGCCGCTGGAACGCACTGATGGTGGGCCGCACGACCGGCGGCCCACCATCATCACCATCACTGAACGCCTCGCCGACGCTCGGCAGGAAACCGGCACCGTACTGGAGGCCGCGGCGGTCGGTGAGATCGCCACCCAGGCCGTCGCCGACATCCGCGCCCGCCCTGACATCCCGGCCGCCGAGCTGGAGACCGGCCCCGCCCTGGACGGCGTCATCACCGGCGGCGGCCAAGGCGGGCCGGCCACGACCCGCACGTGCCGCAGCCGGAGGAACAGGTGCGGAGACACGCCTGCTTGATCCGGCATGTCGCGCGGATCCCCTCGCTGTTGCGGTAGCGCCGTCGACAGGTAGCCCACGCACCCCTTGCCCCTCGGCGCGGTGACCGGCTACGAATCCCGGCAGGCCCGCTCTCCCCACGAACTCCACGGCCTTCCAGCACAGATGATCGGGCGGAAGCCGTCCCCCTCCCCCTGGATCAGCGGCCTTCGGCAGCGGTGTCCACCAGGACTTTGCCGACCGCGCCGTTTTCCACCGCCCGGTGTGCGTCGGCGGTGCGGTGGAGCTGGAAACAGAGCAGTGGCAGGCCGTGTTCGTCGCCGACGGGCAGGGCGCCGTCGAGCACTACGGCGGTGACGTCCCCGACGGCCGCCGTGCGCGCTGTCGGGCCGGCCGTGTAAAGGACCCGGACCAGTTGTTCGCCTCCGCTGCCGGATCCCGCTACTGGTCGTGCGGCGGCGAGACCGGCAGCGACTCGTGGCCGCCCTCGAACGGACGGCTCCACCCGGCGCTGTCCGAGAAGACCAGGCTCTGCGCGACCTGTTGGGCTTCCCGGGCTGACAGTGAGGACAAGCCGTGGCCCCTCCGGCGGGTCCAACTCTCGGGCTGACCAACGCCGACGCCCCGGCTGCCGCGTGGGCGGGCGGCCCGGTGCCGGCCGTGCAGCCGGCCGCATCAAACGAACCCAGCCGGTCGCTGGCAGCGGACAGCTGCGCGGGCACAGCCCGCGAACTCCGCCTCTCCGCAATGGCATAGCCTCCGTCAGAGCCTCCCGCGCGTCTGGCTGACGGGCTGGATGTACCGTGCCCATCGCGCACGGTGCCAGCGAACGTACTCCAGGCCGACGTCATGGCCAGGCTCCGTTTCCAGACGCTGCCGCACTGTGCCGGTCACCGTTTCCACGACGCGCAGGTCGTCGGTCAGGTAGAGGCCGCCCTGGTCGAACTGCGTGTGGCAGTTCGGGCACAGGCACAGGACGTTGCCGGTATAGTCCGGTCCGCCTTGGCTCAGCGGGCGGATATGAGCACCTTCGCTGATCGCCTGGCGTGGTCCCGGGATTCCCAGGACGCTGCCGCACATCTGGCACTGGTTGCCGTACCAGTCCTTGACGTCCTGAACGACCGCCCCGTCACGCCTGACCCGGCCCTTCCTGTCCCTTACCCCACTGGCGGGCACCGCGGCAGGCGCGCTGACGGCATGGAGACCACCCCGCAGGAACAGTTCTCCCAGCGGCAGGGCCTGCGGCGAGCCGGTCGCGGTCCGGACCTGCCCGCCGATCTCGTCGAAAATGCCGCCGACGAGGTCCAGGGCATCAGGGCAGAGCAACCTGGCCCGATCCCGGCCAGAACGAGCAACCAGGGACCATGCCGCTTCGATGTGGCCGCCGGTGATCACGTCCGTGTTGTCGGCGAGGGCGAGCGCTGCCGCGATCCGGTGGGTGTGGGCGTCCAGTCGGACGAACTGGTCCTCCGGCAGGGACTCCTGGTCGTCGAAGCGAGCAGCGCTGAGCTGGACCGGCCAGAACTTTGCGGCGGCCTCACCCGTCATCGTGAACTGCACCTGCTGGCGCGACAGGCTCTCGTAGATCCGGGCGAGGCCCTCGACGGCCCGGGAGGCCGCCGGCACTATCCGGCGGCCGGGGAGCGTGGCGCCGGGGATTACCGCTTTCCGGCGGAAGACCAGGAATCTGCTGGAGGAGGCCGCTTCCGTCTGTGCTCTGTACCTCCAGTCGCCCACTGGCATCTCCCACAGCACCCCGATCTTGGGGGCCTCCCCCGCCGGGCCGCCTTCGCGCGAACGACGCTGGTGTTCGAGGCTGCGGTACTCCTTGCCGTCCCAGGCCGTACGCAACGCGTAGGCGAGGGAGTCATCGGAGAACGTCCTCGATGGACGGCGCTTGACGGGGCTGCCGGTGAGCAGCAGAGAGAAGCCGGTGCCGGGCCGGGTACTCCGGGCGGACCGGCGCCAAGCGGCCCCCAGCCTGTCCGTTGTGGTGATGTCGTGGTGGCAGGTGAGCCGGCGAAAGCGGCTGGGGTCCATACCGGCTGTGGTCAGGGCCGCGACCAGTGGAGGCCGGGCGTCGTCGGCCAGGAAGGCTCCCCACACCAGGCAAGGCCATTCCATGTGGCCGACAGGAAGAACCGCCGAGGGGGCCACAGCAGTGGCCCACCAGCACAGGGCCGCCGCATAGACGTCCTCGGTGTGGATGCCATCCTGCAGTCCTGCCTGCCGCGCGATATCTCCCAACGGACCCCACATCACCACATCCGACACTGCGCCCTCCCCTGTCTGCCATGCCACCCGGCCCTGGTGATCATCTATCACCCGGCACCGACAGAAGCCGTCCGACGGCGGCCTCTCGTCCGGAGGCCTCCGTGGTCCCGGACGGCGGCCGCAGCCGGGGCGCAGCGGGCCCGGGACAAGGCCGGCGTCGAGCGATCGCCGGAGACCCCCCAGACGGCAGCGAGGAGCACCACCAGGCCGACGGCCGGTGCCGGAGCGCCGAGGAAGGCTCTTGTGTCAGGCCCGGCAGCAGGACTCGCTCAGGTGGCTGTCGATCGCGGCCAGCAGGTCCTGAGCCGCTCCTCGCACCGCAGGGTCGCTGTCGTGGGTGAGCCGGTCCGCTGTCAGCCGGCGGCTCAACACGGCCTGGTGGGCTTCCAGTTGCACCTTCGGCTGCCGCGGATTGCCGTGTTCGAGGATCGTCTGCAGCAACCCGATCGCCCCGGCCCGCGACGTCACGGTCTCGGTGACCGCGAGGTCCCACAGAAAGGGAGCAACGGCGGCAGTCGCGTCGAAGACCGCCAACTCACCGATCCACAGAGCGAGATCGCTCAGGGCTGCCGCACTCGCGAGGGCGTCGCCCCATGCGATCCGCGACAGCACACCGGGAACATCTGCCGCAGATCCATAGGCATGGTTCAACTCGTCCCAGCGCACACGGCTTACGCCCTTGAGAATCGTCCCCACCCAAGCACTCCAGTCCACTCGTCAGACCCATGGCCCGATCGGACTCATTCCACCTCACCGACCGCATGACCGCGATTCCGGGCCGACACGGCGCATGCGCGCTCTCCGCGGGCGAGGCCGGCGCCGTGGTGGAGAGTGTGAATGCCGTCATGGCCGCTCCAGCGCATCCAGATGGCGCCGTCCGCCAGGGAGTCAAGCACACCATCCGGGCGCTCCCCCGTCACGTGGTGCTCCGGGAAGGACAGCCTTGCCGAAGACCTCGCCCGCGAAACTCCAGGGTCGGAACCTGCCAGCACGCGATCAGTCGCCGCTCGGAGCCGCCTTCACGAGTCCGGGCCCTGAGCTGGGCACTGCCAGTCGGCCGCGTCGATCGCGTTGCCCAGCATGTCATTGAGGTGGAAGCAGTGGCCGTTGGCCCACACCGTGACCGAATCCCGCCGATGGTCGACCTGGAAGGGCTCGTCCCCGCGCAACGTCCCGGACCAGGAACCGTCGTCTGCTGGTGAGTGAGTGACAATGGCGCGGGTCTGCCCCGGAGGAATCCGGTAGGTATCCGCCCAGGGCTCCACGGCCAGCTTCAGCGGCGCTTCACCATCGTTTCCGACCAGCAGCCGCGCAGTTCCCCCAGCGAACATCTCCACCTCTTCTTGCCCTTGAGGGCGGTTTCGCACGCAATCACCGTCCACAGGCGTACGCGGCCTGATCCTCACACATGTGATCAGGTGTTCCAAGCCGCTACCGAACTTGACCAAGTAGCTTCGGTGCTGTTCGCCTGACAGCTGTCGGGTGGTTCCGGTAGCCCTGGGGGCATGAGATACGCGCACGGTGGGGGGTTGACTGACGCGGGGAGGGCCGCCAGGAAGCGGGTCCGGCTTCAGGCCGTGGAACGGTTTCGCAGGAGGGCAGAAGAACCGGGAGATCGCTGCCTCGGTGGCTGGATCACGGCGTGCCCAACCGCCCCGGCGCCGCCGGCGGCGAGTACGACCCGGCCGTCGAGTGCCCCGGGGCGGAGCCGGCCGGGCCCGTGCTCGGCGACAGTGAGCGCGCGGTGCGCGGTGAGGGCGGGGACGCCGAGTGCGGCGCCGACGTCGAAGCCGACGCTGTCGGGCAGCGGCACGGCGCGCTCGGCGGGTACGACGGTGTACTGGGCGGCGGTGCCGGTGGGTCGCCCGGCGGCGGCCATGTACAGCCAGACCCGTTGGCCGACCCGGCTGCCGTCGACGCCCTCGCCCACGGCGTCGATCACGCCGGCGCCGTCCAGGTGCGGGGTGACCTCGGCGAACAGCTTGGCGTGGGCGATGCCCGAACGGGCCTGCCAGTCGGTCGGGTTGACCCCGGACACGGCGACCCGGACCCGGACCTCGCCGGGGCCGGGCACGGGGAGGTCGCGGTCGACCAGTTGGAGGACGTCGGGGCCGCCGTTGTCGCGGTAGATGATGGCTTTCATGGTCCGTCCTCGGGTTCTCGGATCCTCGGGTCCTTGGTGGAGACGGACTGTGCGTCGCGGCCGGGTGCCCGCACCGCGAGCCGGCCGGCCGGCCGGCCAGTGCAGGTCAGCCGATGGGGACGTCGTTGGAGCGGGACTCGACCGCGTCCAGGGCGGCGAGGTCGGCGGCGTCGAGGGTGATCTCGCCGGCCGCGATGTTGGCTTCGAGGTGGGCGGCGTCGGCGGTGCCGGGGATGAGCAGCACGTTGGGGGCGTGGTGCAGCAGCCAGGCGAGGCCGACCTGGGAGGGTGTGACGCCCAGGGATGCGGCCACGGCGTGCACCGCCGGCTCGTCGGTCACCTTGGGCAGGCTCGGGAAGGCCCCGCCGAGCGGGAAGAACGGGACCCAGGCGATGCCCTCGGCCGTGCACAGCCGCAGCATGTCCTCGTCGTCGCGGGAGACGAGGCTGTACGCGTTCTGCACGCAGGCGATGCCCGCCGGCAGGGCGCGGCGCAGGCCGTCGAGGGTGACGCCGCTCAGGCCGATCGCACCGATCTTCCCCTCGTCGCGCAGGGCGGTCATGAGCGCGAGCTGGTCGTCGAGGCCGACGACCTGATCGTCGTCGGGGCGCAGGCCGGGGCCGGAGTCGAGGCGGCGCAGGTTGACCACCGGGAGCTGGTCGGTGCCGAGGCTGCGCAGGTTGTCCTCGACACTGGCGCGCAGCTGTTCGGGCCGCTGTGCCAGGCGCAGCGGCAGCGGGCCGCCCGGGTCGGGGTCGGCGCCGACCTTCGTGACGACCAGGACGTCGTCCCGGGCGTGCAGCGCCTCGCGGATCACGTCGTTGGCGAAACCGAAGCCGTAGAACTGGGCCGTGTCCAGGTGGTCGACGCCCGACTCGACCGCGCGGCGCAGCAGTGCGAGGGCCTCGCTGCGGCGGTGGTGGAGGCGTTCGAGTTGGAGGGCGCCGTAGCCGACCCGCAGGACGGTGCGGTCGGCGAAGGGTGCGGTCGGGGAGGTCATGTGGCCGTCTCCTCGGTGGGTGACTGCAGGGCGGTGTGCAGCAGTTCGGCCAGGTAGAGCGCCATCACGCGGTCGGCGATCGGGCCGGCGTGCTCCCGGGCGCGGGCCGGGGCGAGGTCTTCGGCCTTGGCCAGGTGGGCTGTGACGCAGTCGAGCACCATGGCGCGCATCCGGTCGACCGTGTCGTCGACGATGGCGCGGATGGCCGGGTTGGTGGTCGCCTCGCCCCAGGTCTGCACGCCGACCCGGGCTCGGGCGGGGTCGATCGTGGCGATCAGGCGGGCGAGCAGTTCGTCGGGGTCGGGCGGGTTGTCGCTCGCGGCGTACTGGCCGAGGGTTTCGGCGCGTTTGGCGAGCAGCGTGTGGGCGGAGGCCTGGACCAGGTCGGCCTTGCTGCGGTAGTGGGCGTAGATCGAGCCGGTCGAGAGGCCGGACTCGGCCGTGATGTCGGCGATCGAGGTGCGCTCCAGGCCGTTGCGGCTGAAGCAGCGTACGGCGGCCTCGGTGATCTGGGTGCGCCGGAGTTCCTTGCGTGCGTCGGTGAGCCGTGGCAATGCGCCCTCCGTCAAGAAGAATTGACGTTCTGTTTGTAGAGGGGACTATACAGAATCACTGCTCTGTTTGGTGTGGGGGCGGGCCGCGGGTGGACAAGCCCGGCCCGGGAAGCCGGGGGGCCGGGAGGCTGCACTGCCCGTTCCCGTGAACAGGGCCGGGCGCCTGGGCCTCGCGGCGCGGGGACACCGCGATGCGCGGCCGGATGCTCGTGGGGCACTGGCGATCTGACGGTCTGTCGGTCTTTGGGAGCGGCGACTAACGTACGGGTGCAGGCTTGGTGACGCTTCGTCACCAAGCACCGCCATGGGTCCGCCATGGCCTGCGCAGTACGGACGGGGCGCCGCACCCGGACGCACGCCCGAACGCACGCACGCTCGCCGAAGACGTCCATCGCACACCTGGAGACCCCCGTGAATCCCAGCTCCGTTTCCCGCCGGCAGCGCCTGCGCGTTTCCGGCGCCGCTTGCGTCGCGCTGCTGTGTTCCGTCGCCCTCGGCGCCGCGACACCGGCGCAGGCCTTCAGCGGGGGGAACCACGAGAAGATCACCCGGGCCGCCCTGGGGGCCGGAGGCTGGCACCCGAGCTCGCTGACGGCGATGGCGGACGGGAACTCGGGGGCGATCGTCGCCAACGACCACGGCGAGTACTTCGGCATCGGCAAGCTCCACTGCGACAACGCCGACTACCTCGACCCCCGGTACGACAACCGCTACCCCCGCACCCGCGAGCAGGCCAACGCCGAGATCATCGACTGCGTCGAGGGCTCCATCGACCACGTCAAGCGGGCCGTCGCCGCCGCGGACCGGCTGGTCGACGCGAACGGGCGCGTCATCGCCGCCCAGACCTCCATCTCCCCGGCCTGCTCGTGGAACGACCAACCGGGACGGGCGAAGTGCGAGGTGCTGGAGGACCTGGGCCGCGGCTGGCACCAGATCGAGGACTTCTACGCCCACAGCAACTGGGTCGACCAGGCCGGCCCGGGAGCCACCGGCGTCAGGAATCCCCCCGGCCTGGGGCGCACCGACCTGCCCGCGTTCTTCTCCATCAGTCGTTACAGCTCCATGAGCCGGGCGGACTGGGTCAAGGACGCCACCGGCCACATCCCGCACGACCTGGCGACGGGCTGCTACCCGGACCGCGACCACAGTGGGACGGTTTCCAACTGCACGGGTCGCGTCACCCACGACGGGGTCCTGAACAAGGACACGAAGGACAGTCCGCGCTCGGTCGTCGGCCACAACTTCGACCACGCCTACGACCTCGCCGTCAAGGACATCGAACGCCAGTGGAAGGAGTTCAAGGACGAGCTTCAGCGCAGGTACCCGAACAACGGCCGGGCGAAGGCGATGATCTGCGCCATCACCCACGACCACCCGGACAAGACCTGCTCCTGACACACCACCGCGGCGCCGGCCAGGCCGGTCCGAACGCCCCGAACGGCCCGAACAGTCCCAACGGCCCGACCACACCCGCCGGTGGGACGAGGAGACCGGTGGACTCGATGTCCCGCATCCCGCAACGGGAGGAAGGCCCCGCGTGTCCCTTCGACGCACAGCCTTGAGGATCGACTGGAACACCCAGTCCGGGCCCGACTCCATGACGGCCCACCACGCGACCGTCACCGGGGCCGGATTCGGCCAGACGATCCGCAGCATCAACGGCGCCGTGGAGTGCAACGGCAGGAACACCGCCGAGATGCAGGACAGGGTCAACCCCTACCAGCGGTTCACACGCATCCTCGGCACCTCCCCCGGCACCAACCTGACCTGCTGAACGGAACGGAACGGAGAAGTCATGCGCGGATTCCTGACCAAGCTGTTCGTCGCGGCGGCCGCCGCCGCACTGACCGTGGTACTGCCGAGCACGGGCGCGGGCGCGGCGACGGGTGCGACCGTGACGGGCACGACCGTGACGGCTGCGACCGTGACGGGCGCGGCGGCGCCGACCCGCACCGCGCCGGCTGCGGCCGCCGCGGTCAACCACACGGTGACGTTCGTGAACCACTCGTCGCAGAAGCTGTGGATCGGAAGCGGCGTCAACGCCGACGGGTCGAAGCAGTTCACCCGGCTGCCGGTCCTGGCCCCCGGCCAGTCGGCGACGGTGACGATCCCCGAGACGACCGCCCCGTTCCACTGGCGTGGGAAGTTCTTCGCACGCCAGGGATGCGGCGGCGCCCCCGGCAGCACCTTCCACTGCCGGGTGGCCGACTGCGGCCCGGCCGCCGACCACTGCACGACGGGCGAACAAGCCGCCAGCCTCGCGGAGTTCAACTTCGACGCCAAGGACGGCGCCGCCCCCTGGTACGACGTCAGCTACGTGAACGCGTTCTCGCTGCCGATCACGATCACCCCGGTGAACGCCACGATCCCCGCCGGCGGGGGCTGCGACACACGGGGCTGCGCGGCGAACCTGCTGCCCTACTGCCCGCCCGCCGACCTGACGCGCGGGCCGGACGGCAAGCCGATGCTCTGCACCAACCCCAGCCGGGACACCCCCAGCAGCTACAGCCGCGCGCTCAGCGCGAAGTGCCCCAAGGCCTACACGTGGTCCAAGCAGGACCAGGTGCCGGGCAACAAGGTGATGCAGCAGTGCAGCCGTTGCAGCGGCTTCACCGTCACGTTCGGCCCCACCGCGTGAGCCGCCCGCCCCGGACCCCGGCCCCCGGTCCGAGCCGCTGCTGGCCCCGTCACGGCCGCGCGACCCACGAGAGGAACGCCTTGCCCCGTCGAATGCGCCTGTTCACCGCCCTGCTCGCGGTACTCACCTGCCTCACGGTCGGCAGTGCGGCCGACGCGACCGCCGCCCCGGCGAAGAAGAAGGGCGTGAGCGCCTGGAACTTCACCGACGTCACCAAGGCGCTGGCCGACTCCAGGGCCGGCTGGTTCTACACCTGGGCCTCGGACCGCCAGCAGATCAAGCCGCCGGGCGGCGTCGAGTTCGTCCCCATGATCTGGGGCGCCGGCTCGGTGACCGACGCACAACTGCGAACGGCCCGGCAGGAGGGCACGACCCTGCTCGGCTTCAACGAACCCGACCTGCCGGCACAGGCCAACATGAGCGTCACCAGGGCCCTCGACCTGTGGCCCCGGCTCCAGTCGACCGGGATGCGCCTGGGGGCACCCGCGGTGGCGGGCGGCGGCGACGTCGCGGGCGGCTGGCTCGACCAGTTCATGAAGGGCGCCGCCGCCCGCCACGACAAGGTCGACTTCATCCCCCTGCACTGGTACGGCTCGGACTTCCGCGCCGACGCCGCGACCGGCCAACTGCGCAGCTACCTCCAGGCCGTCTACAACCGCTACAAGAAGCCGATCTGGCTCACCGAGTACGCCCTGATCGACTTCTCCAGCGGCACCCCGAGGTATCCGACACCGGAACAACAGGCCGCGTTCGTGACGAAGTCGACCGCCATGCTCCAGGGACTCCCCTTCGTCGAGCGCTACGCGTGGTTCACCCTCTCCGCGGACCGTGGCGGCACCGGCCTCTACAACCGGGCCACCCCCAACCGGGTGGGCACGGCCTACCGCGCGGCCGGCTGAACGCGCTGGCCCGCGCCCGCAGACGGACGCGGATGACCATGACGCCCGGATCGGCGCAGAACCGGGGCCGGAGAGCCCGGCGGATGGACACACGTGCCCACCCGCCGGGCGACGGCCCGTAGCCGACCACCGCGGCTCATCGGCCGGCCCTGCACCGGCCCACGGGATTCCCCAGGTGGCCGTCGCCCGCGAACACGTTGCTCGCCACGGGCTGTACAGGGCCGCCGCCGACACCGGACGGCAGCGCCTGGCGCCAGCGGTCAGGACGGATCCGGCGCCCAGGCCAGCCGCCGGCAAACGCACCGGTACGCTCCTCCAGCACGCCGAACACCCCGCCTCAGGCCTGCCCAACCCGACAGGTCCGCGTAGTCGTGGACCACACCGAGGCCACGCAGCCGAGCGCACTCCCCGGTGCCCTTCCAGCAGCGCCCCGACAGACCGGAGACGGTGACCAGGCGACCGGACGGCGGCAACGGCGAAGGCGTACGGCCCCCGGGCCCCGGCCCCATCACGCGGGACCCGCCGGCGGCCAACCCCCCGGCGCAACCGCCGTTACGGCGGTCGCCCCAGGCGCCGCCCGGGACCTGCCCGGAGATCTCGGCGAACCACGAGGGGCCGTTCCACCTATGCGCGGCCACCGTCGGCCGACTGCGTGGCGGAGGAGGAGCTGGCCACCGCCGCCGACAGCGGACCGGTGCCCAGATTGGTCCAGGAGCCCCAGCAGGCCAGACGGAACAACGGTGCCCTCGCTGTCGGGAACGCCCTCTACGTCAGCGAGCGCGATGCCTACCGCCGGCTACGCCAAGCTCGGGAGCTGGAACTGACGGCAGCGTATTCGCCGACGTCGGAGGAAACCAACGGCCAGGAGTCGGAGCCTCTGGCGAATCCGCCGGCCCCTCCACTGACGCTGTGGCAGTGACTGCGGCTCCCGGCCAAAGCCGACAGCAGCACCGTGCTCGGCGCCGAGCCCGGGAACGCGAACAGCACGCCCGTGCATGTGGAGCCGCGTAGCAACGGCCGGATTCCCCAGGTCATGGACGCCAAGTATGACGTCCCGTATCCCCCGTCTCCTCCCCCGATCGGGGGAGCGCGGTTTCCCTCCCGACCGGGAGGCGCGCACGGGGCGCTGTGTTCCAGGATCGGTCAGGCCCGGAGCGACCGGGCCGATCACGGAAGGACAGCGGATGCACACCCCTGGAACGGCGGCCGCCCGGCCCGCAGCAGCAGCAGCAGCACGCAACGCCCCGGCGACGGCGGCCGTGGTGCTGGGCGCGCTCGGCCTGTTCACCTCGTTCGCGGTCGTCGGCGGCCTGTTCGGCGCCGTCGGCCTGGTCACGGGCGCCGTCGGCCTGCGAGCGTCCGGGCGCACCGGCACCGGCCGGGGCCGCGCGCTCGTCGGCCTGCTGCTCTCGCTCGCCGCGATCGCGGCGTCCGTCCTGGCCGCCGTCTTCATCGCCTGGTATGCGAACCACACCCAGGAGTGCTACCGCCCCGACGACCTCCACCAGTACGTCGAGTGCGTCCGCCGCAACCTCTCCGGGCACTGACCGCGCCGGAAACCCCGGCGAACACCCAAACCGCACACACCATCAGAGGTGACATTTCCATGAACACACGTATGCCGCTTCGGTTCCACGTCCCGCGTCGCAGGACGACTCACACTGCCGTCGCCGTGGCCATCGGGGCCCTCGCCCTCGGCGCGCTCGCCCCGTCCGCCGGCGCCGCCTCGGGGGCAGCCAGGCCAGACGCCGTCCAGCAGCGTCTGAACGCCATGGTGGGCCCCGATCACGCGCCCGGCGCTCTGGCTGCCGTCCGTGACCGGGCCGGCCACACCCGTACCTATGCCGCGGGCGTCGGGGACCTGGCCACCGGTGCGAAGGTGCCCGGGGACGGCGAGGTGCGGATCGGCAGCGTCACCAAGACGTTCACCGCGGTAGTCGTGCTGCAGCTGGTCGGCGAGGGCAGGATCCGCCTCGACGTCCCGGTCGAGACCTACCTGCCCGGCCTCCTGCGCGGGCAGGGGATCGACGGGCGCAAGATGACGATGCGTCAACTACTGCAGCACACCAGCGGACTTCCCGACTACGAGGACGACGTCACCGACGACATCCTCCAGCGCCGCTACCTCTCCCCCCGCGACACCCTGGGCATCGCGCTGCGACACGAAGCCGTCTTCGCCCCGGGAACGAGTTGGGGGTACAGCAACACGAACTACCTGGTGGCCGGGATGATCGTGGAAAAGGTCACCGGACGGCCTCTTGCCGAGGAGGTCGACAAGCGCATCGTCAAGAAGATCGGGCTGCGCCACACCTACCTCCCCGCCCCCGCCGAGACCACCCTTCGAGGGCCCCACCCCCAGGGCTACCACAAGGACCGCCCGAACGGACCGCTGCGCGATGTCGCCGAGATCGACCCCTCCGCGGCCTGGGCGGCGGGCGCGATGGTCTCCACCAGCTCCGACCTCACCCGGTTCTTCTCCGAGCTCGTGAAGGAAGGCCACCTCCTCAGCGGCCCCGCGCTCAAGCAGATGCGCACCACCGTCCCCACGGGCGTGCCCGGCTACGACTACGGACTGGGAATCATGAGGACACAGCTGTCGTGCCACAAGACCGTCTGGTGGCACAACGGCAGCATCCCCGGCTACGGAACCTGGAGCGCCGCCACCGACGACGGACGCGCCGCCAGCGTCACGATGACCGTCGACCCGACCAGCCAAGCGGACCTGCAGCCAACCGAGGATGCCGTCGACGCGGCCCTGTGCGGCTGAACCACGCCTCTTTGAGAACCACCGTCGCGATTCCAGGCTGCGTTGCTGTCGAACAGTTCGGGTTGATTCATCCCAGCTTGTGTTGTCGGTGGGACGCGATGTGATGCAGGGTCGTCGAGCTTCCGGTCCTGTGAGCCCGGCCGTGGGGGGCCAGTGGAGCAGTCATATCGACTGCTCCACTGGTCCCCAGGACCGGGGTGGGAGTAGGGACGCGGACGGCCCCGCACGAAACCGGGAGGCCTGGGGTTCACGTGCGGGGCCGCTCACGGGGTGTGGGCCGTCGGACTCCGGTCAGGGTGTACGCACCCGTACCGTCCTGCCTTTGCCAGGTACGGCGAACCTTGTAGGCGCCGGCCTCGCAGGTGAGAGCGGCCTGTGTGCTACGCCCGGTGGCCTCGGGCTGTTCGGCAAACGTGTGCTGACTTCCGCTCAGACGGGGCCTGTCGCACTGCGCGGGCGTCGGCCTCGGAAAACCCGTTCATGGCTCAGTGTCCGAACGATACGATCTCCACCAAACGCACACCTGTGCGACAAAGTTCCATAGAGAAGCAGGTCCATGCCTCACCCGTTCGTCATCGTCACCCTCCTCGTCCTCCTCATCAGGCTGGGCCTCTGGCTGAACAAGCACCGCAAGGCCACCGCGGGCCACGATGCGCCCGCAACGGGCCTGGTGCCGCGCGCCGAACTGGTCGAAGTGGGCAGCGAACCCGCCGACCCGGCGGCGCGGGCGGCCCTGGATGCGGCCAAGGCGGGGGACTGGCGACCCGCCGCGGCCTACCTCTCCGACGGCGACGGCGACTGGAGCATCCGCTACGCCCGGATGAACCCGTTCGGCGACCTCGCGGCCACCGACGACACCTGGCTCCGGCAGTGGCGCAAGGAGCAGCCGGACAGCCCCGAGGCCGCCCAGGTGCATACCGACGCCCTGGTCAAGCGGGCGTGGGAGATCCGCACCGCGAAGTACGCCTCTCAGGTGACCCGCGAACAGGCCATGGGCTTTCACCAGGTGCTTCAGGAGGCAGCGGAGGTGTCGCACGAGGCGATCCGACTCGCCCCGGCCGGGGACCCGAACGCCTGGGTGGTGCAGCAGTCGATCGCGATGGGCCAGGGCTGGTCGCACGAGCGCTACCGCGCGCTGTGGTCGGAGATCGTGGCCCGCGAGCCCCACCACCACGGCGCGCACACCGCCGCGCTGCAGTACTGGTGCGAGAAGTGGCTCGGCAGTAACGAGTTGATGCACGAGTTCGTGGACAAGGCGATCGCCGGAGCGCCGGCGGGCAGCCTGCTGACCGCGCTGAGGCTGCGGGCGTACTGGGAGCAGATCCTGCGCGACAAGTCCGCGGCCTCGCTCTACCGTTCCGCCGAGTACACGGCCGCCCTCGACGCGGCCCTGGCCGACCTGGCGGCCGCCGACCCTGCCCACCCCGGCATCGTCCCGGCGCGTGGCTGGATCGCCCACGGCCTGATCGAGAACGGCCGCCCGGCGCAGGCCCTGGAGCTCTTCCGCGGGATGGGCCGGGAGATCGCCGGCCCGTGGATCTACTACGGGAACCCGGCCGCGGTCTTCGACGCCGCCCGTAGCAAGGCCGCCCGCGCGGCGGCCTGACGCGGTCGCACCAGCTGCTCGCGGGGGCGGGTCCGGCAGTGCGATCGGCGGGTGGGGGGACTGCCCTGGTCACGCGATGGTCGTGACGGTGGCAGGCCCGGCGCGCTGGAGGAGCAGGCTCATCGGGGCGAAGCCGGGGAGTCGCAGCCCGTCGCGCGCCCGTGGGTCAGCCTTCGTCAGGGCGGGTCGATCTGGGCCGGCGGTTCAGCTCGACGCGGGTGTGCGCCGGTGGTCCCCGGTCAGCGGCGGCCGGTGGCCAGGATGACGAGGAACTGGCCGCCGCCCGCCTCGATGTCGGCGGTCACCGGAAGCCCCGGTACCAGTCGGGAGAACCGGTCCACCAGCCACTCCGCCGCTTCCTGGGCGTCCTGCCTGGTCGGACAACGGCCCACCATCTCGCGGCCCCCCTTGCGCTCCAGCCTCGCGGCAACGGTGATCAGCGGCGCGGGTTCGGCCACGTACAGGCGGTCCGGCCAGGCGATGACCACCTTGACCGCGCCCTTGCGGCTGTTGCACCCGCGGTGCGCGAGCCGCTCCGCGACCTTGGCCTTCCGGTCGGCGGTCCGGCTGTCAACGCTGGGCCCCCTGGGATCGTTCACCGACTCGTCGGGGTCGACCGGTTCGTCGCACACCCAGCAGCGCCAGCCGTCGCGCTCAGCCACATCATCGAGGAGACTCACCCGACCAAACTAGCCTGCCCGGCCGCCACCCCGCGCACCAGGGCCTCTGCAATCAGGGAGACGGCCGGCTTCATCTACCACGTCCTCGATGACCAGCGCCGACAACACAAGCTCGTTGACATCTCGCACGCCATGCCAACGATGCCGGCGCCCCTTCGCTACCGCCGATTTCGGGACAAAGCCGAATTCATGACACTCCCGTTCCGGGACGGCGGTGTGCAGGGCGGCGGTCAGGCGGGTTGGGCGGGGCAGAGGATGGTGGTCTGCAGTGCGGGCAGGCCTTGTTGCCAGTTCTGGTCCTTCGCCTGGGTCGCGTTGTTGAACTCGTAGTAGATGTAGGGCACCCAGTTGAGGTTCAGCTGCTGGTAGCAGGAGAGGTTCGCGGGAATCTGGACGCCGACCTTCACGGTGCGGGTGGCTCCCGGAGGTATCGGCGTGTTGAGGTGGAGCGCCGCGTTCTTGTCGGTGTGGGTGCAGTCGGTGATGTCGCCGGTGCAGGAGACGACGGCGTAGGCGTTCTGGTTCTGGTTCTCGGGCCAGGTCGCCTGGAGGTACTCGTAGACGAAGTTGATGTCGGTCGACTCGGTGTTGGTCAGGGACAGGGTGACGGTCAGCAGCGTGCCCGCCGTTGCGGTGTGCTGGTCCACGTACACGGCTGCCCCGGGGACGACGGCGGCATCCGGGGGGAGCGGCGGAAGGTTCGGGGTGGCCCGGAGGTGCGGGGCCGGCGGGGCGGGGACGGCCGTCGCGGCGGGTGCCTGGGCGAGCAGCGCGGTGACGGCCATCGCGGCGGCGGCCAGGGCTACTGCCGGGCGAAGGGTACGTGAACCAGCCATCCGGGGACTCCTGTCTCGTCAATGATTAGGTGAATAAAAGGAATTGATGTTCAGTCGGTTTTTGGTCCGGCTGGATTTCCGATCCCGGGGGCAGGCTGCCACCGGTCCGCCGGCAGGCCGGCCCCCGGGACGGCCGGATCCGCTCACTTGCGAAAACGCGTGTGTTGCTTATGGCCGAACTGCCCGTCGCCGCAGTAGATGCGCGACTTACCGTGACGGGTGGTCGGGCCGCTCATGCCGAGCCGCCCGTGCCTGCGGCGGCCACCGCCGTGCCTGCCGCGAGGGCTGTCCCGATCGCGCCTTCCACAAAGCCTCCTTCTTTCGTGCTTCCTGCCGAGTGATCCGGTTCCGATTCCTTGGCAGCGCGCCCCGGTGTGCTCGTCCTCCTGCCGACGCGTTCTCGGAGGGGACTTCTCCAGCGTGCTCGGTGACGTCGGCGCCTCCCCCACGTGGCGCCTCCCCCGGTGGCGCCGCGCTGTTCGCGGCGTGGCCGGAGCGGCTTCCCAGCGCGCCAGCCGGTCGTGCTCGTACGCGCAGACGGCCTTTTGGGACCCTGCAAGTTGTCCGAAGAACCGGTGGAGACTCCACAGTGCGGCCTGCTCGATTGTCCATCTACAGGAATCCGGTCGAGGGCCAGGTGGGCGGCGGACAATCCGGTTTGGCCGCGGACAAGGGCAGGGGCAAGTGGGAGACCCCAGGAGGCGGATGCCCTGGCCCGGTTCGTGCGGGAGGTGCCGTCGGGGTCACTGTCCACGAGCCTGCCCGGCGCTACCCCGTCGGCAGGACCAGTTGGAGCGAGTACCGCTGCGCGGAGAAGGGCATTCCGTGGCACCTGCTCCAACAGCTGGCCCACGAACGGGTGGCGGACCCGCAGGCCCGGCCGGTGCTGCTGGCACGTGCTGCTCGCCCGCACTCGTATCGATGCCACCCGCGCCTGACCGCGCACCGCCCGATCACGGACGGCCCCGGGGACACCGGGGCAGGAGCGGAGGCGGTCTTGCCGGGACTCTGCAGGGAGCCGGCCGGGATCTTGCCGGGTCCTGTCGGGGCGAGGCGCGGGGCGGCCTGAAGGGCATGGACCAGGCCGATGCGCTGTCCATGTACTCCCTGGTGATGCTGTCGATGGCGCTGGGGACGGCCGGGCACCTGGGGAAGCTGTCGCGCCGGTACCTCGCGGCGCGGCAGGCGGGCGAGACGGGCGAGGTACCGATCCCCGCGGGTCTGCTGGTGCAGTTGTTCCTGTGTCTGACCGCGGGCCTGGTCATGTACTTCGTGATCAAGCCGTAGGCACCGGCGAGAGACGGAGCGGTGCACGGCCGGTGGCAGTTCGATCAGCGACCCCGGGCCTGGAGCCGACGGGGCCGGCAACTGCGCAGGCTGCCGCGGTGATCGTCCGATGCATCGAAACCATCAGGCCTGGGACCTCGACGGTGGTGAACGAGCGTCCGGGCGTGCGGATCGGCGAGGAGTACCCGGTCCTCGGGGTGCTCGCCGCCCGGCACCGGATCCTGCTCCGCCTTCCGGACGCGGTTGCCGAGCAGGATCGGCTCGAAGCTCAGGTCATCGCGGAGGCGTGACGAAACCCCCACAGGGCGACTCCGAAGGGCCGAACACCCGGCGCCGCCTTCTCCACGTGCCCGGCCGACCCCCGGCAGGCAAGGCCCCGCACCCGGCGCACTCGAACGAAGACCTTGCCTGTCGCGTACAGCTACGGCCGCCCGGTCAGGACCGGGCCTGGCGGCCACCGGCGTGAACCGGACTGATCAACCACCGCTCTTGCGGCGGAAGTTGCGCTTGCCGCCCACCGCGCCGTGAGCGCCGTGGATCTTCGAGTCGCCACTGGGGCCGCCGGCCGCGCTACCGGACTTGGCGCCGTGCTTGCGCTCCAGGGCGGCGAGGAAACGGGCCTTGACGTCGTCCTGGGCGGCGGGCGCGGGGGCCTCGGCAGCCTCCGTGGCCTCCGGGCTCTTGGCGTTCTCCGGGTTCTCGGATGACTCCACGTCGCTGCTCATGCAGAACCTCTTCCTTGAGGGATGGTGGCGGTTGCCGACTTCACGCACACCATGTCATGCCCGAGCACCCCATCTGCGGGTGGGTGCCGATCCTGTACGAACAGAACCCGCACGCCCGCCCGGCCCTCAGGACCCGGCCGGATCTCTCCGGCAGGGCCCCGACGGGGCCCTGCCGGGTTACCCGCGAGTAGGAATGGCGGGGAGCTCGCCGGCCAGCAGGCGTCGAGATCGCGAGGGCGAGCCGGCGGAGCGCCCGCGACACATCGTCGACCGAGTCGACGGGGTTCCCCCCGGTCGAGGTCCTGTCCGACCTCCGCTTCGCCGAGAAGCGCATCGCGGACCTCGAAGTGCAACTTATCGACCGCCGGTGGCCCGTTCGACGCCACCCTCCCCCGCGTCTGGCGCGGGCCCCCCGGGGCCCCGAACGAGCCGGCAGCCCGGGTACGCGGGGGGGCGTACCCGGGCTTGCGGGAGGACGGGGTCTCAGGCGGCGAGGGTGGCGTGGAGGGCGTCGAGGCCGTCGCGGTAGATGGCGGTGAAGAGGGCCACGGCCTCGTCCTCGGTGGCGCCGTCGGGGTTGAAGCGGCCGGACCACTGGACCTCGGAGACGTTCTCCTGGCCGGGGACGGCGTGGACGCGGATCGTGGAGACGTAGCCGTTGACGGGGAACGGGGCTTCCAGGATGGCGTAGCTGTAGTGGCGCTCGGTCTCGTTGAAGGCGACGAGGCGCTCGATGATGACCCCGCCCTCGGGGTTGCGCAGGCGGCGGACGCGGCCGCCTTCGAGGGCGGTGCTCTCGGGAATGTACGGGAGCCAGTCGGGGAGGGAGTCGAAGCCGCCGATGAGGTTCCACACCTGGTCGGGGGAGGCGGGGACGATGCGGCTGACGGAGGTGGAGGCCATGATCGGATTTCCTGACGGGTCGGGGGTGGTTCAGGCGCCGTACGGCAGCGGGGCGGCCGGGCTGACGAGGTCGGCGGAGCGCAGCTCCTGCCAGAACGCGGCGGGGACGGCCTCGTTGAGCGCCGCCTGGTCCTCGGCGATGCGGCTGGGCTTGGTGGCGCCGGCGACGACCGCGGCGGTGACCGGGTGGGCGAGGGAGAACTGCAGGGCGGCGGCCTTGATGCTCACGCCGTGCTTCGCGGCCAGGTCCTTGAGCCGGGTGACGCGCTCGACGATGTGCGCGGGGGCTTCCTGGTACTCGAAGTGGGTGCCGCCGGCGAGGATGCCGGAGCTGTAGGGGCCGCCGACGACCATGCCGACGCCCTGCTCCTGCGCCATCGGCAGCAGGCGCTGGAGGGCGTGCTCGTGGTCGAGGAGGGTGTAGCGGCCGGCGAGGAGGAAGCCGTCCGGGCGGGGCTCGTCGAGGGCGAGGGTGAGCTCGATCGGCTCGGTCTTGTTGACGCCGAGGCCCCAGGCCCCGATGACGCCCTCGTCGCGCAGGCGGGACAGGACGCGGAAGGCGCCGGTGCGGGCCTCCTCGAACTTGGCCAGCCACTGGTCGCCGTGGAAGTCCTGGGCGATGTCGTGGACCCAGACGATGTCCAGGCGGTCGGTGCGCAGGCGCTTGAGGCTGTCCTCGATGGAGCGCTCGGTGGCCTCGGCGGTCCAGACGTGCAGCATCTTGTTGGGGTTGCCGTGCTCGAACAGGCCGCCCTTCTCGCCGAGTTCGCGGGCGCCGTCCTCCAGCTCGTCGAGGATGACGCGGCCGACCTTGGTGGAGAGCACATACTCGTCGCGGGGCTTGGCGGAGAGGACCTCGCCGAGGCGCTCCTCGGCGAGGCCGGCGCCGTAGAAGGGGGCGGTGTCGTAGTAGCGGACGCCCTGCTGCCAGGCGGCCTCGACGGTGGCGGCGGCCTCCTGGTCGGGGATCGCGCGGAACATGTTGCCGAGCGGGGCGGTGCCGTAGCCGAGCTTGCCGGGGAGGAGTTCCTTGAGGGTCATGGTGGTGCCTTTTCACGACGGAGAGTGTGGGGGCGCAAGGGTCACTCATTAGATGCGAGCGCGTCTTGCATGCTTTAACAATAGTTGCAGACGCGCGGTAATGCAAGGGCTCTACGCGACGGATGCGGGGAAACGCGGCAGGACGTACTCCGCGAGCTCCTGCAGCAGCTCCTCCACCGGCCGGTCGTTGGGCCGCAGGTTGAAGGAGACGTGCGAGACCCCGAACAGCGCCATGGTCTCCAGGTGCTCGATCAGGGCATGGCGGCCGGTGCTGAGGCCGAGCCGGATCGGACGGGCCGGGGCGTCCGGGTCCTCCTGGAGGGTGAGCACCATCGGGGTCACGTACGGCTTGTCCCCGGCGAGTTCGCGCCACTGGCGGGTCCGCAGGCGCAGCGCGCCCAGGTCGCGGGGGTAGTTGAGCGAGACGTCGGCGTGCTCGGCGATCCACTCGGGCGTCTGCTGGGCACCGCCGGCGACGGCGATCGGGATGCCCGCCGCCTCCACCGGTTTCGGCAGGACCTCCAGCTGGAAGTCCGAGCCGAGCCCGACCCCGGGCAGTTCCATCGGGCCCGGGCGCCAGGCGGCGCGCAGGGTGTGCACTCCCTCGCGGAAGGCGGCGCCGCGGGCCTCGAAGTCCCGCCCGAAGAGCGGGTACTCGACGGGACGGTCGCCGCTGGCGAGGCCGAGCAGCATCCGGCCGCCGGAGAGCGCGTCGACGGTGGCGGCGGCCTTGGCGACGAGCAGCGGTTCGCGCAGCGGCAGGACGACGGCCGCGGTGCCGAGGACGGCGTGCTCGGTGACGGCGGCGAGGTGGCCGAGGTGGGTGAAGGTCTCGAAGACCGTCCCGGCGTCCCCGAAGCGGACGGGGTCGAAGAGCGGGACGTCGCGCACCCAGAGGCCGGCGAAGCCGAGCCGGTCGGCGAGCCGGGCGAGGCGCGCGTGGTCGGCGAGGTCCGGGACGCCGTGGGGGCGGCCGGCCGTACGGTCGGTGGCCTGCCGGGACGGGCCCCAGTCGTTGTCGAGGGGGAGTTCCAGGCCGAGGGTGAGCCGGCCCTCGCCGGGGGCGAGGCGGGCGAGGGCGGGGTGACGGGGTGCCATGGGTGAATCGCTCCTCGGAGCAGGGGGGAACGGGCGAAGCCCGCTGCGGGTCGGCCGGGAAGGGCCGGCCCGCAGCGGGCTTCCGGGGGTGCGGGGTCGGTCAGTTGAACTGGTCCGGGTGCGGGCCGGTCCGCAGGTCGCGGTCGGTGGCGGCGATGGCGGCCATGTCCTCGTCGGTCAGCCGGAAGTCGAAGACGTCCAGGTTCTGGCGGATGCGCGCCGGGGTGACGGACTTCGGGATGACGATGTTGCCGAGCTGGAGGTGCCAGCGCAGGACCACCTGGGCGGCGGACTTGCCGGTGCGGGCGGCGATCGCGGTGATCGCCGGGTCGTCCAGGACGGCGCCCTGGGCGAGCGGGCTCCACGCCTCGGTGGCGATGCCGTGCTCGGCGTGGAAGGCGCGCAGCTCGGCCTGCTGGAGGCCGGGGTGCAGCTCGACCTGGTTCACGGCGGGCACCAGCCGGCTGTCGTCCAGCAGGCGCTGGAGGTGGGCGGGCTGGAAGTTGGAGACGCCTGCGGCGCGGATGCGGCCCTCGGAGGCGAGGCGCTCGACGGCGCGCCAGGAGTCCGAGTAGAGGTCGCGGGCCGGGGTGGGCCAGTGGATCAGGTAGAGGTCGAGGTACGCGAGGCCGAGCTTGGCGAGGCTGGCGTCGAAGGCGCGCAGGGTGGCGTCGTAGCCCTGGTCGGCGTTCCACAGCTTGGTGGTGACGAACAGGTCCTCGCGCGGCAGGCCGGAGGCGGCCAGGGCGCGGCCGACACCGGTCTCGTTGCCGTAGATCGCGGCGGTGTCGATGCTGCGGTAGCCGGCCTCCAGGGCGGAGGTGACGGCGGCGGTGGTCTCGTCGTCGGGGACCTGGAAGACACCGAAGCCGAGCTGGGGCATCTCGACGCCGTTGTTGAGCTTCACGGTGGGGACGGTGGGGTTGTTCATGGTGCGTGCTTCCTTTCAGCGGGGAAGGTCGGTGAGGGTGTAGCGGACGGTCTGGGCGCTGATGAGCCCGTCGCGGAAGACGAAGGTGTCGGTGCCGTCGGTGACCTGGTGAGTGGCCGTGGCCGCGGTCCACTGGAGGAACAGCACCCCGCCCGCGAACTGCGGGTCCAGCTGCCAGTCGGCGTCCGGGAGATCGGCCAGGAGGCGGCCGATGACCCGCCGGACCCCGTCACGGCCCTGGTACGCGCCCTCGGGAGTGATGAGGACGGTGTCCTCGGTGTAGTTCCCGGCGATGTGGTCGAGGTCCCCGGTGCCCAGGCGCTGCCCGTGGTCGGTGAAGACCTCCTGCGGCGTGCGGGTCACCGGGCGAGTTCCGCCAGCGCGGCGGTGGCGAAGGAGTGGTCCTGCTCCGGGGCGCCGCCGCCGAGGCCGATGGCGCCGACGAGCTTGCCGTCGCGGTGGATCGGGACGCCACCGGCGATGAAGAGGAGCGGCCGGTCGAGCGCGGTGGCCAGGGTGTGGAACGGTCCGTCCGGCTTGACCAGGTCGACCAGGTCGGCGGTGGGGGCGCCCAGCTGGAGGGCGGTGTACGCCTTGCGGGTGCTGGTCTCCCCGGAGATCAGCACGGCGCTGTCGTCGCGGAGGAAGGCGAGCAGGTGGCCGCCCACGTCCAGGACGGTGACGCTGACCGCGACCCCGGCAGCCTGGGCGGCGCGGCGGGCGGCGGCGACGAGGGTCTCGGCGTCGGCGGTGGTCAGCGGGGTGAGGGTGGTGCTCATGGTGGCGCTTCTCCTGGAAGGAACGGGGAGGGGGGAACGGGGAGGGGGCGGTCAGTGGTGGACCGGGAGGGGGGAACGGGGAGGGGGAACGGGGAGGGGGGCCGTCAGTGGTGGACGGGGACGGGAGCGGCGGTGACGGCGCCCTCCCGTACGGGGGTGCGGCGCTCCAGGACGGCGGACCAGACTGCCAGCAGCAGCGCGGCTCCGGCGAGCAACGCGCCGACCCAGTTCGGGGCGGTGTAGCCGAGGCCGGCCGCGATCACCTGGCCGCCGAGCCAGGCGGCGAGGGCGTTGCCGAGGTTGAAGGCGCCGATGTTGACGGCGGAGGCCAGGGTGGGCGCGCCGTGCGCCTGGTCGAGGACCCGCTTCTGCAGCGGCGGGACGGTGGCGAAGCCGAGCGCCCCGACGAGCAGGATGGAGACCGCGGCGAGGATCTTGTTGTGCGCGGTGAAGGTGAACAGGGCCAGCACGACGGCGAGTCCGCCGAGGGAGGCGTAGAGCATCGGCATCAGCTTGCGGTCGGCGAACTTGCCGCCGAGCAGGTTGCCGAGGAACATCCCGACGCCGAACAGGACCAGCAGCCAGGTGACGGCACCGTCCGAGTAACCGGCCACGTTGGTCATCATCGGCGCGATGTAGGTGATCGCCGCGAAGACACCGCCGAAGCCGAGGACGGTCATCGCCATGGCGAGCAGGACCTGCGGGTTGCGGAACGCCGTGAGCTCGCGGCGCAGGTGGGCGCCCTCGGGGCGGGGCAGGGCGGGGACGAGCTTGGCGATGCCGAGCAGGCCGACCACGCCGAGCGCGGCGACGACGGCGAAGGTGACGCGCCAGCCGACGGCCTGGCCGATGAAGGTGCCCAGCGGCACGCCGACGATGTTGGCGACGGTGAGGCCGGTGAACATCATGGCGATGGCCCCGGCCTTCCTGTCGGGGGCCACCAGGTCGGCGGCGACCACCGAGCCGATGCCGAAGAACGCGCCGTGGGCGAGGGAGGCCACGATGCGGCCGGCGAGCATCACTCCCATGGTCGGTGCCACGGCGGAGAGCAGGTTCCCCGCCACGAACAGGCCCATGAGGATCATGAGCATCGTCTTGCGGCCGATCCGGGTGCCGAGCACCGTCATCAGCGGGGCGCCGATGACGACGCCGATCGCGTAACCGGTGACCAGGAGCCCGGCGGAGGGGATGGACACCCCGTAGTCGCCGGCGATCTCGGGCAGCAGGCCCATGACCACGAACTCGGTCGTACCGATCCCGAAGGCCCCGATGGCCAGGGCTAGGAGCGCGAGAGGCATGGTGTGCAGCCCTCCATACGATTGCTGTTGCGCCTTACGTGCTCCAACAATAGTTGCATGCGCGGGCTAAGTGCAAATGCGGGCATTCGCCTGCCGCCGATGGTCGGCGATGGCCGTGGGCATGCGGACGCGGGCGGGGGTCCGGATCGCGTCGGCCCGCCGGGCGGGCCGTGGAGCCGGACGGCGGCGGGTGGCGCGGCCCGGCACCACGGAAGGCAATATTTGCATGGGCTGGATATGTGCGCTAGCCGGTATTCTGTGCAAGGGCTTATCCTTGAGGGCGTCGCACCCGGAAGGAGCCACGCCCATGACCGCCACGGACCCCGCGCTGACCGCCCTCGCCAACGGCTGGGCCGCCCTCTACCTCCTGGCCGGCCGGATCGAGGCGCACATCGAGCGCACCCTCCAGGCCGAGCACGACCTGAGCGTGCGCGAGTACTCGCTGCTCGACGTGCTCAGCCGCCAGCACGACGGCGAGGGCGGACACCTGCAGATGAAGCAGGTCGCCGACGCGGTGGTGCTCAGCCAGAGCGCCACCACCCGCCTCGTCACCCGGCTGGAGGACCGCGGCCTGCTCTCGCGCTACCTCTGCGCGACCGACCGCCGCGGCATCTACACCGACGTGACCGGGCCCGGCCTGGAGCTCCTGGAAGCGGCCAGGCCGACCAACGAGGCCGCCCTCCGGGAGGCACTGGACGAGGCCGCCAAGAACCCCGAGCTGGCCCCGCTGGTCGCCACCGTCGAGGAGATGAACACGTCGCGACGGCTCCCGGAGCCCGCTGCCACGCGCTGAGCACGACGAAGCCCCGGAACCTCTCCCAGACGGTTCCGGGGCTTCGTGCTGACCGCCGCCACTCTGACCTCTCATCAGCACTGCCTGGCCATCAGCGCGCTGACCGCGCCCGTCCGGTGTTCGGGCATCCCTTCGAAGCTTTCGGCAGTGTGCTGCGGGGGCGACCGCGGCTGCCTGGCGGGTACCTGACATTCCTTGACTGTTCATCCGTCATCTCCACTGTCCCGAAGCACCTGGGGGAAGACCACAGGTGGTCCGGTGCGGTGACATCCCGCACGCGCACCGGCGCGACGGAGAGGTAGAGCTGATGTCCGGAATGACCCGACGGAGGCTGCTGGGATCGGCGGCCGGCGCGATGGGAGCGGCAGCGGCGATGAGCCTGCTGCCACCGAGTGTCCAGCGAGCGGTGGCGGCGGGGGTGCCGAAGTCCGGTTCGCTGCGGGACGTCGAACACGTGGTCCTGCTGATGCAGGAGAACCGGTCCTTCGACCACTACTTCGGCACGCTGGCCGGTGTCCGCGGCTTCGCGGACCCGAACGCCCTGCGGCTGGACAACGGGCGCTCGGTGTTCTACCAGCCCGACAGCGTCAACCCGGACGGCTACCTGCTGCCGTTCCACCTGGACACCCTCACCACGAGCGCGCAGGCGATCCCGTCCACCAGCCACTCCTGGGCGGTGCAGCACCGGGCCTGGAACGGCGGGAAGATGGACCGGTGGCTGCCCGCGCACCGGTCCGCCGACGGCGTCAACGGCCCGTACGTGATGGGGTACTACACCCGGGAGGACATCCCCTTCCAGTTCGCCCTGGCCGAGTCGTTCACCATCTGCGACAACTACTTCTGCTCGGTCCAGGGACCGACCTGGCCCAACCGGCTGTACTGGATGACGGGTTCGATCGGCGCCGACGGCGGCCAGGGCGGCCCGATCATCAAGAACTCGGCGCCCAAGCCGCTGACCTGGAAGACCTACCCCGAGCAGCTGGAGGCGGCCGGCGTCAGCTGGCAGGTCTACCAGGAGGCCGACAACTACGGCACCAACATGCTCTCGCTCTTCAAGAGCTTCCAGCAGGCCGCGCCCGGCAGCGCACTGCACCACAAGGGCATGACGGCCCGGCCCGCCGGCACCTTCGAGGACGACGCGCGCAACAACCGGCTGCCCGCCGTCTCCTGGATCCTGCCGACCAGCTACCAGTCCGAACACCCGGACTACCTGCCCGCCGCCGGTGCGGACTACGTCGCCTCCAAGATCGAGGCGGTCGCCTCGAACCCCGAGGTCTGGGCGAAGACGGTCTTCATCCTCAACTACGACGAGAACGACGGCCTGTTCGACCACGTGCCGCCGCCGGTGCCCCCGGCCGGCACGCCGGGCGAATTCGTCGGCGGCCTGCCGATCGGCGGCGGCTTCCGGGTGCCGTGCATCATCATCTCGCCTTGGACGACGGGTGGTTGGGTCGCCGGCGAGGCCTTCGACCACACCTCGGTGCTGCAGTTCCTGGAGCGGTTCACCGGAGTCCGGTCGGCCACCGTCACCGACTGGCGTCGCAGCGCCTTCGGGGACCTGACCTCGGCCTTCCAGTTCAACGGCGGCGTGTGCAAGGCCCCGGCACTGCCCCCGACCGCCGAGCAGCTCGAACTGGCCAAGTACGAGGTGGCGAACAATCCGGCGCCCGCCCTTCCCGGCGCGGGCCAGAAGTTCCCCACCCAGGAGCCCGGCGACCGGCCGCACCTGCCCCGATAGCGCCCAGTAGGACTCGGCGGCCTTCGGCCAGGGCCCGGACCGAAGGCCGCTGCACGAGCAGCGGCCGCACAGCAGATCACGACAGCCACCGGATGACGACCGCTGCTTGACGGAGCCGATTCCACGGAATGATGCGGTTGGCGGCCCTTCGACCGCGCCGGAGCGGTAAGTTGGCGGCTGCCGACTATGGAAAGAAGCACCGACGTGACCATCGACCAGGCTGCCCTCGGCAGCGCCGTGAAGGCAGTCGCCGCCGCCGCACACGCCGATGACCTGGCTGCGCTGTACCGCGCCGTGATGCCGCCGGCGGGTACGGACACGCCTCCGGCCGAGGCCGCCAGATGGTTCGGGACGCTCCTCATCCACCTGGCGCTCACCGCGGCGAGCGCTTCGCGGTTGGAGCAGGGCTGCCCCCGGGAGACCGTCTCGGAATGGATCGGGGAGACGCTGGGCCCGATGCCCACCCCCGCCCTGCTGCGCGCCGCGGACCCCGACCGCATCGACCACGTCGAGGCGGTGCGCGCCGCAGCGGACTACTCCCAGTGCCGCGAGTACGCCGTCGACCTGGTCAGGGTGGGCCTGACCGATCCGGATGAAGACCCGGACGAGCGAGGCGTCTCCGCCCACTGCGCGGTGACGAACGACAAGGACGCGCGGATCACCGTGATGGCGATGCTCGGCCGCCTCGCCGCCGATCCTGGCGAGCGGGGTTGACGGCGCCTCTCCTTCCCGGTTAGCGCCGGTTGAGCCGGGGCGAGGCCTGGTGGCTTCGGGTGATCAGGCTGGGGTTGTTCTCCCTGGCGGCGGTCACCAGCTTTCCCGCTCGTCGAAGGCGCCGGAAGATGTTCCGGCTGTCGCCAACCGGACTGTCCGGGGCCGGACATGGAGACATGCCCACGACAGGGCTGTCAGTGCAGTTCGGTCCGAGAAGTTCGTCGACGGAGCGGTCGAGACGGGTGTGGGCCATCCGGTCGAGCTCTTCGGTGTCGCGGTAGGGCTAGCCCCAGGACGGATACGCCCGCTGGCCGGACTGTGGCACGAGGGTGACCATGCGTAGCGTCGGTGGCATGAAATCCACCTACTTAGCAGGCACGCCACGGCCCGTGCTCGGCCGGCGGAACGTCGGGACAGTCCTGGCCGTCCTGGTTACCGCGGCCGTGTCGACGGGAGCCGCCTCGGCGGACACGGTGCATCGGAGCGATCGCGGACGGCTGGTTTCCGTTCAGCAGACGACCACCCTGGCCGCGAAGGAGGACGTCGCCGGGGCGCTGGCCGCCGCCGGGTATGACGCGGGTGCAGTCCGGTTCGGGGTGGACGCCTACCGGTTGGTGTACCGCACCGTGGATCCCGGCGGCCGGCCGATCACCGCCAGCGGACTGCTGGTGCTGCCCCGCGGCGGCGAACACGAGTTGCGGACGGTGTCGTTCACCCACGGCACGGCCAGTTACCGGGCCGACGCCCCGTCCGCCACGGCCAAGGCCGGGTTCGTGTCCTCACCTGCCATCACGTACGCGTCCGCCGGGTTCGCCGCCGTCGCCCCGGACTACCTCGGCCTGGGCGCCGGCCCGGGACTCCACCCCTGGATGGACGTGCCGTCGGAGACCACCGCCTCCCTGGACATGCTCCGGGCCGCCCGCGCCTTCGTCCCGCGTACGGGCCGGGCACTGGGGCACGACGTGTTGGTCACCGGGTTCTCCCAGGGCGCCTCGGCGGCGATGGGACTCGCACGGGCACTCCAGGCCGGCGACGACCGGTGGTTCCGGCTCCGGGCCGTCGCGCCGGTCAGCGGCGCCTACGACTTCCGGCACGCCGAGCTGCCGGCGCTGCTCGACGGCTCCCTCGACACGAAGTCAAGTGTGCTGTACTCGGCCTACCTCCTCGTCGCCTGGAACCGGCTGCACCATCTCTACGACTCCCCCGACGAGGTGTTCCAGGCCCCGTACGACCGCACGGTCGAGGCGCTGTTCGACGGTTCACACACCGGCCCGCAACTCTTCGCCGGCACACCCGACACCATCGACGCACTGCTCACCCCGCACGGCTTCGAGCTGCTGCGCCACCCAACCGGCCGACTGGCCAAGGCACTTCGGGTGGCCGACAGCACCTGCGACTGGGCACCACGCGCCCCGCTCCGCCTGTACACGGCCGACGCGGACGAGCAGGCGGCCAACGCCAACACCGACCACTGCGAGGCCACACTGCGATCGCACGGCGTGAACGCGGCGGTCGTCGACCTCGGCACCCCCGACTTCGCGGGTTCCAGACACCTCGGCTCCAACGTCGCCGGTACCGCCGCCGTCGTGCGCTGGTTCAGTCAGCTGCGCTGAGGACCCGCCGGGCAGCTTTCCCGGCCGGTGTGAGCCGGTGTGAGCCGGTGTGACCAGGTGGTTCGCGACGAAGCCGAGGCGTGTGACGTGACGGAAATGTGTTCGCCAGCGGGGGGTACCGTTGCTATACGATCACCCGGCCGACCGTCACCAAGCCGCGTCGGGCTCATCCGTGTTTCAGATCCCGGGGGACCGTTGAAGATCCGCAATTCGCTCGCTGCCGTCCTCCTCGCCGCGGCCGCCGCACCCGTCGCCCTGGGCGCCGCCCCGGCGTTCGCCGACACCGTCCCGACGGGGCAGGCGCAGACCGACCCGGCCGAGACCAAGGCGGACGAGGAGAACCGGGCGGCGATCGAGAGGCTGCTCGTCTACCCGAACGACTACCTGCTCACGGCTCCGAGCGACTACCTGCGCGAGCACGCGGGCCAGGCCCTCGCCGGCACCCCCGCGGACCGGGCGCGCTTCCTCGCCGTGGAGGCGGACAGGATCCGCCGGGACGACGCGCGGATCGCGATCGCGCGGACCATGAACGCCGCCGGCCCGGTCGTCAAGAAGGCCGCCAACGCCGCGATCGACTCGAACGACCTCGACGTGTTCCGCGCCTACCTGAACGTCGGCCAGTACACGGCCCGGGCCGAGGACGAGAACCGCGCCAAGCTGCAGCAGCTCCTCGACGACCCGAAGAGCGGGCCGGGTGTGCGCGAGGGCGCCCAGCAGGCGCTGGCGGGAACCGCCGCGGATGTCGAGCGCTTCCTCAACACGGGGCTGAAGACGGCCGCCGAGCACGACGACCGGGTCCTGCTCAGCCAGATCATGTCCAACGGCGGCCCGGCGGTGAAGAAGGCCGCCAACGCCGCGATGTCCGGCACCATCGAGGACGTCCGCGCCTTCCTGAAGACCGGCCAGTACGTCGCCCGGGCGGAGGACGAGAACCGCGCCAAGGTCCAGGACGTCCTCGCCGACGCGGGCACCGGCCGCCACATCCGGGAGGCGGCCGAGAAGGCGCTCGCCGGCAGCGCGGCGGACGTCGAGAACTTCCTGAAGACGCAGTTGGAGCCGCTGCGGGCGAGCGACGACCGGATCCGTGTCTCGCAGCTCGTCGAGGCCGGGGGGCCCGAGGTCCGCAAGGCCGGCCTCGCCGCGCTCGACGGCGGCGTCGCGGACGTCCGGGCCTTCCTGAAGGAGGGCCAGTTCACCGCCCGGGCCAAGGACGAGGCCGCCGCGAAGACCACGGCCGAAACCGCCAAGGACAGCTCGCGGGGCGGCTCCGGCACCACCCAGGCGGTCACCGCCGTGGCCCCCGACGCCACGGTCGCCCCCGTCCCGGCCGCCGGCGGCACGACGACCACCACGACGACGGCCACCGCTGCCACCACGGACGGCCGGGGTGCCGCCGGTGGCTCGCTGGCCGCCACCGGTTCGACCGCCCCGCTCGGGCAGCTCGGCGCCGCCGCCGGCGCGGCCGTCGTGCTGGGCGCCGGCGCGGTCGTCGCCTCGCGCCGCCGCTCGCAGGCCTGATCACCCTCCTCCGCCGGTCGGCACACCTCATGCCGGCCGGCGGAGCGCCACACACACCCGCGCCCACACCCCCAGACGGGGCAGCGGGTGTCCGCCGATGCGCAGATGGCCGGGTCCCCACGTCGACGGACGTGGGGACCCGGCCGTTGTTGTCCGGTCCTGAACCATCCGACACGAACTCATGGCTGTTCACCGGCAGGTGGCGGCGATCCGCCGCGTCGCCGGAACAGCGGTGCTACTTCTGCCAGCCGATGGTCTCGGGCAGCGGGCTGTAGAAGATGGTGGCACCGACGTTGGCGAGGCCCTTCCTGATGCCGTAGGTGGAGGGGCCACTGTAGAGCGGCAGGAAGGCGTACTGCTGGAGGGCCTTCTGCTCGACCTTGTTGACGGCCGCGACCTGCTGGCCGAGGTCGGCGATCTCACCGGTGGCGCGGATCTCCTTGTCCAGCTCGGGAGTTCCGGCTCCGGTGATGTTGGAGTCACGGTCCGAGCAGTAGAAGTCGCACAGGTACCGCGCGCCGAAGGGGTCCGTCGAGCGGTTGCCGGAGATGAACAGGTCGAAGCGGCGGTCGCTGAGCACCTTGGAGAAGTCGTTCTCGGAGACCTTGTTGACGTTCACCTTCACGCCGACGGCCTTGAGCATCGCGGTGAGCGCTCCGGCGGTGGCCTTCTCGATGGGGTCGTCGCCGAGCACGGTGTAGCCGAGCTCGAGTTGCTTGCCGTCCTTGGCGCGGATGCCGTCGGCTCCGGGCTTCCAGCCGGCCGCGTCCAGGGTCTTCCGCGCCTCCTGCGGGTCGTACTTCAGAACAGCGGCGACGTTGTCCTGGTAGCCCTGCTGGAAGCTGTAGAGCACCGCCGAGCCGGGCAGCGGCTCCGTGTAGTCGAGGCCCTGGAACCGGATCTTCGTGATCTGCGGACGGTCGATGCTCTCCTGCACCGCCTTGCGGACCTGGACGTCACCGAGGAACGGGGACTTGGCGTTGAGGTACAGCGCGTACTCGAAGGGGCTGCCGCCGCTGCGGATCTCGGCGTCCTTGACCGTCTTCACCTGCTTGAGGTTCTCCGCGGTCCCGACGGGGGCGTAGTCGAGTTCGCCGTTCTTGAAGGCGTTGATCGAGGCGGCGCTCTCCAGGTTGACGTAGACGCGCTTGTCGAGCTTGCCCGGCCGGCCCCACCAGTTGGGGTTGCGCACGAAGGTGATGTTGCCGGAGTGGTCGTCCCAGGTGCCCACGGTGTACGGTCCGGTGCCCCATTCGGGGTGGGCCGTCTTGACGTACGCCTTGTTGAAGTTGTCGACGGTGGCGGCCTGGGGGTGCAGGAAGGTGGTGAACAGCGCGGACCAGGAGGCGTTGACGCCCTTGAAGGCGATGACCGCCTGCTTGTCGTCGGCGCCCCGGGTGACGGAGGTGATGCGGTCGTAGCCGTCGGTGGAGGAGGCCGCGTAGTCCTTGTCCGAGCCGTTGTTGGCCTTCCAGGTGGCCTCGATGGCCCGCCAGTCGATGGGGGTGCCGTCGTTGAAGACGGCCTTGGGGTTGAGGGTGATGACGACCTTCTGGTCGCCGCCCTCGACCGAGACCTTCACGTCGCTGTAGTAGTCCGGGTTGTACTGGACCTCGCCGGTGGGCGAGTAGGTGATGGCGTGGGCGTTGTACCAGGCCCAGATCCGCGAGGCGTTCAGGGTGCCGTTGACGTTGAAGGGGTTGCCCTGCTCGTCGAAGGTGCCCGCGGTGGTGTAGGTGCCGCCGTCCTTGATGTTCTCGTACGGCTGGGGGTTGTAGTCGGTGACCGAGGACGCGACCTTGGCGGCGTTCTCGGCCTTCGGGCCGGAGGATCCGCCGGAGGAGGACGAGGAGGACGAGGACGGGGATGAGCACGCGGTGGCGGCGACCGCGACGGCCGCGGCGAGCGCGAGGGGCAGGGCGAGCTTCCGGCGCATGGGATGTCCTTGGTGGGAATCGGTGAGAAGGGGGGTGGGACGGGGCGGGTGTCAGACCGCGTGGCAGGCGTACCGGTGGTCGGAGCCGTCCGGGGCGCCGACGGTCGCCGGCCGCTCGGTGCGGCAACGGGTCCGTACGCTCTCGTCGGCCTCCCGGTACAGCGGGCAGCGGTCGACGAACACACAGCCCTCCGGCAGCCGGGTGGCACTGGGCTGCTCGCCCGCGAGGACGACGCGCTCGCGGTGGCGCTCGCGCTCCGGGTCGGGCACCGGGATCGCCGAGAGCAGGGCCTGGGTGTACGGGTGCCGGGGCCGGGCGAAGATCTCCTCGGTGGCACCGGACTCGACGATGTGCCCGAGGTACATCACCGCGATGCGGTCGGAGACGTAGCGCACCACGGCCAGGTCGTGGGCCACCACCAGGTACGCCAGGCCCAGTTCGCGCTTCAGCCGGGCGAGCAGGTTGATGATCTCGGCCTGCACGGAGACGTCCAGCGCGGACAGCGGTTCGTCCAGGACCAGCAGCTTCGGCTCACGGGCCAGGGCGCGGGCGATGCCGACGCGCTGGCGCTGGCCGCCGGACAGGGCGGCGGGAAAGCGGTCGCCCATGGTGCGGTCCAGGCCCACCAGGTCCAGCAGACGGGTGACCCGGGACCGGATGGCCGTCCGGTCGGCACCGGCGGCCTGGAGCGGTTCGGCCAGCAGGTCGAAGACGGTCAGGCGGGGGTCCAGGGCGTCCGTCGGGTCCTGGAGGACGATCTGGACGTCGCGGCGCAGCTCGCGCACCTGGGCCGCCGACCGCAGCGTGGCGACGTCGGTGCCGGCCACCTCGATGCGGCCGCCCTCGGGGGCGCGCAGCCGCAGCACCTCGCGCAGCGTGGTGGTCTTGCCGCTGCCGGACTCCCCCACCAGGCCCAGGGTCTCGCCCGCGCGCAGTTCGAAGCTGACGTGGTTGACCGCGTGCAGGGTTCCCACCCGGCGCTTGAGGAGGGCCCCCTTGGTGACGGGGAAGGTCTTGACCAGGTCCTCCACGCGCAGGACCACCTCGCCCGCGGTCCGTTCTCCGGCGCGGGCCGGCGGCACGGCAGCGGCGTGCCCGGCCGGGTCGAGGGTGCCGTCGGCGATCTCCCGCGCGCGGTGGCAGGCGACGCGGCCGCCGTGTTCGTGCTGCCCGCCCGGTGCGGTCGGGTCCGGTGCGGTCAAATCAAGTGCGTTCGGGTCCAGTGCCGTCAGGTCCGGTTCGGTGGTCCGGCACACGTCCTGGGCCACCGCGCAGCGGGGCGCGAAGGGGCAGCCGCCGGGCAGGCCGACCAGGGAGGGCGGCTCGCCGCCGACCGGGATCAGGGGCCGTTCGACGCCGCTGTCCACGGTGGGGACGCTGGCCAGCAGCCGGGCGGTGTAGGGCATCGTGGGGCGGCGGAAGAGCTCGTCGACGCTCGCGTGCTCGACGATCCGTCCGGCGTACATGACGGCGACGTCGTCGGCGTGGCCGGCCACCACGCCCAGGTCGTGGGTGATCAGGACGAGGCCGGCGCCGGTCTCGCGCTGGGCCAGGCGCAGCACGTCGAGGATCTGCGCCTGGACGGTGACGTCGAGCGCCGTGGTGGGCTCGTCGGCGACGAGGACCGAGGGCTTGTTGGCGATGGCCAGGGCGATGACGACGCGTTGGCGCATGCCGCCGGAGAACTCGTGCGGGAACGACTTGGCGCGTTCGCGCGGGTCGGGGATGCCGACCAGGTCGAGCAGTTCCACCGCCTGCTCCCACGCGTCCTTCTTCGACAGTTCGCGGTGCACGCGCAGGGCCTGGGAGAGCAGTCGGCCGACGCTGAAGATGGGTGTGAGCGCGGACATCGGGTCCTGGAAGACCATGCCGATGTCCTTGCCGCGCACCTGGGAGAGGGCCTTGTCGTCCATCGCCGCCAGGTCGCGGCCGCCCAGCAGGATCCGGCCGCCGAGGCGTGCGGTGGGCGGCAGCAGGCCCATGACGGCGAGGGCGGTGGCGGACTTGCCGGAGCCGGACTCGCCGACGATGCCCAGGGTGCGCCCGGGCAGCAGGTCGAAGCCGATGCCGCGCACGGCCTCCACCGGTCCGGCCTCGGAGGGGAAGGAGACGCTCAGGTCGCGTACGGACAGGACGGGTGCGGGCTCGGTGGGCCCGGCCGGGGGGCCGGCCGCGGGCCCGGTGCGGTGGGCGGGTGCGAGGGTCATCGTCGGCCTCCTGCCGCGCCGGTGGTGGACGTCGGGTCGAGGGCGTCGCGCAGGCCGTCGCCGACGAAGGTCATCGAGACGGTGAGCAGGACGGTCAGCCCGGCGGGGAAGGCGAAGAGCCAGGGGGCGCTGGTGATGGTGCCCGCGCCGTCGGCGAGCATCGTGCCCAGCGACACGTCCGGGGTCTGCACGCCGAAGCCCAGGAAGGACAGGGCGGTCTCGCTGAGCACGGTGGAGACCACGCCCAGGGTGAGGTTGACGATGAGCAGGGAGCCCAGGTTCGGGATGATGTGGCGCACCACGATGCGCAGGGGGCGCACGCCCATGTACTCCGCGGCGCGCACGTAGTCGCGTTCGCGCAGGGACGTGGACACCGACCAGACCACGCGCGCGGTGGACATCCAGCCGAACACCGTCAGCACGAGGATGAGGACCCGCCAGTCGCCCGCCAGCCGGTGCGAGACCAGGGCGAGGATGAGGAAGGAGGGCACGATCAGCAGGAAGTGGATGACGGCGAGGGTGGTCTTCTCCACCCGGCCCCCGAAGTAGGCCGCGCCCGCGCCCACGACCGCGGCGATGGCGACGGTCAGCACGGACACGCTCACCGCGATCGCCAGCGAACGCTGGAGGCCGTGCACGGCGGCGGCGTAGACGTCGTTGCCGCCCTGGTTGGTGCCGAACCAGTGCTCGGCGCTGGGGGCCTGGGTCAGTGCCGAGAAGTCGGCGTCCGCGTAGCCGTACGGGGTGAACAGGTCGCCGAGCGCGCTGAACAGCACGAGCAGCAGGAAGATCACCACGCCGGCGACGGCGATCCGGTTGCGCAGGAAGCGCCGCAGGTAGAGCCGGTGCCGGCCCAGGTACTGCCCGTCGTGCACGTCGTGCGCGTCGTGCACGTCGTGCACGTCGTGCACATCGGGGCTCACATCGGGGCTCACAGGGGTGCCCATCTCAGCTCACCCGCACTCTCGGGTCGAGGAGGACGGTGGCGATGTCCGCGAGGATCGCACCGATCGCGGTCAGGGCGGCGGCGAAGGCGGCGGTCGCCACGGTGCCGTGCACGTCGTTCTTGCTGATGGTCTGGATGAAGTACTGGCCCATGCCGTTCCAGCCGAAGATGGTCTCCGTGAGGACCGCGCCGGTGAAGACGGCCGGGATGCTGAAGGCCACGGACTGTGCGGTGGGGATCAGGGCGGTGCGCAGGGCGTGCCGGCGGATCGCCTGGGCACGGGTGAGCCCGGTGGCCCGGGCGGTGCGCACGAAGTCGGAGCCGATGACGTCCAGCAGCAGGGAGCGCTGGGTGAGGTGGTAGCCCACGTACCCCGTCAGGGTGAGCGTCAGCGTCGGCAGGATCAGGTGCAGCAGCCGGTCACCGACCGTCGCCCAGAACCCTTCCACGCCGGGCGAGTTCTCCCCCGCGACGTACAGGAAGTGCCAACCGGCCTGCTCGTTCAACCAGATGGCCACCAGCACCAGGGCGAGGGCGGCGATGGACACCGGGACGTTGAACAGCGCCATGGAGAGAGCCTGGGCGGCCCGGTCCTTCCAGCCGTACTGGCGCGAGGCGGTGTGGACCGCGAGGGCGACACCGACGACGACCGACAGGACCGTCGCGCCGATCACCAGTTCGGCGCTGACGAGGGAGCGGTAGCCGATCTCCCCGTTCACCTGGACCCCGACCGGGGAGCGGCCCCAGTCGAAGTGCAGGACCACGCCGGTCAGCCAGTCCCACCAGCGGTGGAGCAGCGGCTCGTGCGGGTCGAGGTTGTAGGGGGCCAGGGCCCGGGATATCTGCTCCTCGGTACGGACCGGGCGCAGTTCCTTGAAGTTCGAGCGCGGGTCGAGGAACCAACTGGCCAGGAAGTACGTGGCGTTGGTGGCCATGGCAATCACCAGGAACCAGCCCGCCGCCCTGCGTGTCACATACCGGAGCACGGACGGCACCTCCCCACCAGGTGCGGCGGGTGCGCCTGGGGAACGTCGGGTCTGGAGGAGGTACGCATGCAGGTGGAAACCTTCTGGGGCGAGAGCCGAGTGCACGATCGTGCAGATGCGAGTCTGTGTACGACTGGTGCACAACGCCAGTGATCTGGGCATATGTACACGGGAACGAAACACCCCCGCAGCAAAGAGGCGTCGAACCCACTCCCCCATTCACATTCGCAGGTCACCGGGCCGACGGCGTCCTCCCCACAGACACCTGCTCAGGGGGCCGGCCGGGTACGCAGGATGCGGTCGGCGAGGGTCGTCAGGACCAGGACCACGCCGACGCCGACCATGATCCAGGCGATGAGGTGCATGCCGCGGTCGGAGACGTGGGTGCGGAAGACGATGCCGGTGATCGCGGAAGCGGCGATCGAGCCGAGGTAGCCGAAGGTGCGCAGCAGGCCCGAGGCGGTGCCGAGTTGTTCGGCGGGGGCGTGTTCGTAGAGGGCGGTCTGGTTGCCCGCGCCGGACGTGCCCATGGCGACGCCGAAGACGAGCGTGACCACCACGATCCATCCGATCCAGCCCGAGGTGCTGAGCAGCAGGACGCCGGCGGAACCGACGAGGCAGGCCAGGGCCGCTGCCATGACCGGTCCGCGCACCGTGTTGCGCCGGGAGACGAGCGAGATCACCAGGCCGGACATGAGCGTCATGGGCAACAGGAGCATTCCGGCTTCGGTCTCGGACAGGCCCCGGACACTCTGGGCCCACTGGGTGACGCCGTAGAGCACCACGTACGCGCAGACCAGGACCAGGCCGTAGCGAAGGTAGGTACTGGTCAGGGCCCGGTTGCCGGCGAGCAGGCGCAGGTCGAGGAACGGGGTGCCGGCTCGCAGCTCCCACAGCACCAGGGCGATCCACAGCACGGCGGAGATCGCCAGCAGGTACCAGTGGGCGTCGGGCAGGGCGAACAGGAACAGCAGCAGCGTGACCATCGCGGCGACGAACCCGGCGATGCCGACGGCATCCAGGGCGGCCGCGATGTCCCGGGCGCGTCGGCGGCGGTCCGGTGGGGTGTGCGGTGGGGTGCCGGGCGGGCTGTGCGGTGGGCTTTGCGGTGGGGTGTCGGGCGGGACCCAGGCCACTGTCGTGACCAGCGCGACGAGTGCGACCGGAACGTTGATGAGGAACACGGATCGCCAGCCCAGCGCGGCCACCAGGACACCGCCCAGGGGCAGCCCGAGCGAGGCGGTGGCGATGCCGGCGATCTGCAGGCCGCCCAGCACTCCGCCCGGCGGCTTGTCCAGACCGGCGTCCTCGGCGCGGCGACGGATCAGCAGCATGGCCGTCGGATAGGCGCACGAGGTGCCCAACCCGATCAGCACCCGGCTGATCAGGAGGACCGGAAGACTGTCGGCGGCGCCGCCGATGAGTCCTCCGACGATGACGAGTCCGGTTCCGGCCAGGAACACCCGCCGTGGGCCGAACACCTCGGCGGCCTTGCCCGCGGTGGGCTGGGCGATCGCGCTGGCCAGGTACAGGGCCGTCACCAGCGCGGCGGTCCGCCCGATCGACACGCCGAGTCCGTGGGCGATCGGTACGAGGGCCGTGGCGATCAGCGAGCTGTTGATCGGGTTGAGCGCCGAACCGACGAACAACGGGGTGGTGAATCGCCACGAGAACGGACGCCCGGGCGGTATCCCGTTCACCGGTGGGGCGTTGGTCGTCGGTCCGGGGGCGGGCATCGGGATCTCCAGTACATGGTGGTCGCAGAGGCTCGGCGAGGCGGTCTGGCGGCAGCAACGCCGGCACCCGGGGTCGCGGGCTGATCGCCGGCGGAGGACTCGCCCAGGACGTCGGCGACGTGGTCGACGAAGGTGACGGCGGCGGTATGCGCAGGTGGGAGGCGGTCATGACGGTCCGTTGGCCTCCCCTCAAACGCGAGGATAGGGGACGTGCGGACTGATGGGACATCAGTTCGGCCGGGCCGGCTTCGCGGTGGTGCGGATGGTCCGGCCGTTTCCGTGGCGAGGGAGTCTGCCACTGGCGCGGCAGCGGGAGGTTCGCATGGTGGTTTAGGTTGGAATCCACGGGGAGCCGGCGACAGGTCCACACGAGAACCCACCGAGCAGTCGCGCGCTTCCTGTGCTGTTTCCTGTGCTGTTTCCTGCTCTACTTCGTGCTCTGCTTCGTGCTCTGATCGGAGAACTCACGTGTTCACCAACGACACACACCCCATCGTCGTCCTGCACGACCTGGACGACGTCCGTGCCGAGCTCCTGGCGGAAATACGGACGGCGGGCGCGGCGGAGCGGCCCGGGTTGGAGGCAGCCCTGCGCGTGGTGGATCGCCAGGTGATCGTGGCGGACGAGGAGCGTGTCCGCCGGTGGGCGAGCCGGATCCTGGCCGCGGCGGACGTCGACCCCGCGCTGGACATGGTCCGGGCCGTGAAGGTGCTGCGGGACGCCGTCCCGGGGCTGGGGCTCATTTCGGCGAACGACCTGGTGAAGTCCGTTCTCCCCCGCTGACACGGGCGAGGCGCGGCACGCCGGCGCGGGACCGGTGTGCCGGACCGGCGCGTCGGGCGCGGCCCGCGGCTGTCGGAGGAACGCGCTACCGGGGTCGGTTCGTCGGGCCCGGACCTGGCAGCGGTGTGGTCCACCAGCGGGCCTTGTACAACTCGGTTCCGGCCAGCGCGAGCGTCCCGTCGGGGTGGTGGAAGGTGACGGCGGAGGTGCACCAGGAGCAGGACCCGGCGTGATCGGGCGTGATGGTGAGCAGGCGACCGGTGACGGGTTCACTGCCCACGCTCTTGATCCCGCGGGCCGAGTCCTCCGCGCCCAGCCCGACGGCTTCGAAGCGGTCGAGGTGTGAGTCGTAGCGCCACAGGCGGTCGCCGGTGCTGACCCAGAACGTCCCCGGCGCGGAGCTCACAGGTGCGAGGTCGTGCCCCCCGACTTCCGGAAGGGGGACACTGCGTTCGGGGGTGAGGGACGGGATGTCGGGCGTGCCACCGACCCGAAGGGCCAGCAGGGTGTCGTCCCCGAGCACCCAGAGCAGCTCCGCGCCCTCGTCCCACTGCACGGCGTGGGCCCCGTCGAGTTCCTGCTCGGTGTAGGTGGTGCTGCGGGGCCCCTCCGAGGCCGCGTACAGCCGCACCCAGCCGGCGGTGCTGGCGACCACGGCGACGTTGCCGTCCGGTAGGAGCTCCGCGCTGTGGGGGTTGACGGAGCTGCCGAGGTCCGTGGCCCAGATCGGTGTGCCGGTCGCCGTGTCGACCAGGGCTGCCAGGCCGCCCGAGGCGGTGACCAGGAGGGAGCCTTCACCGTCGAGCACCACGTCCCTGGCCTCGGTGGGCCTGGCCCAGCTGCGGGCCGGCTCCAGGTCGGCCAGCCGATCGTCGCCGTCAGCGGTCCACGACCACACCACCGGTAACTGGTCGGCCTCGGGTCCGACCTCCGATCCTGCCTCGGGTCCGGACTCCCGCGCCGCCTGGCCGTCCAGGACGAGAACCTGCCGGGACGCCTGATCGACCGCGACGATCAGCGCACTGCCCCGAACGCCGGCCTGCCCGGCCCCCTGGTCGGCCTGCCCGGGCCCCGGGTCGGCCGCAGCGGGCGGCGGACCAGCCGGCACGGGGGCCCGCCCGGCCTCCTGATCAGCCGCGATGACCACCGCACCGCCGCGGGGCTCTGCGCCGCTGCCGTCCACGGCATGCGGGGCGGAGGTCGAACACGCCGTCAACATCAGCCCGCCCAGGACGGATCCCACCCTGAGGCCCGCTCCGGCTCTTGCGCACACTGCCACGCCCCTTTCGCGCCATGATTATCGGACTATCTACTCTGCGTCCCGGCGCTCCGGCCCGGTGCCATCCTCGTCGCAGCATCCGGGTGAACCCGTCCCAGCGGACCCTTGACGTCATCCGTATGGACCGCGTGCGCTTCCGGTGGAAGCATTGGTGCCAATGGGTGACCCACAGTCACCTCGAAGCTCTTCCCAAGGAGAGTCATGCGGATCAGCACGCGTCTGCGCGCCGCCTCGGCTGTGCTCACCGTCATCGCGGGCAGCCTCGCGTTCGCCACGGTCGGAGCGGGAACCGCCGCCGCGGGAACCGCCGGCACGGCCGACTGCGGCCAGGTGCTCGGACCTGCCCGCACCATCGTGGCCGGCGGCCAGTCGATCGGTCGGGCCTACCTCGCGTGGAACTCCTGCAGCAAGCAGGCCTACACCGAGATCAACCTGTGGAACACCAACTACGTCAACGGCAACTGGCACGGCGGCCTGATCGACGTGAAGTCCAGCTCGAACTACAACTCGAACACGGGCTCGCCCCAGCCGAACGTCGGCTCGTGGTGGTGGGACTCCGGATCCATCCCGGTGACCGGCGTGTCGAACACCCGTCTCTACCACGGCAACTGGAACTTCACCGCCGGTGGCCACAACTGCAACGGTCAGACCGTCACGTGGAACTTCTCCAACGGAAGCTACGACAGCAGCCAGGAGTCCCTGCCGTACTGCGACTGACGCTGACCGGCTCACCCGGGCGGCCCCGTTCCCGAGGAACGGGGCCGCCCGCCTTGTCGAGGCGCCGCGCGCCGGACGGCGCGGCCTCAGGTCACTCCCGGTGCGTGCAGCAGGTCACTCCCGGTGTGTGACGACGGCGAGGGCGCGCTCGCGGACGTCCGCCGAGGGGTGGCCACGCAGCCCGCGCAACAGGGCCCGCCACTCCTGGGGCCAGCCGAGGCGGTCCCCGAAGGCCTCCGTCAGCGCCGTGGCGAACAGTCCGGCAGCGGCGCCGGTGTCCCCCTCCCGCCGCGCGGTCCGGGCCAGCACATCGATCGTCCCGGGCGGCGGCAGCGGGCCCGAGGCGTGTTCCCGCGACAGCGCCAGCGCGGTGAGCGCGGCCGCCGCCGGCCGGTCCCGGTGGGCGTCGGCGAGCGTGCCGAGCGCGGCCGCCAGCGCCTGCGGCCCGGCCGTGGGGTCCACCAGCCGGCGCAGCGCGGCCGCCCTGATGCCCGCCAGGTCGGGTTCGTCCGCGAGCAGGTCGGCGGCGCCGGCCAGCAACGGCCGGTGGCGGTCGTCGGCCGGGAGGTCGGTGAGGTGGGCCAGCCTCCGGCGGGCCGGCAGGTCCCGGTCGTCCCCGGCGTCGAGGTCGTCCGTCCGTGCGGCGGCGGCGAGTTCGGCGAGGGTGCGGTGCAGCAGGCTGCCAGGGGCCGCGCCGCCGAGCGGGTGCGGCAGCCCGGAGGCGGCGAGCGCGCGGACGGCGCCCGCCGCCTGCTGCCAGCCGCCCCGGTTGGCCGGGTCGGTGACGGCCCGCCGGGCCGTGTCCGCGGTCTCCGGGGCCCAGACCGCCCACCGCGGCAGCGCGGCGAGGGCGGGTGCGGCGACCTCCGGGTCCGGCGCGGCGGCGACGGAGGCCACCAGCCGGGCGTAGCGGGCCCGGTGGGTCTCGGGCAGGTGCCCCGGGTCGGCCCGCAGTACGGCGCGGCGCACGGACGGCGGAGCCTGCCCGGCGGCGTCGGCGAGCAGTCCCCAGACGGGTTCGGCGTCCAGCAGGCCGGTCGCGAAGGCGACCGCCGCGGCGCGCACGTCGTGGTGTTGGCCTTCGGCACGGTACGCGGCGACGAGCAGGTCGGCGGCGGCCGACGGCGGCAGGTGCTCGGCGGCCAGCCGCACGGCCTCCTTGCGGCTGGTCACCTTGCTGCCCCGCACCTGGGACAGCAGCTCGCCGAGCCGCTCGGCGAGCTCGCCCGGCGGGACGAACCGGGCGGCCCGGGTGGCCGCGTACACCGCGACCCGGGCGCGATCGCCGCCCGCGTGGGCCAGCAGATCGCGCAGCGCGTCGGCGGGCCGGTCCGTCCAGGCCAGCGCGGCGAGCGCCGCCTCGGCGAGCACCACCTCGGCGGAGTCCAGCTGGGCGCGGACGACCGCCTCGCCGTACTGCGGGATCGCGGCGGCGGCGTGGACGGCCGCGGCACGCCCGTGCAGCGGCAGAGTGGGATCGCTCGCCGCCGTGGCGGCGAGGCGGGCGGCGGCCCGCCACTGGCGCGGTGTCCAGCGGCTCGCCGACCGGGTCGGCGGCAGGGTCGCCCGCTGCGACCTCCTGAGGAACCGCCCGTACGGCGGCAGGGGGGCGAGCAGCGGGTCGAGCAGGTCGGTGCGCCGCTCGACCAGCACCTCCTCCACCGGTGACAGGACGGCGGCGGAGGGCTCGAGTTCGAGGATCTCGGCGACCCGGGCGCCGCGGGTGCGCGGGTCGTCCAGCCACAGGGCGGCGGCCGTGCCGAACGCGCCGTCCGACCCGAACCGGAGGGCGTGCAGCAGGAGTTCCTGCAGCGCCGGGACGCCGCGGGCCCGTCGGCCGAGCGAACGGGCCAGGGTGAACAGCAGCCAGTACTCCGCGGTGTCGGCCATGGTGTCCAGCCACGGCCGCAAGGTCGCGAACACGGCGTGCTCCTGGCCCCGCCGCAGCCGGTGCTCCAGTCGGCCGAGTTCGACCGTGCCGGTCTGCCCGGCGATCCTGCGCAGGCTCCGCAGCGCCCACTCGACCAGTTCGGTCCCGTCGGCGACGGCGTGCTCGCGCAGCACCTCGGCGACCAGCTTCTGCAGGGCGGCGCGGGTGGCGTACGAGCAGTCACGGGCGTCGACCGCGTCCTGGACGCAGACGTCGAGGAGCGGCACCGCCGCCCGGGTCAGCAGCCGGGCGGGCACCTGGACGAGCGCGGTCAGCGCCGCGCAGCGCACCGGGTCCTGCTCGTTGCGCAGCCGCGGCAGCAGAGCGAGCGTGTCCTGGACGACAGCCCCGTCGTCCGAAGCCGCCGCGTTGGCGAACAGGGCCGTCCAGGCGGCGGACCGGTCGTCGGCGTCCGGGCGGGAGAGAGCGGCCCGCAGCTCCGGCTGGGCCTCCTCGGTGGGCAGGTACGCCAGGGCGGGGGCGATCCGGGCCCAGGGGCGGCCCTCCGCGCGGCGCGCGGCGACCTGCCGGCGCGCCTCGGCGTGGCGGCGGGCGTGCGGGAACAGCGGTAGCAGGAAGGAGAGTTCGGCCTCCCGGGGGAGGGCTCCGGCGTACACGAGGTCGAGGAACGCGTCGCGCCGGCCCGGGGGGAGAGCACGCAACAGGGCGGCGAAGCAGCGGGGTGCGGCCAGCCAGTGGCGGCCCAGGGCGGGGAGCGAGGGCGGGTCGGCGCGCACCAGCCGGCGCAGCGTGCCGCTCGTCGGGGGCGTGGTGTACGGCCCGACCGCGCCGCGCCGCGGGTCGGCGAGGAGGCGGACGGTGCGTTCGGCGTCCGTGGCGACCAGCGGTGGCAGATGGTCACGGCGCAGCGGGACATCGGGGCCGAACCACTCCAGCAGATCGAGGACCCGTTCGGGGCGGGCCCGCACGGTGGCGCCGAGGACGTCGGCGAGGGCAGGCCACTGCCCGAGCCTCAGCGTCTCGGGGTGCTCGGCGAGGAGCCGCTCCAGGTGGTCCAGGACCTCGTCCGGGAAACGCGCGGCGAGGGGTGCGAGCGGTAGGGCGTGCGCGAGGTCGGGCAGGGTCCGCCCGACGAAGGCGGGGCTGCAGGCGGAGAGCAGCCGGGCGGCCTCGGCATCGCCCCACTCGGCGCGCAGGCGGCCCACCAGTCGCTCGGCGAGCCGGTGCCGGCGGCCGTGCCGGACGACCCGGGCCAGCTGCCGGCGCAGGGTGCAGGAGGCGCCGGTGAAGGCCGCCTCGATCGCCTCGTCCGGGATGCCCTGGGTGCGGGCGGCGCGCAGGGCGTACCCGCGGACCACCGGGTCGGGGTCGGTCAGCCGCTCGGAGAGGAAGTCGGTGGCGCGGCCGGCGGACGCGGCGAGCGCGGCCAGCCGTCGGCCGTACGGACCGGAGCGTTCCAGGTCGGACAGCAGCCCCGGGAGTTCGCCGTCGACGGCGAGCTCCCAGGCCCTGCGGGCGACGAGCCGTTGACGCTCCGGGTGAGGGAGGAGGTCAAGGTCGGCGAGCAACTGTTCGACTTCGTGCGGCATGCGACCATTCTGGCCTGCCGCGACAGGCGCCTCCCACCGGATTTCCGGGGATGCGGGTCGCGGGGTGCGGGGCGGACGAGGACGCGGGGCGGGCGGGGACGCGGGGCGGGCGGGGACGCGGGGCGGGCGGGGACCGTGCCTGGCCGGCGATGACACTGTGCGCCCGACGTGCCGCTGGTGGCTGGAGCCCGCCGCCCGGGGAGGGTGGCGGGCTCCTTGGCGTTCGGCTTCGCCGTGCGCACTCAGGCCCGGCGCAGCACCCGGCGCAGCCAGAGGGCGCAGGCCCCGGCGGCCGTCAGGGCGAGGCCGCCGAAGGCGAGGCCCGCGGTGTGGTCGGCCCCGGTGGAGGCGAGCTGGACGGGCGACGGCGCGGCAGGCTGTGCGGCCTCGGCGGCGCGGACCTGCTGGGTGGACGGCGCGGTGGAGGTGGTGGACGGGTCCGCCGGAGCCGGGGTGCTCGGGGCGGCGCTCAGGGTGCTCGGGGCGCTCGGGGAGGACGCGGAGACCGGCACGGCGGCGCCGGCCGGGACCGACGGGGCCGACGGGGCCGAGGAGGACGGGCGCGGCGCGGGCGTCTTCGTGGCGGCGGGCAGGACCTGAATCGTCGAGCGGGTACCGCAGTTCGTGGTTCCCCGGAACGGCTGGCCCTCGTTGACGAACACGCACGGGCCGAGCGTGGTGGTGCCCGCCGGAGTCTTCGCGTCGTACGACACCCGCACCCGGGCGACGGCCTTGGCACCCGACCGGAGGCTGGAGTCACGGCCCTGGAGGTACACGCCGAAGGGGTCGTCCGGCGCGATTCCGGCCACCTTGTCCAGCGTCCGCCAGGCCCCGTCCGCCGTACGCACCTGCACGGTCGCGTGCCGGTCCACGAACAGGACGTTGCCGAGGTTGGTGTAGTCGGACGGCGTGGGGTTGTCGAGGGTGGCGTCGAACTCGACCGGCGTGCCGCCCGCGACGGCGGTGGCGGGCACGTGGTCGAGCGAGCTCGTGATCGAGGTGACCTTGATCGTGCTGGTCACCTCGGCCTGCGCCGGCTCGTGGGGGTCGGCGACGACGGCGGAATGCAGGGCGATGGACTGGAAGCCGCCGTTGGTGGCGCCGTCGTGGGGCAGGCCCATCGGCGCGCCGATCCGCAGGTCGACCCTGAGGGTCCGCCCGGCCGGGACGGTGAGCCCGGACACCGTCCCGTCGTGCACGACGCCTCCGGAGGTGCCGGTCATCACCAGCGGCACCGACTTCCACGTGCCGTCGGCCGGGTCCCTGTAGTCGATGACGATCGCGTCCGGCGGCGTTCCGACGGCGGTGACGGTCTGCAGCTCCAGGTGGTAACCGGTGCTCTCCTGACCCGAGTTGGTGATGTCCTCGGTGAACTCGACCGGCCCGCCGGCGAATCCGACCGAGGCCGGGGCCTGGACGGAGAGCGAGGTGTGCGACGGCTCTCCCGCGAAGGCCACCGGAGCGGCGGCCACGACCGATCCGCAGACGGCGGCTACGCCGAGGGCGGCGGCGACGGCGATGGCACGACGGGTACGACGAACATGAACGACGGTGGACACAGTTCTCCCCTGAAACCGTTCTGCGGGCATGCCGCAGCAGCGCGCTGATGACTGAATGGCTGAATGGCTGATGTCGAGCGGGCCGCAGCAGGTGTGTGTGCGGCCGGGGGGCGATCACGGCCCCGCTTCTCACTGTCATAGACGTGGAGCCCGGCCGAAGGTTGCAGGCGATCGGAAAGAAATTCTTCCCCGCCTCCGGACACCTGCCGACGACGAGCGATCTCGTCACAGCCGGGCCGTCAGCCCCAGCGGGCGGATCTCGACAGGCCCCTGACACATCTTCAAGTTACTATCAGGTATTTTTAAGGGGCCTTTCAGGTGAACATTGCCACTTCTTGAAGGATTGCCCGTGCTCCGTCGCCCGCCCCTCCGCCCGTCCCCCCGCCTCGGCCGCTCCGCCCGCACCACGCTCACCGCCGCCCTCACCCTCGGCACGGCGCTGGCAGCACTGCCCGCCGCCCCCGCCTTCGCCGCCACCTCCACCTCCACCTCCACCTCCACCTCCACCTCCGCCTCCGCCGACCCGCGGATACCCGCCCCGGCGGCGCCCGCCGCCACCGGCACCCCGCACCTGGACGCCGTCGAGCAGACGCTGCGTCAGGTCTCGCCCGGCCTGGAGGGAACGGTCTGGCAGCGCACCGGCGGCAACAACCTGGACGCCCCCGCCGGCGACCCGGCCGGCTGGCTGCTCCAGACCCCGAACTGCTGGGGCGACCCGAACTGCACCGACCGGGCCGGCAGCGACAAGCTGCTGGCCAAGATGACGGCGAACATCGCCGGCGCGACCCGCACCGTCGACATCTCCACCCTCGCGCCGTTCCCCAACGGCGCGTTCCAGGACGCGATCGTCGCGGGCCTGAAGGCCTCGGTGGCGGCGGGCAACAAGCTGACCGTACGGGTCCTGGTGGGGGCCGCCCCGCTCTACAACATCACCGCGCTGCCGACCAGTTACCGGGACGACCTGCTGGCCCGGCTCGGCCCGGCCGCCGCCGCCGGCGTCACGCTGAACGTCGCCTCGATGACCACGTCGAGGACCGCCCTGTCCTGGAACCACTCCAAGCTGCTGGTGGTGGACGGCCGCAGCGTGATCACCGGCGGCATCAACAACTGGAAGGACGACTACCTCGACACCACCCACCCGGTGTCCGACGTCGACCTCGCGCTGACCGGCCCCGCCGCCGCCTCGGCCGGCTCCTACCTCGACACCCTGTGGGGCTGGACCTGCAAGAACACCGGAGTGCTGTCGAGCGCCTGGTTCGCCTCCAGCAACGGCGCGCCCTGCCTGCCGAACCTGGAGAAGGACGCCAACCCCGGACCGGTGCCGGCCACCGGCAACCTGCCGGTGATCGCCATCGGCGGCCTGGGCGTCGGCATCCGGAGCTCGGACCCGGCCTCCACCTACCAGCCGGACCTGCCGGCCGCCGCCGACGCCAAGTGCGGCCCGGTCGCCCTGCACGACAACACCAACGGCGACCGCGACTACGAGACGGTCAACCCCGAGGAGAGCGCGCTCCGGGCCCTGGTGGCCGGCGCCACCAGCCACATCGAGATCTCCCAGCAGGACCTGAACGGCACCTGCCCGCCGCTCCCGCGCTACGACCTTCGCCTCTACGACCTGCTCGCCGCCAAGCTCGCCGCCGACGTCAAGGTGCGCATCGTGGTGAGCGACCCGGCCAACCGCGGCACGGTCGGCAGCGGCGGCTACTCGCAGATCAAGTCCCTCTCGGAGGTCAGCGACGCGCTCCAGGCCCGGCTGGCGGCCCGGACCGGCGACGCGGCGGGTGCGAAGGCCACCATGTGCCGCAACCTCCAGCTCGCCTCCTTCCGCGCGGCGCCGACCGCGACCTGGGCCGACGGCCACCCGTACGCGCTGCACCACAAGGTCGTCGCGGTCGACGGCTCGGCGTTCTTCGTCGGCTCGAAGAACCTCTACCCCGCCTGGCTGCAGGACTTCGGCTACCTGGTGGAGAGCCCGGACGCGGCCGCCCAGCTCGACACGAACCTGCTGGCACCCGAGTGGCGCTACTCGCAGGCCGCCGCCACGGTCGACTACGCCCGCGGCATCTGCCCGAACTGAGCGCGTTCTCCGTCCGCTCGTTCCCCATCCGCCAGGACCGTCCGGGCCCGCCGATGCCCTCGCGGGCCTCGGGGCGCCGGACGGTCCTGCCGGCGCCGTAGCGGGGTGCCCGGTGTCCGTGTTCGGCACCGGGTGTCCGTGCTCGGCGCCGGGCGTCCGTGCTCGGCGCCGGGCGCGGCCTTCGAGCGGCAGCTCCGGCAGGCCCCCCGTCCCCCGGCTACCAGGCGGCGGTCCGGAGGACGTGCGCGGCGATGTCCTGAACCGATCGGCCGTCGGTCGGAATGGCGAGACGCCCGCGCACGGTCGTCAGAGTTCACCCGCCAGGATCCGGCGCTCCTTCTGCGGATCGATGCCGAGCGCGTCGCCCTGTAGACCCTGGGTGTAGGGCTCCTCGCGCGGGCCGCGTTCCTGTAGCCAGGCCCAGGTGTCACGCACCGTCTCGGCGAGCGGGCGACAGCGCAGCCCAGCCGCCGCGGCTGCCCGGGAGTCCGCCTGCCAGATCGCGCTCGCGCTCCCGTTGTCATCGAACTCCGGGTACCAGAGAGGGAGTTCGCTCCACGGCCGGACGCCGGCCGCGCGCAGCCGTTGGTCCTCCACCCAGACCAGTTCGGCGTTCGAACCGCTGGCCGCCGCACAGGACGTGAGCAGTTCGCCGTAGGTGCTCGACCCCGGCAGCGAGGTGGTCACGAACCGTCCGCCGACGCCGCGTTCCCCCAGGTCCAGCCCGAAGGCGGCGAAGTCCCGGGCATCGACCAGCTGGATCGGCAGGTCCGGCCTGCCGGGTGCCAGCACGCGCCCACCGCGCGCCGTCCGCTCCAACCACCAGGGCAGCCGCCCGATGCTCTCGTACGGGCCTATCAGCAGACCGCAGTTGAGGACGGTCGATCGCTCGGCGCCGAACTGTTCGAGCACCGCCCGCTCGCAGCCCGCCTTGAGCGCGGTGCTGAACGGCAGACCGGGCGGCGAGTCGGCCGGGCAGTCGTGCAGCGGCGAGTTCTCGTCGACCGGCCGGTCGGGCCATCGGGCGAAGGCGTGGACCGAGGAGACGAAGACGTAGTGGCTCGCGTGCTCGCGCAGCAACCGGGCCGAGGTGGCGACGGCGTGCGGCTGCTGGCCGCTGGTGTCGATCACCGCCTCCCAGGCCCGGTCGGGGCCCGGCGCCCGCTCGACCAGCGCGGCCAGGTCACCGGCGTTGTGGCGGTCGCCGCGCACCGTCTCGGTGCCCGGCAGGTCGGGTCCGGAACGGCCGCGGTTGAACACGGTGACCTCGTGGCCCCGGGCCAGGGCCTCCGTGACGAAGGCGCGGCCGAGGAACACCGACCCGCCGAGAACGAGGATTCGCATGTGACGATCGTGCCCCGGAGGCCGTGCCGCAGAACCGTGCGGCGTCCGGCGGGTTCTCCCGGTCCCGCTGCCACGGTCCGGCCGTGGCAGCGGCAGCGGCAGGGACAGCGACGCGTGCCGTGTCCGTGGGTGAACTCGTGGCCGTACTGCGGGGGCGGCGGTCAGTGGCAGGGGGGATCGCCCTGGGCCGGTCCGGGGGCCGGGAGGGGAGAGCCCGGCGCGGGCGAGGTGCAGGAGGCCAGGTCCCGGAGCAGCTCGGCGCGCAGTTCGAGGTCCGGGCCGGGGTCGGCGGCGAGTGCGCGGGTGAAGTCCTCGACGGCGGCGGCCCGGTTGCCGAGCTCGCGGTGGGCCAGCCCCCGGTTGTAGAGGGCGACGGGATCGGGGCCCAGGGTGATGGCGCGGTCCAGATCGGCGATGGCGCCGGCGGTGTCGCCGCGTTCGAAGCGGATCGTCGCGCGGTTGGCCCAGGCGGTCGGCAGGTCGGGGGCGAGTTCGACGGCCCGGGTGAGCAGGGCCTCGGCCTCGGGGAGCCGGCCGCGTTCGGACTCGACCAGGCCGAGCACGCAGAGCAGGTGCGGCTGGCCCGGCGACAGGCCCAGGCCCGCGCGTGCGTCGCGTTCGGCGAGGTCGAGTTCACCGTCGTCCAGGTACAGGCCGGCCCGGTTGACCAGTGCGTCGAGGTGGTCGGGGGCGATGCGCAGGGTCCGGTCCAGGTCGGCCAGGGCCGCATCCGGCCGGCCCAGGTCGGTGTGGGTCTCGGCGCGGTTGTAGTACGCCTCGGGGAGATGCGGGCCGAGGCGGATCGCGGTGTCGTAGTCGGCGATCGCGTCGTCCGGCCGTCCGGTGGCCCGGTGGAGGGCGGCCCGGTCGACGTAGTACTCCGCGTTCTGCGGGTCCTGCGCGATCACCGTGTCGAGGTCGGCGAGCGCCCGGGCCGGATCGCCCAGCGCGAGGTGCAGCTGGGCCCGGTTGTGCACCAGCCGGGCGCGGTCCTGGGGGCGCTCGCCGGGCGCCAGGGCCTCGGCGAGCTTCGCGATACCGTCCTCGACCGTCCGCAGTGCCGCCCTGTGGTCGCCGGCACGGCTGTCCAGCAGGGCCAGGCCCTGGCGGTGGAACACGGTGGTGACGGTGCGTTCGCGCGGGTCGTCGAGCTGTCCGGCGAGGGTGAGGGCGCGGTCCAGCCAGGTGCGGGCGGCGGTGAGGTCCCGGGCGGGCGCCGGGAGGTGGCGGGCGTGGAGCATGGCGGTGGAGTAGGCCGCGGACAGGTGGATCCTCGGCTCGTCGGTGACCTGCCGGGCGTGGTCGTAGAGCGCGAGCGCCTCGGCCGGGCGGTCCAGGGCGGTCAGGGCGGTGGCCAGCATGGTGGTGAAGGCCCACCAGTTCCGGGTGTCCCCCGCCGGGGTGACCAGCGGCAGGCCGCGCCCGGCGAGCCGGACGGCGTGCTCGTAGAAGCCGCTGTGCAGGGCCAGTCCGAGCGCGGTGCGCAGCGCTTCGACGCCGTCGGCGGCCGGGCGGGTGCCGCGCTCGCGGTGGTAGGGGATCGCGCCCAGCTGCCAGGACCACTCGCCGGTCGCGGCCAGTTCGTCGGCGCGCTCGTCGTGCCAGGCGGGGTCGTGGTGCGCGGTGGCGTCGTGGACCGTGGCGGGGTCGTGGAGCGGGCTGGGGTCATGGAGCGCGGTGGCGTGCTCGGTGGCCGGTCGGGACGGGGCGACGGTGAGGGGCCGGGCGTACTCGGCGACGGCCTCCTCCAGCGCGGCGGGCAGCGAGGCGCCGCCGACGTACAGCCTCAGCCGGGACGGGTCGACACGTCGTAGCAGGGTGTCGACGAGTTCGACGGTGGTGGCGTCCGCCTGGTCCACCCGGTCGAGCACGACGGCGGCCGGCGACCGGCGCCCCTCCGACCAGGCTGCGACGAACTCGGCTATCCCGTAGGCAAGATGGCGGGTGCGCCGGGCCGAGTGGAACCTGATCTGGACGTCCGCGACGTCGAGGGCCGCGACCGCCTCGGTGGCCCACGGCATCGCCGGCCTCAAGTCCCTCACCGCGCAGATGAGTTCGACCTGGTGCCGGACCACCAGCGGGGATTGCCCCTGGTCGAGGACGAGACGGCGGACGAACTCGCCGACCCCGCCGTAGGGTCCGCGCTGCCAGACCCGGCAGTCGAAGGAGCCCAGGAGCCCGTCGGCTCCGGCGGCCGCCGCGCACCGGTCCCGGGGCAGCGGTGCTTCCAGCCAGACGTGCCGCATGCTCGACTCATCCCCTTCTCGTGTCGACGGGTCCTTCCCGTGTCGACGGCCCGTGCGGACCGTCGTTCCGGGACCTCGGCTGACCGGTGGCGGGGGGGGGGGCCCCGCCCCGCCCCCGGCCGCCCCCCCCCCGCCCGCCCGCCTCCGGGCGAGAATCATCCCCATGAACCCGACCAGTGCCCTGAGCGA